>JAFOIT010000201.1 GCA_017420585.1 Solobacterium sp.
CATTTGATTTAGCTCTTTAACTGACTCTCTCGTCAGTTCTTTCCATAAATTCTTGACGTTTCGTTGCTTAATTCCTGTTCAGTTTTCAAAGATCACTGCTTCGGCTTTTTCCTTACCTCAGCAAATCAAGAGTTTACTACTTTCCAAATTGACTGTCAACAGTTTTTTCAGAAATTGTTTTATCCTGATTTTCTGACGTCCGGTTTTACCGAGCGCTTTGTTATATTACCACATTTATTCTGTTTGTAAACCCCTGATTTTTATTTTTTTTCAGTTCTTTTTTTCGGAGTACGGTTCATCCTGTTCAGCGGTTTTCATCCGGCGGTACTGGCGGTAATACCGTTCAATACATTCGTCATTGAACGGATCTTCCCGGTTTTCCATTTTCGTCAGCAGTTCCTGCATCTGCCGTCTGAGAATATCCCTGATCTCATCCGGATAGCCCATCAGGTCAGCGTGCATCGCGTATTCATTCTCATCCAGGATCTGATAGGTATGGTCCGGATACAGTTTGACATCCAGATCATAATCGATATTCTTGATGGCTTCCCCGTCATACAGGCTCGGTGACGCCAGGTTTACATAGAAGAAGATGCCGGTCTTGCGGATCATGGAAATCACGTTGTACCAGCGGTCTGTCCAGAAAAAGCACACAGCAGGTTCGCGGGTAAACCAGCGGCGGCCGTCAGCCTCGACGACCCAGGCCTTGTCCGTTACCGCCACATAGTGCGTTTCATCCGCTTCCAGCACAAAACCGCGGCACCACGTACGGTGCAGTGATCCGTCATGCTTGAAACTCTGGATATATACTTCTTTTCCCGGTACCGGCTTCATCTGCTCTGCCCTTTCTGCACGTCATATTGTATACCATACAAACAGAAAAAAAGTGCAAATTTGAATCTGCACTTTTCCGGAAGCGGATACTCAGCGCATGAACCTGGCCTTCTGCAGGCGGCTGATCAGCAGCGGCACAACCGCCGCGCAGACAATCGCCGTTACCAGGTTGTACCAGAGATTGTAATTCAGGGAATAGATCCAGGCCGGCACCGAACCTGCGGCTGCCCCTTCCGGCCAGTAATAGACGCCGGACAGCACGTTGGACGCGTACTTCAGGAACATCGAGATGACCACGCCGATCAGGAACCGGTTCTTTCCCCGGCCGCCGAACAGGCTGGCAATGCCGACCACAATCAGCGGGATGAAGTAGTCCAGGGCATACTGCATCGGATTCAGGAACCATCTGCCGCTGCCCATGACAAAGGTGATCAGCCAGGACAGCAGGGCAACGCCGATGCCGTAGCTCCAGCCCAGATGCCACGAGGCAATAAACACGGCAATCAGTTCGATTTCAATCGAGCCGCCGTTGGGCATCTGCAGGAACGGTATGAAGTTCCCTACGGTTTTCAGCACCACATACAGTGCCGCGTAAAGGGCCATATAGGCCAGAAGCTTTGTCTGATTTCCGGTTTTCATAATAAAACACCTCCAATTCGAAGGCGTAAGGGTCAGATTTTGAACTCCCTACGCTAGCATAACCTAGATCAGGTGATAAGGGTTCTCTCTCAGCATTTACATGCGCCCCTGTTCACGATTGATATTATAGCACTATATTTCCGTATTTCCACAGGACAGCAAACGGTTTCCCGCGGTCTTATTCTTATTAATATATGATATAGTACATTTTATGGAAAACATGATGATTAAAGAAATCGCGGCTCTCCTCGAGGAGCCGGACCTGACTGCCGCCCTGGCCAATGTCAGTGCCTGCATCAAGATGAACTACGACAACCTCAACTGGGCCGGCTTCTATCTGGTCCGGAACAATGAACTGGTGCTCGGCCCCTTCCAGGGCAAGCCGGCATGCACGCACATTGCCTTTGACAAGGGTGTCTGCGGGGCATGCTACCGGGAGAAAGCCGTCCAGCGGGTGGATGATGTCTTTGCCCGGCCGGAACACATTGCCTGTGACGCTGACAGCCGCAGTGAACTGTGTGTGCCGATCCTGGTCAACGGTGACGTCGTCGGGGAAATCGATCTGGACGCGCCGGTAAAGTGCCGGTTCACGGAAAAGGAGGAAAAAGAAATGCTGCAGGCAGCGGAAGCCATCGCTTCAGCGTGGGTGCAGCATCACTGGTCTGTTTAACGGTACAGGTCGTATACCACGGTTTTTTCGAAATATTCGGTCGCTTCGTCAATGGCATCCACAGCCGAGAAGAAACTGATCGGGCAGTTATTGAGCATGGTCCTGCGGACCATGCCTTTCTTTTCCATGATCGCGCCGATCTTCTCGAACTCACTGTTGTCCAGGGCGAGATCGAGGTATTTGCGCCAGCGGTTTTCCTCACCCTCGGCCGCCGCGGCACAGTCCACCCGGATCGGCCGGCAGTCGGTGCGGTATTCCGCCAGGTGCATGCAGGTGCACTTGTCATACCCGGTGCCGATCAGCAGCACATGGCCGCGCAGTTCATACAGCCGGGCCGTCGGTGATTCCTCTGCCAGCGGGAAATGAATAGACTGCCGGTTGCACAGCAGCCGCGCATACTTGCCCCAGGCCGCATACGACAGCGACGGATGACCGGAGTAAACCACCCCGTTGCGGTGCCGGAAATTCTCCGGGATCGCCCCCATATACTGGATATCCGTATTTTCGGGATGATACGGCGGGGTGTTGTCCCGCAGGACCTGCCACAGCGACGGATCCACCGGCGGATTCTCCCAGCCGCTCGGATCGGTATTGTCCCCGGTCTGCATCGGCATCAGGATCGTGCCGCTGTCCCCGCACAGTTCCATCAGGGCATCCACAACCGTTCGGGCCCCGCCTGCCACATAGCCCAGGGCGGAGAGCGAGGAATGCACTTCAATCACCATCCCGCTGCGGGCCCCCACGGCACTCAGGGCAGCCAGCAGGCTGTCTTTTGTTACGACCTGTCTGATTGTCTGCTGGTTTTTCATATCCTTTCCCCTTTCCTGTTTCTGTTCATTTTCAGTCAGGCACCTTCCGGCTGCGCCGCAGATGTTCCATCAGTTCTTCTGTCACCCGGTCCAGGCCGGCTTCCGTAAACGCACCGGTTTTCAGCATCATATAACCGGTCATCAGGCTCTTTTTGAATGCTTCGGTATCTTCCGGCCTGAGCTGCGTCATGTCCAGTGAGTTGCAGGCCATGATCACCTGCTGCAGCAGCACGGCCTTCTGCATGACCATGTGCTCCTGCGCTGTTTCCTGCAGCACCCGGGACAGTGGCCAGTGCCGGTTGGTATCCGTCAGCGCCACCTTGATCGCATCAAAGTCACCGGTTACCGTTTCAATCTGCCGGAGCAGCTCCACCAGTTCTTCCCGGGGCAGGTCTGCCATCAGCATGTATTTCCCGGCTGGCAGAGCATGCGGGCCGCGGTGTTCGTCCATTTTCTCAAACAGCTCTTCCAGCGGCTCATCCAGGCAGGTGTCATCCACGATCCCGGTCGCAATCCCGAGACTGTCCGCAGCCGCCCGGCAGATTGCCAGGTCCTGCCAGTCCATGCCGTAAAAAAGTATCTTTTTCATTGTTCTCTTTTCCCTGTTATTCATGATAATCGGTCTTCCCCGATGAATCAATTTGGTTCTGTTTTTTTTGCCGTTCGATTATAATAAATACCAGAAAGGTTATGTATGGCAATGAAAATATATCAGTCTGCTGAAGATTATCTTGAAACGATTCTTTTCCTGCAGGAAAAAAACGGATATGTCCGCTCCGTCGATATTGCCCAGGACCGCGGTCTGAGCAAGCCGAGTGTCAGCGTAGCCATGAAGAAGCTGCGTGAAAACGGCTATATCCAGATGGGCCGTGACGGTTCAATCAAACTTCTGGAACCGGGATATGAAATTGCCCGGCGGACAGCCGAACGGCATCACCTGCTGACCAGCCTGTTCATTGCGCTCGGCGTGGATCCGGAAACCGCTGAAGATGATGCCTGCAAAATCGAGCACGACCTGAGCGGTGAAACGTTCGACCGGATCAAGGACTACGTTACAAAAGCAGGGATCAAAACAGAATAACAAGAAGAAAAAAGCCGGTTGCCCGGCTTTTTTTCATGCCTTCAGTTTTTTCAGTTCCGCACTGACCGCGGCCAGGATCACAGCGGTTTTTTCCGGATCCAGGTCAACGCCTGTCTCGGCCGGGTCTTCAATCAGCCGGCGCGGTTTGCCGAGGTCCTTGTCCTTCATGAAATCCAGGCCGATCGGCGGCAGGTCCAGTTCGGTCTTGCCGGTGATGACACCATAGTCAGCGGCAGCGATCAGGTAGTCACCGTAAAGGGAAGCGTGTTCGCCGTCCTTCCAGTACAGTTCGATCTCCGGATGTTCGTTCTGCAGCTTCTGCCAGGCCAGGCCGACCGGGGAAAGCAGGGCCCCGGTTTCCGCCGCCAGCTTTGTATAGCAGTCGATCATCTTGGCCTGGTTTTCCGGGAATCTCTTTTCCGCCCAGGTCATGAGAATCACCGGCACGGTACCGGCAGTGCGGCACATTTCGATGATCCGCTTGGCGTTCGTGAAGGTGCTTTCCACTTCCGGGAACGGGTGGGCACCCTGCTGGATCACGCAGTAGTCATAGCCGCCGTAAAGAATGTTGAACCGGGTGGCGAAGTATTCGTCCATATGCCAGTCGAGATACTTGCCCGGGTAAGCCAGCATGGTGACTTCCGGCTTCTGTCCGTCTGTTTCGCAGAATCTCGCAAACAGTTCGGGCATGTCGTTGAAGAACGTGTGACTGTTGCCGATAAACAATACTTTCATAATTCCTCCTCTGTTCACCGCGCATCGTTTTTGTCTATGCGGGTTTTATAAAATAATGATACATGAAAAATCATGCCGATTGGGAAAAAACATCTGATTGACGAATCTTTGAAGATGACATACGCTGAAATTAACAACGGAGGAATAATTATAATGAAAATCATTAAAAATGCCCTGGTGTACGCACCGGCTCCCCTGGGCAAAAAAGACATTCTTATTGAAGGTGAGAAGATCGTCCGCCTGGCCGACAAAATCGATGAATATGACGCCATCGATGAAGTCGAGAAAATCGATGCCGGCGGTCACATGGTTGTGCCGGGATATCTTGACATCCATGAGCATATTACCGGCGGCGGCGGTGAAGGCGGCCCGACCACCAGAGTACCGGAATCCCAGCTGTCCGTGATTGTCGGCAGCGGCGTGACAACCGTTGTCGGCCTGTTGGGCACAGACGGTATTTCCCGCAGCCTCGAGAACCTTCTGGAAAAGACAAAGTCCTATAATGAACTCGGCATCACCTGCTTCATGCTGACAGGTTCCTACGGCCTGCCGACCGTCACCCTGACCGGCGACGCGGAACGCGATATCATGCTGTTCAGCCAGATCATCGGTGTCAAGACATCCATGTCCGACCACCGCAGCTCCAATATCACCGGCGAAGAACTGATCCGCCTTGCCACAGCCGCAAGACGCGGCGGCCTGCTGGCCGGTAAAGCCGGCTTCACCTGCATCCACATGGGTGACAGCCCGCGGAAGCTGGAACCGCTGTTCTATGCCATTGATCATGCCGATGTGCCGATTTCCAAGTTCCTGCCGACCCACATGACCAGGAACCCGGGCCTGTTTGAAGACGGCATCGAATTCATGAAGCGCGGCGGCTTCATCGACGTCACTGCCGGTGAGACCCTTGAAGACAATCGGAAGATGGCCGACATGCTTGTCCACGCCTTTGCTGAAGCCGGTTATGACAACATGACCATGACCAGTGACGGCTACGGTTCCATGCCGAAGTTCAATGAAAAGAAAGAACTCATCGGCCTGACCTACAGCACCCCGAAGTCCCTGCACCAGCTGATCAAGGTCCTGGTCAAGGAAAAGGATGTACCGCTGGAAGAAGCCCTGAAGCTGCTCACCATCACCCCGGCCAGAATCATCAACCAGACCGGCATCAAGGGCACCATCGCGGCCGGTGCCGATGCTGACCTCATCATCTATGACGATGACATGGAAGTCGATACAGTCTTTGCCCGCGGCAGACTGGCTGTCGATCACAAGAACATCCTGATGAAGGGAAAGTTCGAATAAGCTGAAAGAAAACGGCTGTCCGGAGTCAATCCGGACAGCCTTTCTTTATTTATTACAGCAGTTTTGCTAGTTCATCGGCAGACAGGTTGTCGTTGCTGGCCTTGCCGTAGTAGTCAAATACGATGTCCAGGTCATGATCGAGGACAAACGTTGCCGGCAGCTGCAGTTCCTCCCCTTCGTAAGCACCGTGGGTCAGGCCGGCCGCCTTGACAATGGCCCGCTTGGCAGCCCATTTCTCGGAATTGAAGTCATGCAGTTCATCCTTGTCCTTCGCAACCGGAATTTCGAATTCCAGGTACAGTTCCCGGTCCGGGTCACAGATCACTTCAAACGGCAGCGGGAAATCCTTTGTTTCATCCGCCACCCGCTGCGGGTCCGACTGCAGCACGATCAGCAGCTGCCCGCCGGTCTCTTTGATCTTTTCATAGTTCAGCGCATACTGCCGGATTTCAAACTGGCAGCTGGTGCAGCCCAGATAGCGGAGAAAGACCAGCGCTGTCCTGCCGGGAACCCGCCGGACTGTTTCCCCAAGGGTGCAGCCGGTTTCGAACGGAGTGCGGAATGTGAAGTCACGCATCACATCCCCTGTGTGCAGTTTTGTCATTCTTTTTTTTCCTCCTTATTTTTCCAGCAGGCGGATCAGCGCATCGCCGCATTCCTGCGTCGAAGCCGTGCCGCCCAGGTCAACGGTCAGTGAATCTTCTGTTTCGACCATGGTCTCAATGGCTTTCATGATTTTCCCTGCCCACGCGTCATGGCCGAAGAATTCCAGCATGTCCGCCACGGAACGGATCATCGCCAGCGGATTGGCAATGCCCTTCCCGGCAATATCGGGAGCCGAACCGTGAATCGGTTCGAACATGGACGGATACTTCCGTTCCGGGTTCAGATTGGCGCCTGATGCCAGGCCCATACCGCCGGAAATCGCTGCCCCCAGGTCCGTCAGGATGTCCCCGAACAGATTGGACGCCACCACGACCTGGAAGCGTTTCGGATCCTTCACCATGAACATGCTGGCCGCATCAACCAGGAATGTCTGGGTCTTCACATCGGGATATTCCTTCCCGACTTCCGCAAATACCTGATCCCAGAAAACCATGGAATAATTCAGCGCGTTGCCCTTGGAAATGGAAGTCAGCGTCATCTGCTTCTTCCGCGCCAGTTCATAGGCATACCGCATGATCCGCTCACAGCCCATCCGTGAGAAGACCCCGTTCTGGATAACAACTTCCTGCGGTGTGTCCGGATACAGCCAGGCACCGCTGCCATGGTATTCCCCTTCACTGTTTTCCCGGATGAAAATCATGTTGATGTCCTCCGGCTTAACATCCTTCAGCGGGCAGGGTGCGCCCGGCATCAGCTGTACCGGCCGCACATTGACATACTCATCAAAGCCATGCCGGATCCTGAGCAGAAGATCCCGCAGCGAGATATGATCCGGCACCCCCGGATAGCCTACAGCCCCCAGCAGGATCGCGTCATAGTCCTTCAGGATATCCATGCCGTCCGCCGGCATCATTTCCCCGTGTTCCAGATAATACTCACAGCCCCACGGGAATTCGGTAAAGCAGAACCTGATTTCCGGGTCCAGTTCCGCGATTTTTTCCAATACCCTGATGCCTTCGTACATCACTTCCGGGCCGATTCCGTCCCCGGCAATAACCGCAATTCTGTATTCTTTCATGTGTTCCCTCCGCTGATACAGTTTCAGTATAGCAGATATCCCTGCCCCTATTTATCTATATATTTAATCCGTAAAACTGACCGTAAGCAGGCTCACGGGCACCGGGCTGCGGAAGCGCAGCTCCGCTTCCGCATGTTCCGCCGCAGCCGCAAACCGGACGCTGTCCTGCAGTGCCTCTGTGCCGGCATAAGCCCCGTTGATGAACAGTTCCACCGTGCCGCCGGCTGTACCGCTCAGTTCCAGCCCGATTTCCTTCAGTTTCCTGATGTGGCGGAAGACCACGGCCGATTCACGGATATTGATGACCCTGTCCCGGTCGATCCGGGCCGTATCCACGGGCACAGCCCCAAACGGGATGAACGTGCCGTCTGCGCCGTCCCGCACAAAACAGGCGTGCCCGGCCGCATACCTGCCCGGTTCCAGGTCATTGCCGCTGATCCCTTCCGTACTCATCACGGCCGTAAGGAATCTGCCGTTTTCAAACCGGACCGGTTCGGCACAGGCCTGGCGGCTGTACTGGGTTCCGCACGTATGCCGGTGATAGAACACATAGAAACGGTCTGCAATCTGTACGACACTGCCGTGGTTATTGGCCCAGTTGCCGCGGAGATGCCCGTCTTCCATAGCGTTGGAGATCAGTACGCCCTGATATTCATATGGTCCGAAGATGCTGTCACTCACCGCCCAGCAGAGCTCATGCTGGTGCTGGGAAGAATAGATGAAATAGTATTTCCCGTCATACTTCCGCAGCGAGGAAGCCTCCAGGAATTCATGGCCGGCAAAGGAAGTCCCCTTACCCTGCCCGCAGCCCGGGATCACATACTGCGGAATGGTTTTCATTGTGCGCATGTCCGCTTCCAGTTCGGTGATGATGGCCCCTTTCATGTTCTGCGGCTTCAGATCCATGCCGGCAATCGGGAAGTCCACGGAAAAGCCCAGGGCCAGATAGACATGGCTGCCTTCCCGGTACAGGCCCGGGTCAAAACCGAACGGATAGAACGGCAGTTCTTCCCGCTTCACCCCGGCGGGATAGGCCACCTGCCCGTAATAGGAAAACGGGCCGGCCGGGGACTCACTGACGGCCACGCTGATACCGTCAACACCTTCCAGTTCATAGTAGAGGTAATATTTCCCGTCCGGGCCGTCAATGACATCCGGCGCATAGAGACAGCGGGTGCCGGCAGGATCATGCGGATCCTGGCCGCGGCGGTAGATCACCCCTTCACAGCGCCAGTCGGAAAGATCATCCACGGGACAGGACCAGGCCGTATAATCCCCCGGACTGTAGCGGTCCCCGCGGTAAACATCATGCGAGCCGTAAAGATACAGCCGGCCGGCGAACACATGCGGTTCACAATCCGGCGTATACTCGTCAAACCCGAACAGCGGGTTCAGAATCTGTTTCATCATGCCTCCTCAAAGACCGCACACCAGCAGGACTGCCAGGATGACAGCCGGTACGGTTACCGTGTCCCATTCACTCGGCGAGACCAGTTCCGTCAATGCCCCGGCCAGGGCTGCCCATGCGACCCGGAACCAGACGCTTCCCGGCATATGGCAGTACAGCAGGAAGAACACCAGCCCCGTGAGCAGGGAAGTCAGGAACATCACGCCGGTTCCTTCCCATGATTTCTTCCCGTCCGTCAGCCGCCAATGCACTTTATGGCGCCCGAACGGAATCCCAACCAGGGCCGCCATGGCATCCCCGGTTCCCCACATCAGGATCGCCGCCGCGGCCGGTTCCCGCCTGCCGAACAGGCCCCATGACACTGCCGTCAGGGCCGCGAACATGAAGAACAGCAGAAGCAGGCTCATGCGGATCTCACCGGGTTCTTTTTCCACAAACAGCGGGCTGTACCACGGTTCCTTCTCCACCAGGCGCAGCAGCGGGTAGATTACCACCGCAATCAGACACGAAGTCAATGATGCGGCCATCCAGCTTTCCGCTTTGGCAATCATCATCGTGACACAGGAAAATGCCACCAGGTGCAGGCATTTGCGGAAGACAAACTGCGGCAGGGCAAACAGGAACCGGATCACAAGCAGCCCCAGCACACAGGGAATAATAAAGACAATAAAATCCCGCAGGCAGTGCATCACCTGCAGATAAAGCGGGATGGCTGTCAGATACTCCCGGTAAAACAGCAGGATCATCGCGGCCCCGAGCACGGTCAGAACCACCCCGGTGACCAGTCCCACAGTGCGGCTGCTGACCCGGTTGGCAAAGCGGGCGGAAACCAGCGAAGCCAGCGTGGCGGTAAACATGCACAGCAGCAACACCGGCCAGCGCTCCAGCACAATTGCCGGATGAATCAGCACATGGCTGACGGAAGCGATCAATGCCGTAAACGTCATGATAAACGTACTGGTGCCCACCGCGGTCTTGAGTTCCATGCCGAGGAACACCATAAACACCACCAGCAGCATCATCCCGCCGCCGGTGCCGACAAAACCCGTGCCGAAACCGATGGTCAGCCCGAAGAACAGGGAAACGCACACGCCCTTCCAGTCCAGGGAGGCTCCTTTTGAAACTGTCTGATCCCGGGAAGTGTCCGGTTTTACCAGGAAGCGGATGCCGATGAAGAATGTCAGGAACAGCGTGAAGCTGCCCAGCACGAAATTGCCGGCCAGCCAGGCTGCGTAACTGCCGGCCGTGCACATGACCAGGATGCATACCAGCATGATCCAGCCGCGTTTCAGATCGATATTCTTATGCCGCGCGTAGGTCCAGGCAGTCACCGCCGAACCGAGGATATCGGATGCCAGGGCAATGGCCGTCGCCTGATAAGCACCGGTTTCCCCGCCGAAGGAAGGACACAGGACAATCAGGACCGGAACCATGACCGTCGCTGCCGACAGCCCGGCCAGCCCGGTGCCGATCCCTGCCCCAAGGGATGCGATCATGTACCAGAAGTATTCCATCATAGATGGCTCTATTCTAGCAAAAACCGCCTTGTCTACCCCAGAAAAACCATCTTCCGCACAGAAAAAAAACAGGTTCCCGGGGGAGCCTGTTTTCACTCAGCCCAGCAGCGCAAAGGACTGCGGGCCCAGAATCAGTGTTTCTTCCGACAATTCCGCCGCGCCGGTCACCGCCAGCACGTTCTTTCCTTCCAGCTGTTCATCCCGCAGCTGTTTTGTGGTCCCTGACGGATTCATCGCGCAGACCAGCTTTCCCCGCTGATACGCGAATATATCCTGCCCGCCGGCGGCAGACAGCACCGCAAACGGCGCATCCGCCTGCAGATCCGGATACCTGTGCCGCACGGCAATCCACTTCCGGGCCGTGTTCAGCAGCGACTCCGGATCCTGTTCCTGGTCCGCCGCGGTGACGGCATCCGGGGCAGTATCCACCGGCAGATACAGGTCTTCAGCCCCCGCGTCTGAAAAGCCCAGGTTGACACTGTGGTCCCACTGCATCGGGGTGCGGCTGCCGGTCCGCTGATAGCCGCCTTCCTTGGTCGGCACATCCGCGTACTTCATGCCGATCTCATCCCCGTAGTAGACAAACGGCACGCCCGGCATGGTCATCAGGAAGGCAAAGTACAGCTTCATCTCATCAGCCGACAAAGTCCAGGCCGGCCGCGGGGTGTCATGGTTGCAGGTAAACATCGAGATGTATCCCCGGGACCGGGTATTTTCATATTTCGGCAGATAGTCATCCAGAAACCGCCGGATATCCCCGCCGCTGTCCTTCCGGAAATAGCTGCGGTCAGCCCCGCCGGCTTCGTAGTCACGCAGCAGTGTATTATAGCCGTTGCCCACATGATCCAGATAGAAATCCATGTGAAAGCCGCCGCCGTTGATGGCCTGCACCGGATTGGACCACTCGCTGACCAGCGCCGCTTCGGGATAGTCATGATCCAGCATGGTCCGTACATCCCGCCAGACGGCAGCCGTAGCCGACTTGTTTTCATCGTCGTTTTTGACCAGGGAGTCCGCCATATCCACCCGGAACCCGTCACAGCCCCGGTCCAGCCAGTACCGCATGACATCCTTCATCGCTTCCCGGGTAGCCAAAGCTTCCGGTGAATCCGCCGCGCTCATCCACGCTTCCGTGCGGTTGAGCCAGCCGTAGTTCAGGGCCGGCTGGGAAGCGAAGAAATTCAGCATATATGACCCGGCCCGTTCCTTCATGCCGGAAATATACGGATGTCCGGCTATTCCGGCAAAGGGATGGTCGGTCCACACATAGCGGCCCCAGTATTCATTCGGTTCGGCCCGGCAGGAAGCCTGGAACCAGGCATGCGTATCCGATGTATGCCCCGGCACCAGGTCCAGCAGTACCCGGATCCCCAACCGATGCGCTTTGTCAAACAAACGGACCAGATCCGCTTCCGTCCCGTACCGCGGGGCAACTTTCTTATAGTCACGGATATCATAGCCCCCGTCCAGGAACGGCGAATCGAAGACCGGGTTCAGCCACAGGGCATTGCAGCCAAGTTCCCGGACATAGTCCAGCCCGGCGGTGATGCCGGCCAGGTCACCGATCCCGTCCCCGTTTCCATCCCGGAACGAAGGCGGGTAAATCTCATAGAAAACTGCGTCTTTCAGCCATTCCGGCATATTTACTCCTCCCCAGTCAGCACTGCCGTTCCCCACGGCGGCAGGGTCAGTGTGTCATCCCGGAAACCCACGGGTTCTGCAGATACCGTCAGAACACCCTTCAGATGATGGAATTCCGTGCTGCCCGTATGAATGGTCTGTGTTTCCGGACTGATGTTGTATACGACCAGGGCCGGGGCGTGCACGCCGTCCTCCCGGATCAGCACACAGACATCATCCGTGGTCAGATCCTGATGTACCCAGGTACGCCCGGATGTGATTACCGGCAGGGCATTGCGGATACGCATGACTTCCCGGATGTAATTCAGAATCGAGTACGGATCCTTCTCCTGTTCCGCCAGGGACGGGAATTTCATCTGCACGTTGTCCATGCCCGGCGGGGCCTTGGTCATCCCCGCAGCCTGCGGGTCATCGCTCCAGTACATGGGGGCCCGCTTGTTTTCATCTCTTCCGGCCCCTTTCATGCCGATTTCCTCGCCGTAATACAGGAACACTTTCCCGCCGGCAAGCAGATTCATCGCCTGTGCCAGCTTGGTGCGGTCACCTTCGTCCGTGGCATAATACCCCGCACTGCGGCCCATATCATGGTTGGTGTAGAACGGGGCGTTGACTGCCTGGGGTCCATAGGACTCGTACAGTTGCCATTCCTTTTCCAGCATATTGCCGAAGTCCCTGGCCGTGTACTGTCCCAGCAGGGTTCCGGCAATAATCCCTGAGGCATCCGCAAAGGCAAAGTCAAACATGGAATCCACCCCGGACGCGTAGTACCGGGCATAGACTTTCTGGCTGTCCCAGCCCTCACAGACGATATAACAGTCCGGATCCAGTTCTTTCGCCGTCTGATTGACAAACGAAAGGAATTCAATATTTTTGTCCGCGTTTCCCGTGTAGTAGGACGTGACGGCATCCAGGCGGAATCCGTCGGCCCCTTCATTGAGCCAGTAACGCATGATCTCACGGATTTCCCTCCGGACGGCATCACTGTCCAAGTTGAGGTCCGGCATGCCTTCCCAGAAGCGGGCCTCATAGTACCAGCCGCTGTCAGCCAGCTGCGCATAGCCGCCCTGGGCCTGGCGCGTGAAGCGGTAATAGTCAACATACGGGCAGGCCTGCGGATCCGGTTCAGCCCCTTCCGGCAGGTCATGGAGGTATGCTGCGGCAGTCTGGAACCATGGGTGCTGCACCGAGGTATGGTTGAGCACCAGGTCCACGATGACCTGCATGCGGCGTTCGCGGCAGGCTGCCGCAAGCGTGCGGAAATCCTCCCGGGTGCCGTAGGCCGGATCTATATCCGTGTAGTCAGCCACATCATATTTATGATATGTCGGCGAAGGCGCAATCGGCATCAGCCAGATGCCCCGGAAACCCAGGTCATGGATGTAATCCAGTTTCTGTGTGACCCCGTTCAGATCGCCTGTACCGTCTCCGTCTGCATCGTAAAATGAGCCGACAAATACTTCATATACTGATGGATACACACCCTCCGGTATATCCTCCTGCAGGGACGCATTTACCTGTGACATGACAGAAACAGCAGACTTCCGAGAACTCTGCTGTTTTACTGCATATACGATCAATACGGACAGGAGAAGAACCAGGGAGAGGATGATCTTCCTGTATTTCTTCATGATTATCCCTTAACGGCACCTCCCATGCCTTCCACATAGAACCTCTGCATGTAGAGGAACAATGCGGCGATCGGAATCGAGATCAGCACGGCTCCGGCCGCGAAGCAGGTATACCACTGGTAGATATACTCTTTCTGAAGCATGTTCCAGAGGCCGATGGCCACTGTGAACTGGTCGGCATTGGCACGGCAGACCACCTTGGCAAAGATGAAGTCCACCCACGGCGCAATGAACGAAGTCATGACCGTGTAGATGACGATCGGCTTGGCCAGCGGCATTGTGATCCTGGTGAAGACCTGCCACTGGGTAGCCCCGTCGATTACGGCCGCTTCATCAATGGAACGCGGGATCGTGTCAAAATAGCCCTTGGCAATCTGGAAGCCCAGGCCGGTGCACGCGGAATAGACGATGATCAGGCCGAAGCGGATCATGGCCCCTTCCGTCAGGCCCATGGCTTTCAGGATAAAGTACTGGGCCACCATTGTCATGAAGCCCGGGAACAGTCCGAGGATCATGGCCAGGTTCATGTACGGCTTGCGGAACATGAACCGCATGCGGCTCAGGGAATAGGCCACGGACAGCACAAAGAACGTGCTGATGATGCAGCAGCAGATCGCTATGATCAGCGTGTTGCCGAACATCTTCGGGAAATTCAGGACATTCCGGTCCGTCAGCAGCTTGACATAATTGTTCAGCGTATATCCCTGCGGCAGGAAGGTATTTGTGTAGGCGCCCGGTTCTGCCCGGAAACTGGTCAGTACGATCCAGAATATCGGCATAACCCAGATGGCCGCCAGCACCGCCAGCAGCAGATGCACCAGCAGATTGACAACAATGCTCCTGGTACTGCGCCGGTTCTTCTTTCCGGTTACATTCACGGCAGTCATATTACATGAACGCCTCCTCATTCTTGTAGGAACTGGAGCTCCTGTAGGTAACAAGTGTAATGATCGTCAGGATGACGAAGGTCATGATGCCGATAACAGCGCCTAGGTTGTAATACTGCTGGTCAATCGTCAGCTTGTACAGCCAGGTCACGAGCAGGTCGGTCTGGCCGGCCGTGTCGCCGACATATGTCGGTCCGCCTCCCGAGAGCAGGTAGATGACATTGAAGTTGTTGATGTTCCCGACAAAGCTCGCAATCAGGTACGGCGTTGTGACAAACAGCATGTACGGCAGCGTAATCTTGAAGAAGATGGTAACCGGTCCGGCCCCGTCCATCCGGGCTGCTTCATACAGTTCCGCCGGAATATTCTGGAGAATGCCGGTAACCTGCAGCATCGTATACGGAATACCGACCCACAGGTTGATCACGATGATCGTGATCCTTGCCCACATCCTGCTGGTCCAGAACGGCAGCGGTGACGTGATCCAGCCGAGGTTCTTCAGCAGCACGTTGATTGCGCCGGAGGGCTGCAGCATGATGTTCATGATCATCAGGGTGACAAACTGCGGCACGGCAATCGACAGGACGAAGCAGAAACGCCAGAATGCTTTCCCCTTTGTATCCTTGCGGTTGATGATCATGGCCAGGATCATGCCGAGAATATAGTTCAGGAACGTCGCGAAGATCGCCCAGACAATCGTCCAGGCCAGGACATGCCAGAACTGCCGGCCGATGTTGCCGTTCATGTTCAGCACCCGCCGGAACTGATTCACCCCGTCCCAGTCAAACAGGACCAGGTGTTCGCCTTCCTTGGAATAGGTGGTGAACGCCATGGAGATCATGTATACCAGCGGCACAATATTGAACACCAGGATGCCCAGGCACGGCAGCGACATCAGGGTTATGTACAGGTTTTTGTCAAAGAGATTGCGGACGTCTTCCTTCAGGGAAGGAATATGCGTGCCTTCCTCCTGCATCTTCTGCAGTTTGTACGCATGCCGCATCTGCAGAACCCACAGGACGATGATCGCAGCGATTACAAACAGGGTAATGACACCGGCAAGCAGGATCTGCTGAGAGTTGTCTCCGGTGGTATACTCGTAAATCTGCTTGGCTTCATTCCACACTTTTTCCTGCACCTGGTCACCAAGTGAAGGAAGCATGCCCAGGGAAGCGATCCCTTTATTAACCATGTAGTACAGAAAAGCGATTTCGCACAGCAGAACGGCACATCCCTTGGCCACCTGTTTCCGGACAATCATGCCGAGTCCCATGATGACAGCTGACAGCTTTGTAAACAGATCACCTTTCAGTATCGCGTTTCTTGCATTGATCTGACTGTTTTCCATTTAATCACCTCCCGCAGAGTCAGGGAAAGAATGCCGCGGCCGGCCGTTATGCCGGCCGCAGCTGTTTCAGATAAACTGCAATCAGTTGACGCCGGACGAATTCATGGATTCGTTCATGGCTTCTGTCTTTTCCGCCGCATTGTCATGTGTGACACTGCCGGATACGAGTTCTTCACCCATGGACTGTGCAGGTGTCCAGTAGTTGCCCATGTCGGCCTGCAGCGGCTGGACGATCGACGCGAAGTCCATCGTATCCATCTGTGCCTTTGCCAGGGCATCGTCACCGACGTTGATCGCCATGTCAGTCGGGATGATGTTGCGCAGGTCATAGTGTGCCTGCTGGGCGGCAGTGCTGCCCAGGTATGCTGCCAGGGCAACGGCGATTTCCGGGTGCTCCTTGTAGAGCGCGGTTGTCGGGTTGACACCGATCGCCTTGGAACCGGCGAAGGACTTCATCTGCTTCAGCTCGCCATCCAGGGTGTAGGACGGGGCTGCGGCGATGCCGAGGTTGTCACCATAGGCGTCAACAGCCTTCTGGTAATCCCAGGTACCGGAGAAGAATGCGTCGATGTCATTGCCGGTGGAAACGTCACCGTTGACGAAGTTCGGATTGGCTACCAGGTCAACCAGGTAGTTCGTTACGGCAGCTGCCTTGTCACCGCTGAAGTCAATGCCGGCGGCAGCGTCACCGCCGTCCGGACCGAACAGTGTGCATCCGTTGGCAACATAGAATGCCGCGATGTACCAGGAGTTACTCAGCGGGAACGCCACCTTGCCCTTGGCGAGCATGGCATCAAGGCTCTTGGCATCTTCGTCTGTGAAGACACTCTTGTCATAGTACATGAACCATGTATTGGCAGTGAACGGGACACCGTAAACGGCACCGTCATAGGTTACTGTATTGACAGCTGTCGCGGAATTGGCAGCCTTGACAGCGTCCAGTGTCTTGCCGCCGAGTTCAGCGATAGCGCCTGCCTTCAGCAGGTCCGGAATCTGGTCATTCGCAAACATGTATACATCTGCGCCGGCCGCCGGGTCAGTGCTGAGGTTTGTCTTGGCATCGCCTTCGGAGCATACACCGTAATTGAAGGTGATATCCCATTCTTCATGTTCCTTGGCGAAGTTTTCGCACTGGGTCTGCAGCCACTTTCCGTTGTCGTCGGACTGGTCTTCCTGCGGGCCCCATACAGTGACGGTTACGCTGACCTTTTCATCTCCGCCGGAAGGCTTATCGTTGGAGCCGGAGCCGCTTCCGGAGCAGCCGGCCAGCAGTGCGGCACAGAGCACGCCTGCCATCAGTTTCTTTGCGTTCATCTTTTCTTTTCCTCCTAAATTATGCTTATCGCTGGTAGTGTTACCACGATGACGCCTTATTTATACTCCAGGTTCAATCCTTCCGAATCGAACATATGGATGACATTGTTCCCGAACGTGAAGCGCACCGGTGTACCGATGCCCATCGGGCGGCCCTTCAGGTCCAGGGTCGGCACGATGATGATGCTGTCCTTGCCGCCGGAATTGATATGCAGGTGCACGGAGCTGCCCATCATTTCGCTGACATCGACGACGCCCTCGATCATGGCCCCTTCCTTTTCATGCAGGGAGATGTGCTCCGGCCTGACCCCGACCGTAATGTCCTGCGGCTTTGTATTCCGCTCACGCAGGTTATTCTGCTTTTCTTCCGACAATTCGATCACCGCATCACTGACCTGCACGGCATAGGTTCCGTCTTCTTTCAGAAGCAGCCTGCCGTCATAGAAGTTCATCTGCGGCATGCCGATGAAGCCGGCCACGAACAGGTTGTGCGGTTCGTCGAACACTTCCTGCGGTGTGCCCACCTGCTGCACTTCGCCGTCCTTCATGATGACGATCCGGTCTCCCAGGGTCATGGCTTCGGTCTGGTCATGCGTGACATAGATAAACGTGGCGTTGATCTTCTGGCGCAGCTTGATGATCTCGGCCCGCATCTGGTTCCGCAGCTTGGCGTCCAGGTTGGACAGCGGTTCGTCCATCAGCAACAGTTTCGGATCCCGTACAATCGCCCGGCCGATCGCGACTCTCTGCCGCTGCCCGCCGGACAATGCCTTCGGCTTGCGCTCCAGATATTCGGTAATGCCGAGGATTTCCGCCGCTTCATCAACCCGGCGGTTCATCTCATCCTTCGGTACTTTCCGCAGCTCGAGCGGGAACTGCAGGTTCTGCCGGACGGTCATATGCGGATACAGGGCATAGTTCTGGAACACCATAGCGATATCCCGGTCCTTCGGGGCCACATCGTTCATCCGCTTGCCGTCAATGTACAGGTCTCCGCGGGTGATGTCCTCAAGCCCGGCCACCATGCGCAGGGTTGTGGACTTGCCGCAGCCGGAAGGCCCGACCAGGACGATGAATTCCTTGTCGGCGATCTCGAGGTTGAACGAATCAACCGCGACAACACCCTCATCGGTAATCTTCAGATTACTTCTGCGCTTCGGGGCGTCATCCTCTTTCTTCTTCCGCTTTCTGGTATCATCCGCGGTATTGGGATAGATCTTCTGGATATTTTTCAGACTGACTGTTGCCATGATGGTTCCCCCTTTCAGTGCGGTCTGTGCAGGTCGGATATACTGTCTCCGGCCGTAAATTCATATGGGATCATTTCGTGGACGGCCGGCCGCTTGGTGTTGATCTGCAGCAGCAGGGTCTCCACGGTCCGGCTGGCCAACCGGCTGGTATCCTGGCGGATCGTGGCCAGGCAGGGATTGGCATAGCTGCCGAAGCTGATGCCGTCAAAGCCGATAATCGATATGTCATCCGGGACCTGTTTGCCTATGGTGCGGAGTCCTTTCATCGCGCCGATGGCAATCATGTCCCCCAGGGCAAAGATGGCAGTCAGGTCCGGTGCTTTCTTCAGCAGCCGGATTACCCCGGCCTCCCCTTCGGCCATGGAGAAGCCGCAGCCCTCATAGTCCCGGTCCCGGTCAAAGCTGATGCCGTGTTTCTGCAGTTCCTCCACCGCCCCGGTAAAGCGCTTCATGCTGTTGTCTTCCGGGAAGGAGACCGGATATCCGCCCAGGATCCCAATCCGCTCGTGGCCGCCGGCCGCCAGCCGCCTGACGGCTTCTGCCGCGGCTTTTGCGTCGTCGGTGCAGAAACTGGACAGCTGCGGGAAACCGAGCCCGGCAGCGTCCGCCGTCACCAGGACAGACGGCACATTGATCTGGCCGAAACCATCCCGGAAATTGCGCACGCTGCCGCCCAGGAAAATCAGTCCCTTCGGCTTCCGGCGGCTGATAATCCTTGCCGCTTCGGCAATCTCATCAGCCTGTTCATCCAGGAAGGTGACATTCACGCTTTCCCCATGCATCTGCATGCTGATCTGAATGGCTTCGAGAATGGATTCCAGGAACGGGTTGCCGATTCCCTTGACAATCACCGTAACCGGTGAATGCAGCGTCTGTTTCAGAAACTTCGCATTGGTATTCGGCTGAAAATTCTGCTCCCTGATGACCCGTTCAATGATCTCACGGGCAGCCGGACTGACATCACTGCGCTTATTAATGACCCGGGATACGGTACCGATACTGTATCCCGACAGTTTTGCTATGTCCTTAATCGTTACCATGATAATTCGTTAACGTTCCCGTAAACGTTTCCACATTTTATGATAGCGCTTTCAGGTAAAATGTCAACAAATCAAATAAAAAAACAGGATTTCTCCTGTTTCTCATTCCTCAATTTCCGCCGGCTCATCACCGTCCGGGTGGTTATACAGCCGGTAGATCATCATGGCGACACTGTGCGCGCTTTCCCGCCGGCCGCCTTCCTCCCACTTCAGGAAGGAGTTCAGCAGGCCGCCGGCATACGCATACAGTTCATACATGTGCAGTTTCTTCTGCGGCATGATGTTTTTCATCATGTATTCATTGACCGCGTCAATCAGTATCGTGTAGAGCCCGTGCCGGTTCAGCACCAGGAAGAAACGCGAATACCGGTCAAAGTAGTTCAGTGAGAATTCGATATGCTCAAGGCGCATATAGACCCCCGGGTCATTCACTTCCCCGCCCTCGATCATATATCCGGTCACGATGATATCAAGGCAGTCGCACAGGGCATCATACAGATTCTCATAGTAGCGGTAAAACGTCATCCGCGACACCCCGGCAATCCTGATGACATCCGTCACCTTGATGCGGGCGAATTCTTTTTTCTCCAGTTCGTCGAGAATGGCATTGCCGATGGCCATTCTGGTGGCGGCTGTCCGGCTGTTCAAATCAGTCCTTATTTTCATAAATGTTACATATTTCCTTTTTCTGTACCCAATGTTACACTTTTCTTCTTTGTGTTTATTTTATCATCCGGATACGTCCCATACAATTTCGATGTTATTT
The DNA here is from genome assembly GCA_017420585.1 of Solobacterium sp. Classification (GTDB taxonomy): domain Bacteria; phylum Bacillota_I; class Bacilli_A; order Erysipelotrichales; family Erysipelotrichaceae; genus Bulleidia. The sequence goes on from JAFOIT010000201.1 coordinate 20,557, forward strand.
CAGGAGGTGATTTTCATGAGAATCATCGCAGATTCATCCTGTGATCTGCAGGGCCTTGACTGGGAGGACTTCCGTACAGTCCCGCTGACCATCTATACAGATGAAAGAAGCTTTGTCGATGAACCGGATCTGAACATCACAGAAATGCTGGATTACCTGGCCCGTTTCCGCGGCCGTTCCTATACTTCCTGTCCTTCAGCCGAAGCATGGCTGAACGCTTTTGCCGGAGCCCGGGAAATCTTTGTCATGACCGTAACCAGCTCGCTGTCCGGATCCTATGCCAGCGCCATGATGGCTGCCAAGCAGTATATGGAAGAAAACCCCGGGGCAAAAGTCTCGGTGATCGACTCCCTGTCCACCGGCGGTGAAGAAGTGCTGGTACTGCACAAACTGGCAGAACTGGCCCATACCGATATGACCTTTGAGGAAATCGATCAGGCCATCAGGGATTACCTGCTTCATACCCGGCTCTTCTTTGCCTTCTTCTCGGTTCACAACCTGAGCCAGAACGGCCGGGTCAGCAAGACCGCTGCCGCGGCCCTGAGCATGTTCAATATCGCTGTCACCGGCACGGCTACCGAAACCGGCACAATCAATGTCAACGGCAAGGCCCGGGGTGAACGCGGGGCCATGAAGAATATCTACAAAGCGGCGCTGGAAGCCGGCTATACCGGCGGCCGGGCTGTCATCACCCATGTGGAGAACCCGGAACTGGCATCATGCCTGAAGAACATGGTCCGACAGGACTATCCGGATGCCGAAGTGCTGATCTTCCCGACCCGCGGCCTGTGCAGTTATTACATGGAACGCCGCGGCATCGTCTTCAGCTGCGAAACGGCCGGGAAATAAAAAAACACCCTGCTGAAAATGCCGTCAGGACACACGCAGTATCCCGACGGCATTTTTCTTTGGCGGCATCTGTCACCATTCTTTCAGTATCGTTTTGTAATCCAGGTTCCGGCCAACCTTCCTGTAAATATAGAACAGGCAGACAAGCTCAACGGCCAGCTGGATCAGATAGACAACGGTCGTCCCGCTGTCCCCGGAGGTATATGTCGCAGACGTATCCGTCTCAGTGAACAGGAAGATCTCATTGAGGAATCCCGGCAGGAAATCGTTCAGTCCGTGAATGATAGCCAGGCCAAGCAGATTCCTGGTCTTCCAGTACAGGATCATCATCATGCTTCCGTATACCGCGGTGTTGGCAATCTTGAGAAAAAACTGCAGGGTCTGATGCAGGTCCGAAAAGTCCGCGCTGACCACATGGACATAGCCGAATACCAGGCCCGAGATCAAAGCGGTCCAGAGGAACGGGTGCCGGCGGTTTTTCAGCAGCGGCAGCAGCGCGTCGCAGGCACAGGCACGGAAGCACGCTTCCTCATACACCCCGACGAGGAACATGTCTGCCGCAAACAGCGCCAGGTTCACCGGCCAGCCGGGGATCAGCGGCGGGTGTTCAAAGAATACTTCGAGAATCCCGAAGAGCCCGAACACAGCCGAAAAAATCAGCGTCGGCGCCAGCATCCTGAATGTATAACCTGTCTGATTGGTCAGAAACGAGAAGGTTTTCTTCCCGGAAATCAGATACAGCCATAACAGGGATACGATGGTGATGACGGCAAATTCCACCAGCAGTCCGCCATTGTCCTCAACCAGTATCCGGCTGCCCAGGATCATCAACCCGATCATCGAGGCAACCGACAGCAGCCAGAGGACCACATTCACCCATTTCCGTTTATCTGTTAAGTTCATGTCAGTTCCCCCCTTCACTGCCGGATATTTTCCCGCGGCATCCGGACACATTGAAACGTACCTTTTATTTTATACCGCAGCAGCCGTTCCGGACATACAGAACTGATGACCGCGGAAAGAAAAGAAGCAGCCCCCGGGGATACTTCTTCCTGTATTCATTTATCGTTAAGCGGTTATTTCCGGGCCGGTTTCTTCTTTTTTCTCTCCGGCAGCTCCGGCCACATGGCCTGCAGCAGTTCACACAGGAATTCCCGGTTATCCACTTCCTTCACCAGCAGCATCTCCTTCGCGCCTTCATAGGGGATTTCTTTCGGCGCGCCGGGCATCATCTTCAAGGCTGCAGGAACCGGTTTTACCAGGAGCCGGTCATCATAGATCCCGCCGGCCAGACGGTCACGGTAGTACAGTAAATACTCGCCCATCATCGGCCGGATACGCACGTCATCCAGTCCGGCCAGCTGTTCGGAAATATAATCCAGATATGCTTTTGTTGAAGCCATACAATCCTCCTATCCGTTGATCAGTTTCAGGAACTTCCTGTCATTCATCTGCTCGTTTGTCAGGTATTCCCCGTCATGAAACAGGGCGTAATTCGTAACCGGGGACGGGGCATTCCGGGCCGCCTCGCGGCTGTCCAGCCTGACTGCCCTGAAAGGGATGCCGGCCCTGGCGGCAGTTTCTTCCAGAACCGGTACATATTTGGCGTTGAACGGGCACTGATTTGTGTAATACAGCACATAGCCGCCCTCATCAATGTGCGGGTGCCTGGCGCATTCCCGAAACCGCGGTGCGGGCGCGGTCTTTTCAAACGGGAGATACCACAGCTGGATCCCGTTATCCGCCTCATCGCATACCGTAAACCCCTTGTGCTGCAGGTATTTCGGGTCCGCCAGGAAAGGTTTCTTCTTCGCTGCCGCCAGGATGCACAGCCCCGCTTTGCCCTTGGCCCGGCTGTCGGCAATGCAGGCATTGAGGAGATCGTTGGAATATCCATGTCCCTTGAATGATCCCGACACCCACAGGCAGTCAATATACATGTAGCCGTCCGCGTCAACCGGCACCCAGGCATTTTCCGCCGGAATATACTCGATGAAGCACTTGCCCCGTTCCGCGCTTTTCAGGAAGACCAGGCCTTCATCAAACCGGTCAGCCAGCCAGGCTTTCTTGGACGAAACCTGTACATCCTTATTGTTTGAAATAGCACAGCAGATATGTTCTGTTTCCAGGTTTTCCCTTGTTACCCTTATATACTCCATATGCTCAGCCTCCTTCTTACAGGTCAAATATGTTCATCTGCGGAAATCTCTCCGGCAGTTCGCTGATAAACCGGAAGCACTCCTCCGGACTCGACAGGATCCCGTTTGCCCGGCAGGTTTTCTGAAATACCGCTTTCAGTTCCGCGGCGTTCGGACTGGGCAGTTCATAGGCATTCCCATACTGTCTGATGTACAGTTCCTTCAGGCCGGGAAAATGTCTGTCAAGCGCGGCATAATAGTATTCCCGGCTGCCTTCCCGCAGGGTCAGCCCCATGCCGAAATCAATAATGCCTTTGACCCCGGTACGGATGCATTCATTCAGGATTGCCGTGAGGTTTTCCTCCGTATCATTGATGAACGGGAGAATCGGTGTAATCCACACAACCGTGGGAATTTCCCTTTTCTGCATTTCCGCCAGTACTTCTATCCGCCGTTTTGTATTGCACACACCCGGTTCCAGGATTCTGCACAGGTCATCGTCGTAAGTTGTCAGCGTCATCTGCACCACACACTTTGCCGAACGGTTGATCTCATCCAGCAGATCGATATCCTGCAGGATCCGGTCCGATTTTGTCTGTACCGCGGCCCCGAACCCGTATTTATGTATGATTTCCAGGCACTTCCGGGTCAGCCGCAGTTCTTCTTCAAGAGGTATATACGGATCTGACATCGCGCCGGTTGCGATCACACACCTCCGTTTTTTTGACCTCAGTGCCTTTTCCAGCAGTTCCGGGGCATTGCGCTTTACCTCTATATCCTCAAACGGGTGGCTGAACTGATAGCATCTGCTCCTGCTGTCACAGTAAATACAGCCATGGCTGCAGCCCCGGTAGATGTTCATTCCGATATGCCCGCCGCTGCCGGTCAGTATTCCTTTGGCATCAACAAAATGCATGGCTCAGCTTCCTTTCGGTTTTACCGGGTGCCGGATCACGGTTTTCAGTTTTTCCGGTGCTGTTTTCCTGGCATCGTTCAGGTAGATTTCATGGTGCCGGCGCTGGTCCGTGATGTCCAGGTCATAGCCTTCCTGTTCCATGAACGCATGCATCTTCTGCACCGTTGCGGGTTCATCATCATAGCAACCGATATGCATGCACTGCACGCAGAGCCCCTCTTCCAGCGTCAGATATTCCACTGCAGAACAGTCCAGCCGCTTTTTCCGGGCCGTTTCATTCACAGCCCAGCGGAATTCTTCTTCCGTTACAAAATCCGGCAAGCGGATCACGGCAATCCAATGGAAATCCTGCTTGCGGCTGTAATCCACACCCGCGGTGCCTTCCTGCCACCAGAACCCTTCCAGCGGCGGCACCACATAATCAAAGTAGCCCTCGATCCTGTGGCCTCCTTTTTTGCTCATCTTGATGGTATAGGCAACTGCATACAGAAGCCCGATTGCCTGCTGATATTCACCATCTGCGGCATTGGGATCCCCGCTGCCCCGGACAGCAATGAAATTCATCGCGGGAACATTGACAATGGATGGCTTCCCCGCCGGCAGGTAGTATTCCTTGTATTCTTTCTTATAATCAAACGCCATGCTGTTTACCTCTCGATGAAAGATCCGATTTCTATCAGGTTGCCTTCCGGATCTGCAATATAGCAGGTCCTCTGCCCCCAGGGCTCTGTTGCCGGCGCCATAATACCCTCAGCTCCTGCCGCTGTCACATCCGCATAAGCCTTGTCAACTGCGGCGTAATTATCGACACCAAGGGCTATTTCAAAATGCCCGTTAATTCCGCGGCAATAAGAATATTTCCTGTTTGTCATCTTTTCAAAGTCCGTTTTCCGATAAAGCAGGAAAAGTGTGCCGTCTTTTTCAAGAAAAACATTTGTCGTATTCTCTTCCTCTTTGATTTCAAACCCCAATACGTCCCTGTAAAAGCGGACCATTGCCGCCATATCATCAACCATGATCCCGAATCCATCCAACCTCATAATACCTTATCCTCTCTGTATAACATCGCCATTTTATCTGCCATACGGGCGATTTCGTTTCTTGCTTCTATGGGCTCGAGTACTTCCGCCTTGTCCCCGAATGTCATCAGCCACGTGACCAGGTTCTCTATATCTGTATAGTCCGCCGTGAACAGCAGTCTGCCGTCTCCAGACTCTGTAAAGCATGCCGGACCGAACTCTTCTACCAGCCGCCACTTCTGATCAGCACTGAATAAAACCTTTACCCTGATTCCGCCAGGAAAGATTTTTTCATTTGACAGATCCGGCAAAACCGTTTCCCTGCACACAAAAGAGGTATTTGCCTTACGGACATGAACCATGCGGTTCAGTTTGAACAGCCGGAAATCCTGACGGTCACAGCACCAGGCCCAGAGGTACCAGCTGGACCAATGGAAGATCAGATAATACGGCTCAACAGTCCGCACGCTGTCCCCCGTCGGCGCATAGTACTGAAAGCTGATCAAGTGCCGGGTTTCAACCGCGTCCTGTATAGTCTCTATCTTCGGAGCCAGTGAATCCCGATTCCATGACGACAGATCGATCAGGATCGAATCCCTGCCGCTGATAAACTCTGATGATCCGGTCTGGATCTTCTCCATCAGCTGGCTGTAGTACCGGCTGCCGCTGACACTGTCCAGGCTGCGAAGCCCGGCAAGTATCATCTGCATATCCTTTGAAGTCAGGATCATCCGGTCCATCCGGTAGCCGTCCATGATGCGGATGCCGCCTCCCGGCCCGCGCAGGGTCTGGATCGGTATGCCGGCCATGCACAGTGTTTCGATATCCCGGTTGATTGTCCTTCGTGACACTTCGAATTGTTCCGCCAGTTCCGGGGCGGTTGTCTTGTCTTTCTGCAGCAGCACCGACAGGATGCCGATCAGTCTGTCTGTTTTCATCTTTCTTTCTCCGTATGTATCATAGCAGGGATAACATGACACCTCTATGTCATGTTTATGACAAAATCTGTTTTCTGCCGATTTTTTGTCTGAAATAACAAAAGACAGCCGTGTTATCACAGCTGTCCCATTAACTGTTTTGCACGATTCCGGTCAGAGGCTCCGCAGCAGATCCAGACCGGGATTTTCCACATCAAGCAGCGCGTAATTGGTGCCGATGAACACGGCTGTCCTGTTCCGGCGGCTCAGGCCAAGCCAGGCACTGAAAGCACCCGCGCTGCCGGTATGCCAGGAAATGCCGTCGTCCGTCAGCCGCCAGGCAAGGCCACTTCTGAACCCTTTTTCGCCTTCACCCTGGACCTGGTGGCAGAGATCCAGGTACGGCCTGCTGTCATCCATCTGGATGGCCGCGTATTTCAGCATATCCGCAGCGGTTGAATTCAGGGCTCCGGACGCCATGATAATGTCACTCTTTTCCCACTGCCAGGTGGAACAGGGATTCCCTTTCCTGTCATAGCCGGTGATATCAACATTGCCGATCATCGTCTCCTGCAGACCCAGGTCATTCTGGATATAGTCATTCATCAGATCCCAGTAATTGTTTTCCCCGATCACGCCGAGAATATAGCCGAGGATCCCGTAGCCGAGATTGGAATAGGCGAATTTATACTCCTTGTCCTTCAGCTTCGTTTCGGCAATCAGTTTCCGCATGGCAGCCTCGTCAAGGGTGCCGCGGAACGGATTGACATGCAGGAGGCCGTCCGGTTTATTCATGTTCGCAAACCGGATGAGTGTTTCCAGCGTGCCGAAAGGCTTCCCGCCGTAACCGGACGAATGCACAGCCAGCCTGCGCAGGGAAGGATAGTACTGCTTCGGAAGGCCGTTGATATATTCGGAAATCGGCGCGTTGAGGTCTGCTTTCCCTTCCCGGACATACTTCGCAAGCAGTGAAGCGGTAAAGGTTTTGCAGATGGACCCAACAGGATACGTAAGGGTTTCAGCGGATTCATTCTGTTCAGGATCAAGGTGAAGAATCTGTGTCTCCTCGTCCCGGAGAATGCCGAGGGTCATTTCCATGTGTGATGTTTTCGGGTACAGTTTCCGGATGACCGGAGCGGCAGCTTCTCTGATATCCATAATGATCTCCTTTATCTATATTTTCCGGTTTGCATATAGTGCTGTCTTTGTCCCCGTTACGGCGGTCAAACGGAATAATATCACTGCTGTCCGCCGTCTGCGGCAGCACAGATTTCCATGTATTGACAATGAAGATAAATCCTGATTTGTATTTCCTGGTCTTTTTTGAATGACAGCCGGCTCTTTCAGGATTCATTCTTCCCGGCAGTTTCGAGCCTGCCCAGCGCATCAGGATTGTTTCTGATAATCGCCCCGACTTTTCCGCACGACTTCATTTCCGGGCAGCTGCCGCAGGTTTCCATCTTCCTGGCTGCAGCACAATGCCTGATCGGACATAAAGAATCACAGTACACAGTCTTTACTCCCGGAATCCGGCAGCCGGAACAGTTGATCATTTCCGGGGTGATTTCCGCGCCGTTAAGTATGGACCATTCCTTGGCGACTTTTACCCGCAGATCATTATCGTTGTTTACTGTTGCCAGACGCGCTTCACAGGCCTCACAGTCCAGGCCGCAGTATGCAGTATAAGCATTCATAACCATAGCCCTCTTCCCTTCATTTTACACTTCTATGTTTTCATAATATACATTGAAAAGAAGCTTATGTGCCTTTACATGATATTGATCCAGTATCTTTGTTCCGCAACACCGTCAACAACGATTTCATTTTCGAGAATGCCGCCGTTGTTGATGATGCTTTTGGCCGATCCGACATTATCCCTGTCACATACCATAAGCACCTTGCGGATACCCAGTTCCCTGCATTTTTCCAGCGCCAGCGTAATCATGGCTGTGGCATAGCCCTTTTTTCTCTCACTTGGCCTGATGCCGACGCCTATATGCCCGCCGTTTAATAACAGCCGCTCGTTCAGACAGTGTCTTATATTCACAGCGCCGACGATTACATTTCTGTCCGTATCAAAACAGAAATAAGTCGAATCCGGCACAAGCCCTTCCTGCGGTTCGGTAACTTCAAGCGAGGCAAGATACTTTTCAAAATCATGATAGTCTGTCTTGCGGATGGCATACGGAATAATTTTCTCGCCGGTCATTGTCCATTCATCCATCATCTCGGAAATCTGTCTTCTGTATTTTTCCTCACCTTTTACCAGCACCAGGTTCATGGTTTCACCTCTTTGCGCGCTGCTGCAGCGCCTGGGACAGCATGACTGCCGTTCTTCATATAATTGAATCTCATCGTCCAGGGATTCCATCCGGTGCCGGCACCGGGCATCATCCATGACCGCTTTCATTGTATCAATATAAAAAACGGGTTTGCAGATGCTGTCTCCCCGTTTTTCGTTTTTTGCCTGTAAGGCGTTCTCCCAGGTCATCGATTTTCCCCATGGCCTGCAGTCTGAAGATCATCTTTCCCAAAAACGCCGGCCAGTCTCAGACACCCGGCCGGTGTGCCTTTTCAACTTCCTTAATGAATTGTTCTGTGTTTTCCCCGATCAGGCCGCCGTGTCCCATGTCTTCGAAAATCCTGAAGGTGAATGGGTAATCCTTTTCTTTCAGTTCCATCAGGCCGGCCGAAAGCTTTTTGTCCACGGTTCCTTTGATTCCGTACCAGATATGCATATCCGTAGACCATAAAGGAACTTCGCCTCAACAGATATATCCTTGAACTGCTCGCTGGTGATCAGCAGCTTCAGGATCCGATAGAACTGATACTGCTCGGCATCTTCCGGTCCGTAGAAATAGTTAAACTCCATCTGCTCTCCTCCTTTCTCAAATCTTCTTTAAACGCAAAAATGACGTTTACTCTCCGCGAAATGCAGAAAATAAACGTCCATAATCAACGTGGTACTCTATTGTCTATAAGTCCTCGAGTTTTGTTCCTACAGTAACGAGTTCAATTACTATAGACACCCGAACGTACTTTTCGAGGCGTTTTCCACGCTTCGGCCAGTCGGTCTCACCGAAGGTAAAATGCTCGTAAAAGTGCTTAAAATAAAGGATTTCTACGAGTTCAACTTTTGTAGCAACACTATAGTCTCGATGTGCAGGGTGCCCGGGAACATGTCCACGGGCTGCACGCTCTGCACTTCATAACCCTTTTCACGCATATATGCACAGTCCCGGGCCAGGGTGGCCGGATCACATGACACATAAACCAGTTTCTGCGGGGCGATGCGGACAATGGCATCCAGGGTATCCTGGGTGCATCCCTTGCGGGGCGGGTCAACGATGACCACATCGGCTTTGACCTGGTTCCGGAGCAGCTGTCTTGCCCCGGTGTTGGCATCCGCTGTCATGAACTCGATATTCCTGACCCCGTTGCGTTCCGCGTTGATCCGGGCATCCTTTATTGCGTCGGCCACGATTTCAATGCCGTATACCTGTTTTGCCTGCGCGGCTGCGAGGATGCCGATGGTGCCGGTGCCGCAGTACAGGTCAATGACTGTTTCCTTCCCGGTCAGCCCGGCTGTCTCCACTGCCTTGCCATAGAGCACAGCGGTGCTGTACGGATTGATCTGAAAGAACGAGCGGGCACTGATGCGGAAGGTCCTTCCCAGCAGTTCCTCCTCGATATACCCGGGGCCGCTGAGGATAACCTCCTTGCCGTCCAGGATCACATTGTCTTCCCGCCGGTTGATGATGCAGGAGATGCTTTTGACCTGCGGGTATTTCTTCTGAATCCGCCGCAGCAGCTCATCCGCTCCGCGGAACGGATAATGCCGGACGATCATGCAGATCATGGCCTGCCCGCTGTTATGGGCGTGCCTTATAAGCACATGGCGGAATTCGTCCGCGCAGCGCAGTTCCTTCAGCCAGCGGCGCAGGTCCCCGGTCACGTCATTGGAAAAATCTGTCTGCACCAGGCAGCGGTCGTATTCAACGATATCGTTGGTCCGGTTGCGGTAAAAGCCCATCAGCACCTGGCCGCGGCTGTACTGCACCGGCACCTGCACCTTGTTGCGGTAAGCCGTCTGTTCCGGCGTATACAGGATTGGCAGGATATCCACTTCCATGCCGGCATTCTGGCGGAAACAGTTCCTGACTTTGTCTTCCTTGAACGCGTGCTGCTCGGTGATGTCCATATGCATCAGCTGGCAGCCGCCGCACTGCCTGTAGACACTGCAGGCAGGTTCCCGGCGGTGTGCCGATTTCTTCAGCAGCCGGACAATCCGGGCATAGCCGTAGTTTTTCTTCATGGCCGTGATGCCGAGTTCCGCTTCCTCCCCGGCAATCAGCCCGGGCACGAAGAAAACCATGTCCCCGGCATGAACCACGCCGGCCCCGTCAAATGTGTAGCCGCTGCAGACTGCTGTAAATGTATCGTTCTTCTTCATAATCAATAAAAAGGCATGTTGCCATGCCTTTGTTCAGTTGGTTCCTTCTTCCGTGTCCTCGCCGCCGACTGTCATTTCATCGGTTTCTTCCGGCGTCGGGGTCGGATTGTTCCGCTGCTCCACGGCATCGCGCAGCTGCTGGGCCAGTTCCGCATTGACCGGCTCACTGACCAGCTGGGTCACCGGTTCTGCCATATAGGATGTCTTGGTTTCAATTGCGTAGGCAAACGCGTCGGAATCCCGGTCTTTTGCCAGATTGTAGACATGGACTTCCACGTCATACATCTTCATGTTGTCATGCTGGCTGAAATAGACCGCCGGATCCAGCACGGATGCTACCGCATTGTATACTTCGGAGCATCTCGCCACGACCGTGTCGCCGCCGGCGCTGTCTTCGATATCCGCATAGACCCGCAGCGTGCCGGAAGCCAGCTGCACATCCACGCTCTCGACACCGGTTACGTTCTTCACGTCGTTTTTGATATCCGCCAGCTGGTCTTTGGTGATCGCCGGATTCAGGTCATCCTTGAAGCGGTCACCGACCACCGGCTTGCCGGTATCCATGGCAGCGGAAATCAGCACCCAGCCGAAAATCCCGGCCGGGATGAGAATCAGAGCCAGACACACCCAGAAAATTACAGCCGTACGGTTGCCTTTTCTTCTCTTCCGGGTTTTTGTATTCGTTGTTTTTTTCTTTTTCTTTGTCGTTGTCATATTTTACCTGCAACGTTTATTGTAACGTGTCGGCTCTGATTATACCATATGTCAGCCGATTCTCTTTTTTAACATTTCCTGAATCAGCCCGTTGACCATGCCCGGGTTGGCCTTGCCGGCAGATGCCTTCATGACCTGGCCAACCAGGAAGCCGACCGCCTTGTTTTTACCGGCCGCATAGTCCGCAATCGCCTGCGGGTTGGCATCCAGCACCTGGGCAATAATCGCCTCGATGGCACCGGCGTCGCTGACCTGCTCCAGGCCGCGGTCTTTCGCTGCCTGCACCGGATCCTTGCCGGCCATCAGATCATCGAGCAGTTCCTTGGCCTGCTTGGAGGAGATCCGGCCTTCATCGATCAGCCCGACGAACGCAGCCAGATGCGCCGGGGTCAGGGCACTGTTTTCAATCGCCTGGCCGTTCTTGTTCAGCCAGCCGCTGATATCCGACAGCAGCCAGTTGCACACACCCTTGGCGTTCTTGCTGAGGGTCATGGTCTTTTCATAGAACTCAGCCATTTCCTTGTTGGCAATCAGGATGCCGATATCATGGGAACTCAGGCCGTATTCTTCCGCATAGCGGACCCGCTTTTCATCCGGCAGTTCCGGCATGTTGTCCTGAATTTCCTTAATCCATTCTGCACTGAGCCGGATCGGCGGGATATTCGGTTCCGGGAAATACTTGTAGTCAACAACGCCTTCCTTCTTCCGCATCAGGACCGTCTCGTTGATCTTGTCATCGAACCGCCGGGTTTCCTGCACAATGGTCCCGCCGGACTCGTAGATGGCCTTCTGCCGGGCAATTTCAAAGTCGATCGCCTTGCCGACATTGGAAATCGAGTTGATGTTCTTGATCTCGTTCTTTGTGCCGAGATGATCCGCCCCGGCCGGGGCCAGGGAGATATTGACGTCACAGCGCATGGAGCCCTCTTCCATCTTGGCATCGGAAGCGCCGATATAGTACAGCGTCTGCCGCAGGGCTTCCACGTAGGCTTCAGCTTCCTGACCGGTCGACATATCCGGTTCGGAGACAATTTCAATCAGCGGCACACCGCTGCGGTTGAAGTCCATCAGTGTCTTGTCATTCATATGGAACTGCTTGGCAGTATCCTCTTCCATATGGATCCGGTTGATGCGGACCTTCTTCTTGCCTTCCGGGGTATCGATCATCAGATAGCCGTTGCGGCCCAGCGGGTGGAACTGCTGGGTGATCTGGAAGCCTTTGGCCAGATCGGAGTAGAAGTAGTTCTTGCGGTCAAACCGGACCAGCGGATCCAGGGTCAGATGGAACGCCGTGCAGGCCTGGATGGCCTTGCGGACGCCCTCTTCGTTGAGTTCCGGCAGGGTTCCCGGCATTGCCAGGTCAATGGCGCAGGTACCGGCATTCGCCTCCAGGCCGAATTCATTCGGCGCCCCGGAGAACATGCCGCTCTTTGTCTTCAGTTCACAGTGGATTTCAATGCCTATGGTTGCTTTGTATTCCATCTTATTTCACCTCCGCTGTCAGGCCCTTGAGACCGGTGATTTCCTCCACGGCCTTGGCAACATTGAACATGGTAATTTCATCAAACGGCTTCGCCGAAATGCTGATGCCGAGCGGGCAGCCCTGATCAAATCCCATCGGTACGGACATGGACGGGGAACCGTTGAAGTTCTCCAGGTCCAGATGGCCGCCGGTAACCAGATTGTAGTCACTCAGCGGGTCAGCCCCCGGATCATCGAAGCGCGGGGCGATATCGCCGTCGGTCGGTGCCAGGATCGCGTCGTATTCCTCGAGGCAGCCGTTGATTTCCCGGCAGATCAGCCGTCTGACCTTCTTGGCCTTGCCGAGGATCTTTTCCTGATTCTCGCCATCCAGCGCAAAGGCCCCGATGGTGAACCGTCTGCGGATCATCTTGTTGAAATTCTTTGTCCGGGTATTCATCATGATGTCTTCGGTGGTCTCGCCCGGTTCCCGCACCCCGAAGCGCATGCCGTCCAGATCAGCATTGTTGCTGGAGGCTTCGGCATTGGCGATCGCGTAGTATGCCGGCAGTACCGCCCGCATGATCTTCTGGTCAAAGTAGACAACATCCACCTGGGCCCCGCGTTCCTTCAGCTTCTCGACGATGCCGTTGAAGACCTTGCGGACATTGTCATTCAGCAGGCCGTCCATGACGTTGCCGAGCACTGCCAGCTTCTTCCCGTGCATGTCGGAATTCAGGTTGGCGAGGTAATCCGGGATTTCCACATCCGCGCTGGTCATGTCGCGGCTGTCCCGGCCGGCTACTGCCTGCAGCGCAATGCAGGCATCCTCGACACTCCTGGTGATCACGCCGAGGGTATCCAGGCTGGAAGCGTAAGGCACACAGCCATAGCGGCTGATCAGGCCGTAGGTCGGCTTGACGCCGATGACCCCGCACCAGGCCGCCGGCTTGCGGATGCTGTCACCGGTATCGGAACCGATGGCCATCGGCACCGCCCCGGCCGCCACCAGCGCCACACTGCCGCCGGAAGAGCCGCCCGGAATCCGGTTTTCATCCCATGGGTTGTGCACCGGGCCGGTAAACGCGGTTGTATTGGCACCGCCCATGGCCAGCTCATCCATGCTGGTCTTGCAGATCATGACGGCGCCTTCCTTCTTCAGGTTCTCGACAATAGTGGAATCATACGGCGGCACAAAATCCCGCAGGATGGCAGAGCCCGCTGTTGTCAGGATGCCCTTTGTGCAGCAGTTGTCCTTGACCGCCACTGGTACGCCCCGCAACAGTCCTTCCGCCGGCAGGCTGGCCAGCTGTTCTTCCGGGTCAATGAATGTGATGACGGCATTCAGTTTCGGCTGCAGGGCCTGGGTATCCGCATAGGCTTTACGGCATACTTCCGCTGCCGCTTCCCGGTTTTCTCTGATTTCCTTAATCATTATTTCACCACCCTCGGAATCACAATGTGTCCGGCCAGGGTTTCCTTCGCGTTCATCAGCGCTTCTTCCTGGGTCAGCACATCGGTTACTTCGTCCTTACGCATGTAGGTTGTCTCGTCTTCAAACGGCCAGGTAGCTTCCTCGACGCCTTCGGTATCCACTTCGTCGAGCACTGCCAGCTGTTTCCGGATCGTTTCGAATTCCTTTACGATCCAGTCTGCTTCTTCCCCCGGAAAATCAAACATGAGTGATCTTGCCAGGCTCAGTAAGTACTCCTTTTCCTGATTCTTGTCCATACTGTTTTCTCCGTTTCCTGTCTATCTTATTCTAAAGAAGCCTGTGCAGGCGGTCAACTTCAGGCCTGCCGGATGGCCGCGAGGAATTCCTCTTCGGTCATGACCGGCACCCCGAGTTCCTGCGCCTTGGTCAGTTTGGAACCTGCCTCGGCTCCGTAGATGACATAATCCGTTTTGCGGGAAACACTGCCCGTCACATTGGCCCCCAGGCCCGTGAGGATCGCTTCCGCCTCCTTGCGGCTGTACTGCGACAGTGTGCCGGTCAGCACGCAGGTCTTGCCGGTAAACATGCTCTCTTTGACTTCCGACTTGCGGCAGGTCATGTTTACGCCGGCTTCCCGGAGGTGTTCGATCAGTTCCCGGTTTTTTTCATCGTGGAAGAACAGGACGATCGCTTCCGCCGTGATCGCGCCTACGTCCGGCACCGCGCACAGATCGTCATACGACGCTGCCATCAGCCCGTCCATGGTATCAAACGTATGGGCCAGCACATCGGCGGCTTTCTCCCCGACCTGCCGGATGCCCAGTCCGAACAGCAGCCGTTCCAGGGAATTGTCCTTGGAGTTCTCAATCGCCCGGATCAGGTTGTCATAGGACTTGGCCCCGAATTTGTCCAGATTCAGGATTTCATCCTTCCGGTCTTTCAGATGATAGATTTCATCCACTCTGTTCAGCCAGCCCTGCCGGTGGAACTGCTCCACCCGCTTTTCACCCAGGCCTTCGATATCCATGGCGTTGCGGGATGCGAAGTGGGCAATGGAGGTTACCACCCGGGCCGGGCAGTCGGTATTCAGGCAGTAGTGGGCCGCTTCATCCTCGAACCGGTGCAGCGGACTGCCGCAGACCGGGCATACAGCCGGGAAGACATACGGCACCTGTGAGCCGTCCCGCTTCTCCGGCACCGGCCGCACCACTTCCGGAATGATGTCCCCGGCCTTGTGCACGATGACCCGGTCACCGATCCGGATATCCTTGTCCCGGATCATATCCTCGTTGTGCAGGGTAGCCGCCGCCACCTGGGTGCCGGCCAGCCGGACCGGGGTCAGCACGGCGTTCGGGGTGATCTTGCCGGTTCTGCCGACGGTCAGGATGATGTTCTCCAGGGTGGTCTCGGCCTGTTCCGCCGGGAATTTGTACGCAATCTCCCATTTCGGGGTCTTGACCGTATAACCCAGCTGTTCTTCCAGTTCCAGGTCATCCACCTTCAGCACCATGCCGTCAATCGCATACGGCAGGCTCTCCCGCTTCTCTGCCATTTCATCAATCCAGGCAATGATATCGTCCACTTCCGCAAACATCCGGTTGTTCGGATTGGTCCGGAAACCGAGTTTGGCAATCCAGGTCAGCGCTTCCCCGTGTGTCTTGAAACCATAGTGCTCCGCATCCGGCACGTAATACCAGAACGCGTCCAGGTTTCTCGAAGCTGCCACTTTGGAATCCAGCTGCCGGATGGAACCGGCCGCGGCATTGCGCGGATTGGCAAACAGCGGTTTGCCGGCAGCCATCTGCTTTTCATTCAGGCGTTCAAACGAAGCGACCGGCATATATACTTCCCCGCGTACCTCGAAGTCCCCGTCATAAGGGATTTCCAGGGGGATCGAGCGGATCGTCTTGACATTTTCCGTCACATCCTCGCCGACTTCCCCGTCACCTCTGGTAACCGCGCGGACGAACCGCCCGCCGGCATACTGCAGGGACATGGCCAGGCCGTCAATTTTGTTTTCGACCGAGTAGCGCACAGCCCCGACGGCATTCTCAATGCCCCGGCACCAGTCCCGCAGTTCGTCATAGCTGAACACATCGCCCATCGACAGCATCGGCCGGGCATGGGCCACTTTCTCAAAACCTTCCAGCACAGCCCCGCCGACCCGCTGGGTAGGGCTCAGCGGATCAAAGAGTTCCGGATGCCGGTCCTCAAGCGCGATCAGTTCCTGCATCAGCCGGTCATATTCGGCATCGTCAGCCGTCGGCTGGTCCAGCACATAGTATTCATATCCGTACCGATTCAACAGCTGCCGCAGCTCCTGAATCCGTTCCTGTTCATTCATGCAAGTTCCTCCTGTATCAATGCCCTCACATTATACTATGGGACGCCGTTGTTTCCTCAGCCGAAATTAGCCGCAGTGCTGACTTTACCGGCCTGCATCGGGTACAATGACAGAAAGGAATCCTTACATGAATACCGTTATGCTGCAGGCCCTGACCAGGGGCGGATCATCCATGACTTCCTATACCCGGATCCCGGTGCTTTACGCGCTGCTGTGCGGGCTGGCCATCCTGGCTGTGCTGCGGACCGAACGGCTGGTCAACCGGATCATCTACCGCCCGCTGCGCCTGGCCATGCGGCTGACCGGCAGCTGCCTGTGTGCCGTGTTCCTGCTGGTGCTCGGCAGCGGTCTGATCCCGGAGAGTCCGCTGATCCCCTGGTTCTGGTACGCTGCCATGACGGTTTTCCTGGTGCTGCTGTGTGCCCTGCATGAACTGCTGGAACTCTCCCGGCGGGCGGAAAGCGGCCTGCTCGTGCCGGTCCGGGTCCGGATCCTTTCGGCTGTCAGCATCGGTTTTATCATCCTGGTCATGACCAACGGCCTGCACCGGCTGGTCTTCCGGTTCACCCCGGTCAATGACGGTTCGTTCCGCAACCCGGTGTTCCAGCCGCTGTTCTATGTCACTGCAGCCTGGATGCTGGTGCTGTTTGTCTGGTTCAACGGGCTCCTGCTGCAGCGCGGCCTGCGCCGGCCGGCCCGGTCAGCCCTTCTGCCCCCGCTGTTTATCCCGCCGGTCCTGGCCGTGCTCCTGACGGTTTTCTGTTTTTACTTTTTCCGCCACCCGCATCATCTGAGTGCCCAGGCCTATGTCACCTGCATCGGGGTGCTGCTGCTGGCGTTCCTGGAAGCCTGCGTTTCCAGCCGGCTCCTGCCGGTGAATACCCGGTACCGGAAATGGTTTACCCTGACCGATCTGGATGTGCAGATCATTGATTCCGCCGGCCGCCCGGTATTGAAATCCGCGCAGGCCAAGGAACTGCCGTCCGGACTGCTGGAGCGCCTGCTGGACGAGCAGACCGTCACCGAAGGCGATACCGTCTTCCATGCCACCCCGGTCACCGGCGGCACCGCTGTCTGGCAGGAAGACATCTCCCGTATCCGCCAGCTGACAGCGGAAGCCCGGAAACTCGTGAAGCGTCTGCAGCATTCCAACGGCCTGCTGCAGCGGGAAACCGAAATCCGCCGCAGCGCTGCCGAAAAAATCATCCGCGATGAACTGTACTCGCAGCTGGAAACCCTGCTGCACGACAAATTGATCCGGGTATCCACCATGGCCCATAACCTGCGTGATCACCCGGAAGATCTGCCGGCCCGCTCCATCATCACCCTGGAGCTGTGCGCGGCCAAGCGGCATTCCAACCTCTTCTTCCTCGAACAGGGCAAAACCCCGTTCACCGGGGATGAACTGATGGTCTACTTCGATGAACTCGGGGAAATCGCCGGGTATGCCGGCATTCATGTGCGCACCGGTCCCGGCCCGCGCTGCCAGCTGGATATCACGGCCGCGGCCCTGCTGTACTCCTGCTTTGAGGAAACCCTGGTCTGGTCAATTTCCCGCCACAGTTCCTTCCTCTACGGCGGCCTGAGCGAGACGGACGGACAGTTGCAGCTTGATATCCTGACGGAACTGCCGCCGGACGGACTGGCCTGGAGCCAGAGCCTGGACGATAAACTCAGCGCTGCCGGGGCTCTCACGGAACTGCGCAGCACCGAAGACCTGCACGGCGTGCAGATCCGGATCAGAAACGGCGGTGAGAGCGCATGATGCAGTTTCTTTATCTGAGCGGCTTTGCCCAGGTTGTCTTCGCGGTGTTCCTGCTGGCGACGCTGATCCTGCAGACGCTGGTCATCTCCCAGGATATCTACCTCCACAATTACCATCCGGCCTTTCTGCCCAGGCTGCTGCTGGACATCTCCTTCCTGGTCCTGCTGTGCGGGCCGGTTCTCAGCCTCTATGCGGCGGCGCAGCAGTTTGTGCCGGGCCAGGGAGTCTGGCTTGACGAGTTCTTCTGGCGCAGTGTCTTCTGCCTGCTCCATGCCTGCGTGTCGTTGGTATATCTGTTCCGGCAGAAGGAAGCCGCCGTCCTGATCCACCCGCTGCTGGCTTTGCTGGCCAGCCCGCTGACCGACCGGCTGGCGGACAGCATCAGTTTTCCGGCTTATATCTGCCTGTATGGCTTAAGCATGTTCTGCAGTCTGCGGCAGATGCTGCATAACCGCCGTCTGCGGCGCAGCACCATCACCGGCTTTTCGGTCTATGAGGCCGTATCCGCCATGCATGAAGGCGTCTGCTTCTGTGATGAGAGCGGCAATATCCTGCTGGTCAACACGGAAATGTACCGGCTGATGCGGCGCCTCCTGCGGCAGATCTATACGGACGGCAGGCAGTTCTATCACGACCTGCAGCAGCAGTACTTCCCCTCCGGTGACCCGCTGGTCACCCTGGCGGACGGCACCACCTGGATGTTCTCCCATACGCCGGTCTCGGACGGCCGGAACAATTACACGCAGATTACCGCGGCCGATGTCACCCGGCAGATGGAAGCGGCCTTCAGCCTCAGCCGCACCCGTCAGCAGCTGGAAAGCACCAGCGCCGAACTGAAGAAGCATCTTGAAACCCTGATGGAAGACAGCCATGAGGAAGTCCTGCACGAGACCCGCATGCGCACCCACGACCTGCTCGGTTCCCGGCTGAGCCTGCTGCTGCAGTCGCTGCGCTATGAATCAGCCTCCCTGGACCTGCATGTGCTGGAAACCGCCTGTGATGACCTCATGGAGGAGATTGCCGGATCCGGCACGAATATCTCCGCCGCCCAGGAAATGGACCGGCTGGAAACCGTCTTTGAGCAGCTTGGCATCGAGATCGAACGGTCCGGACCCCTGCCGGAAGGAAAAACCGGCCGGGTACTGGTCGATATCTTCCGTGAAGCCGTCACCAATGCCGTGCGGCACGGTTCAGCCACCAGGATCACCGCGGTCACCGAGGAAGCGGAAGATGCCCTCGTCTTTACCATCCGGGACAACGGCACCGGCGCCGCCGTATACCATGAAGGCAGCGGCATCCGCGGCATGCGCCGCAAGGCTGCCGAAGCCGGCGGCACCCTCGAAATCACCACCCAGCCGGGTTTTGTCATCACGATCCGGCTGCCCCGGGAAAGGAGTACACTATGACCCGTATTGTCATCGTCGACGATCATGAATCCCTGCGGGATTCCTTCCGCATTGCCTTTGAAACGGCCGGAGACCTCTCCATCGTGGCTGAAACCGCCAATGCCAATGAAGCCCTTGACCTGGTTCGCCGCACCCGTCCGGACCTCGTCCTGATGGATGTCTGTACAGCTGAAGGCGCCTCCGGGCTGGAAGCCACCCGGCAGATCCGGGAAGTCTTCCCCGATCTGAAAATTATCGTCATGAGCGGCTTTGACGAAATATCCTACGCTCCCCGGGCAAAGGAAGCCGGCGCGGATGCATTTGTCTATAAATCAAAATCCATGGCGTTCTTCCTGGAGATCATCCAGAAGGTCCTGGCCGGCGAGCAGTGGTTCCCGGAACCGCGCACCATCCCCCTGCCCAAGGGCGAGGCACCCCTGACCGCCAGGGAAATGGAAATCCTGCGGCTGATCTGCCAGTACCGGACCAGGAACGAAATCGCCAGGGAACTGTACATCCAGCCGGATACAGTCAAATACCATGTCAGCAACATGCTGGCCAAAACCGGCTGCTCCACTACGGCCGAGCTGGCCATCCTCATGATCAGCAGCGGCTGGATCAATCCCCGTTACTGAAAAACTGCCCCTGCGGGTAGGTTACCGCGGGGCATTTTCAGTATAATAATCTTAGTGAAATAGGGATCTTATCCCTGAAAGGAGAAGGTATCATATGGGACTTATTCAGGCAGCTCTTTCTGCAGCAGGCAGTGTTCTTCAGGATCAGTGGAAAGAATATTTTTACTGTGATGCTCTGGACAATAATGTCCTCGTTGCGAAAGGCGTAAAAAAGACTTCCGCATTCTCGGCCAACGCTTACGGCCGTGACAACATCATCACCAGCGGCTCCGGCATCGCGATCGCCGACGGCCAGTGCATGATCATTGTCGAAGACGGTAAGATCGTTGAATTCTGCGCCGAACCGGGCAACTTCATCTGGGATGCTTCTTCCGAGCCGAGCATCTTCAACGGTGATCTGAAGGAAAACATCAAGGATACATTTGCCAAGATCGGCGCCCGCTTCACCATGGGCGGTGACACCGGCAAGGATCAGCGTATCTACTACTTCAACACAAAGGAAATCCTGGACAACAAGTTCGGCACACCGAACCCGATTCCGTTCGCGATCGTTGACAGGAACCTGAACCTCTTCCTCGACACGGCAGTACGCTGCAGCGGCACATACTCCTACCGGATCACAGACCCGATGCTGTTCTATGCCAATGTCTGCGGCAATGTCGCCAGTGTCTTTACCCGGGATGAAATCGACGCCCAGCTGCGGGCTGAATTCGTTGATGCCCTGCAGCCGGCTTTCGGCAAGATTTCCGCGCTGGGCATCCGGCCGAGTGAACTGCCGAACCACGCCGCTGACCTGCGGGATCTGATGAATGATGAACTGACCAGGAAGTGGAGTGAAACCCGCGGTATCGAAATCGTTTCGGTCGCGCTGAATCCGATCACGCTGCCGGAAGAAGACGCCAACAGGATCAAGGATGCGCAGCTGGCTGCCATCAACCGGGATCCGCTGATGGCCGCTGCCACAACCGTGGCTGCCTCTGCCCAGGCTGCCCGTGACGCCGCCAAGAATCCGAACGGCGCCGCTGCCGCCATGATGGGTGTCAACATGGTCCAGGGCAATGCCGCGGCCAATGCCGCCGCGCTGTTTGCGGCAGGCGCACAGGCCCAGCCGGCTCCGGCTGCTCCGGCCGGCGCCGCGTGGACATGCGAATGCGGTTCTGTCAATACCGGCAACTTCTGCCCGAACTGCGGAAAACCGAGACCGGCCGCAGCCTGGACATGTGACTGCGGTACAGTCAATACCGGCAACTTCTGCACCAACTGCGGAAAGCCGCGGCACTGATCACAGCCCGTCACGGACGGTGAATCAGTTTAATTCAGCATAACCTTCTCCACGGCAGCCGGCCGGCAGACATGCCGGAGGGCTGCCGTTTGGAGACTTGCACCAAAATAGACTGGAGATGATGGCATGAGCAATCTTACCGAGTTCAAATGTCCGAACTGCGGCGGTCCGCTGGAATTTGACAGCACGATACAGAAACTGCGCTGTCCCTACTGCCGGAGTACATACACCATTGAGGAACTCGATGCACAGGATATTGAAAACAATGCCAATGAACCGATTTCCCTGGAATGGGATGCCGGTACTTCCGACTGGAAGGAAGAGGAAATCGATGCCATGGCAGAATATGTCTGCCGGTCCTGCGGCGGCACCATTGTGACAGACCGCACCACCTCTGCCACTTCCTGCCCGTTCTGCGGCAATCCGGTAGTCATGAATGATCAGGTATCCGGCATGCTCAGACCGGATCTGGTCATCCCGTTCAAGCTGGACAAGGAAGCAGCCAAGGAAGGCCTGCGCCGGCATCTTTCCGACAAGAAACTGCTGCCGCGGGTTTTCACCGAGGAGAATCACATTGACGAAATCAAGGGCGTCTATGTCCCCTTCTGGCTGTTTGATGCCGATGTGCGCGCGGACATGCGTTACCGTGCCACCCGGGTCCGCAGCTGGACGGAAGGCGACTACAACGTGACGGAAACCAGTTACTACTCGGTATACCGCGGCGGAACCCTGAGTTTCTCCGCTGTGCCGGTGGACGGTTCCCGCAAAATGGATGACATCCTGATGGAAGCGATTGAACCGTTTGATGTCACTGCGGCCGTACCGTTCTCCACTGCCTATCTGGCCGGCTATTATGCCGATAAATACGATGTCTCGGATGAGGAAACATTCGGCCGCGCCAATGAGCGGATCAAGACGAGTACCATGTCCACCTTTGATTCAACTGTGGTCGGCTACTCCGGGGTCAACCCGCAGGGTGTCAACATCCGCCTGAACCGGGGCATGGCCCAGTACGCGCTGTATCCCGTCTGGCTGCTGAACACTTCGTGGCAGGGCCAGCAGTACACCTTTGCCATGAACGGACAGACCGGCAAGTTTGTCGGTGACCTGCCGGTGGACAACGGCAGATACTGGATCATGGCACTGCGCAACACCGGTATCGTTGCCCTGATCCTGCTCCTCATCATGATGTTTGTGCTGCGCTAGGAGGGAAGAAAATGAAAACGATCAGAAAAATCATTTCACTTCTGGCTGCAGTTGTCCTGCTCATCCTGAGCGGCAAGCCCGTCAGGGCGGAAGAGGGTGTCCTCTTTCAGGACCAGGACGGCTATCTGACTGCCAATGAACTGGACCAGCTCAACCGCGAGGCCGGCCAGGTGCTGGAAGATACCGGACTGGCTGTCATGGCTGTTTTTGACGAATCCTACACCAGCTGCGTTCAGCTGGCCATGGACACTGCCGAAGGCGCACCTTCAGCGGACGGCATTGTACTGGCCCTGACAGAAAAAGAATGGTATATGTATCCGTTCGGAAAAGCCGCCGATGTCTTCACCGACGAGCAAATCGACGCGCTCTGGGACACCGCTGTTGCCGAACCGGACAACCTGAGTGCCATGCAGGCCTATATACGGGCCGCTCGGGAAGTCTATCTGTACGGCAATATGAGCCAGCCGGTCATAACCCCGGTCCCATCCGGCTACCGGAAGCCCCGGGTTGTGGATGACGCCGACCTGCTGACCTATGAAGAAGAGCAGGACCTGCTGAAGAAACTGGATGAAATCAGTGAACGGCAGAACTGCGATGTGGTGGTGGTCACGACCAATTCCCTGTACGGACAGGATGTGACTGCCTATGCGGATGACTTCTATGATTACAACGGCTACCGCGATGACGGCATCCTGCTGCTGATTTCCATGGAAGACCGTGACTGGGCCCTGTCAACCAAGGGCTTCGGCATCACTGCCTTCACGGATAAGGGCATGGATGAGCTGATGAAGCAGGTCCTGCCGTCCCTGAGCACCGGCAGCTACTACAATGCCTTTGACACATACGCCGACCTGTGTGACCAGTACATCACCCAGGCTGTGGAAGGCGAACCCTATGATATCGGCAATCTGCCGGATCAGGGTTTCCAGCCCTTCTGGTTCCCGCTGGCCGCTGCCATCGGTGCAGTCTTCGGCTTTGGATCCGCCAGCCGGGAAAAGAGCAAGCTGAAGAGTGTCAGAAGGCAGAGAAGCGCTTCTTCCTATCTGGTGCCCGGCAGCCTGGATGTCACCGACAGCCATGATCATTACCTGTTCTCCCGGACCACCCGGGTACAGCGGCCGAAGAGCAGTTCTTCTTCCGGCAGTCATGGCGGCGGCTCATCGACGCATATCTCATCGTCCGGATCATTCCACGGCGGGTCCCACGGAAAATTCTGAAAACCATCAAAAAAACCGGAGAAATCCGGTTTTTTTCAGTTCAATTCGCTCTTCCGTTTCAGACTCGGATGGCCGGCCAGCATTTTCTTGATCCCGAAGGGATACGCAAAGGCAATCTCGGCAATCCCCTTTTCGCACTTGAGCACAATACCCTCACCGAACTTGGAATGCACCACCTGCTCGCCCTTGCGGAACTCAACAGCAGCCGACTGCTCCAGCCGCTGGTTGAAGGTCTCTTCCGGGTCCGCGAACAGCTGCCGGTTGAGCGGCCGGCTGTCCAGCGGATTGCCCTGGAATGTGGCCCCCATGTGTTCGATATACTCGTCATCGATCTCATCGATGAAGCGGGACCTGGTCCGGGCTTTCTGCAGAATATAGCTGAATCCCCCGGCTTCGGTCAGATACAGCTTGTTCCGGGCCCTGGTAAAGGCCACATACGCCAGGCGCCGTTCTTCCTCTACACCCTTCCGGCCGTCATTCATGGCTCTTTCATTCGGGAAAATGCCGTCATTCATATCGGATACGAAAACCGTATCAAATTCCAGGCCTTTGGCCGCGTGCACCGTCATCAGCTGCACGAAGTCACTGTTCATCGTTTCATCCCGGTCGCCGTACAGTGACACCAGCTGCAGGTATTCCTCCAGCGTACTGTCCGGATAGTTCTCGCTGAATTCCCGCACATCATCGATCAGTTCCTTCAGGTTTTCCAGCCGGTCTGTTTCATGATCGTCTTCCAGCATTGCCCGCAGGCCCGATTCCTCGATGATGTTTTCAAAGAGCCGGAAGATTTCCGTCCTGCCGGAAGCGGCCTTTTCCCGCCAGGATTCCACCATGGCCACAAAGTCATTCAGGGTTTTCTGCACCTTGCCGGAGAAGAGCTGCTCTTCCTTCAGCACGGTGTACATGGACCGGCCGGTGCTGATTGCCCGCTGGGCGATCGTGTCCATGGTCTTGTTTCCGATGCCGCGCTTGGGCCGGTTCAGGATCCGCTGCAGGGCCAGGTCATCAGCCGATGAGACCATGCGCAGATAGCACAGGGCATCCTTGACTTCCTGGCGTTCATAGAACCGCACACCGCCATAGATTACATACGGGATCCGCTCATCCAGCAGCCCTTTTTCCAGGGAACGGGACAGGTAGTTGGAGCGGTACAGCACGGCCATGTCATGGTACGGCTTGCCCTGCTTGTGCAGTTCCTGGATCTTGGCCGCGATCCAGGCTGCCTCGTAGGCATCACTGGCACTGGCATAATGCGTGATCTTCACATCGGAGCGCCGGTTCGTATAAAGATCCTTCTCCAGGCGGTGACGGTTGTTGCGGATGACGCTGTTGGCACCGTTCAGGATCGCCGAAGTCGAGCGGTAATTCTCATTCAGCATGATGGTCTTCGTGCCCGGGAAATCCTTCTCGAAGTTCAGGATGATATTCACATCGGCCCCGCGCCAGGTATAGATGGTCTGGTCCGGGTCGCCGACAACATAGAGGCTGTTGTCAATGCCGGTCAGCTGCCGGATCAGTTCGTACTGCACCTTGTCAATATCCTGGAACTCATCAACATGGATCCAGTGATAGCGGCGCTGCCACTTGTCCAGCACTTCGCTGTACGTCTTGAACATCTGCACCACCCACAGAATCAGGTCATCAAAATCCAGCGCGAACAAGGCCTTCTGGCGCTCCACATAGTACTGGTAGACTTCGGCTTTGGACTTGTCGCCGGTGAAGCTGCCGGCCAGTCTGAACGCGTGTTCCACGGAGATGCCGGAGGACTTGTTGTTGGCGATATAATCCAGCATGACACTGTACGGATAGCTTGTCGCGTCCAGCCCGAGAACCTTGTACGCTTCCTTCAGCACGGACTTCTGGTCTTCCGCGTCCATGACCGTGAAATTGCGCGGCCAGCCCATGCACTGGATATCCTCCCGCAGGATCCGCACGCAGAGCGAGTGAATCGTGCTGATCCACGGCTGTCCGGCATCCTCGGCCAGCATCTTCCGCAGTCTGTCCTTCATTTCGTTGGCTGCCTTGTTGGTAAAGGTGATCGCCAGGATTTTCCGGGCATCTTCCCCCAGGTCCTGCACCAGGTGGGCAATGCGCATGGTCAGCACCCGGGTCTTCCCGCTGCCGGCCCCGGCGACCACCCGCAGATATTTATCATCCGAAAGAACAGCTTCTTTCTGATTTTCATTCAAAATACTCAGATCCATCATATTCCTGCTCCACGCCCCACTCCGATGAGGCTATGTTATTATACCAAGAAAGAATCAATGCTGTCTGACTGAGTTTTATGCACATGCTATAATAGACAGCGGAGTGTAAACTATGGTAAAGACTGCTGAAAACTGGAAAGATTTTGCCTGTATCGACGCCGGTGACGGGGAAAAGCTGGAGCGCTGGCAGAATATCGTGCTGCGCCGCCCGGACCCGCAGGCAATCTGGCCAAAAGATAAAAACGAAAAACTGTGGCAGAACGCCGATGCGGTCTATCACCGCTCCCGTTCCGGCGGCGGTTCCTGGGAATACCGGAAGAAACTGCCTGAAGCCTGGACGATTCAGTACGGTGAGTTGACCTTCAGGGTTTCTCCGACCGGCTTCAAGCATACGGGGCTGTTCCCCGAGCAGGCTGTCAACTGGGACTGGATGGCGAATCTGATCCGTACCCATAAGGATGAAAACCTGCGGATTCTGAACCTGTTTGCCTATACCGGCGGGGCTACCATGGCCTGTGCCGCGGCCGGCGCTGCCGAAGTGGTGCATGTGGACGCCGCCAAGGGCATGGTGCAGTGGGCCAAGGAGAACCGTGACCTATGCGGCCTGCAGGATCATGTCATCCGCTTCATTGTCGATGACTGCCTCAAGTTTGTGGAACGGGAGAAGCGCCGCGGGCATACCTACCACGGCATCCTGATGGATCCCCCCTCCTACGGCCGCGGTCCGAACGGGGAGATGTGGAAGTTCGAAAAGGAAATCGTGCGGCTCATCGATGCCTGTCTGGATATTCTGGATGAACATGCCCTGTTCTTCCTGATCAATTCCTATACAACCGGGTTCTCTTCCACATCCCTGGGTGATCTCATGAAGACAACCGTGCTGGCCGAGCATCCGGACGGAACCATCGATGCCGGGGAAGTCGCCTTGCCGATCGCCGGCCGGGACCTGCTGCTTCCGTGCGGCATCTACGGCAGATGGGAGCGCCATGAAGATTCTCTATGAAGACAACCACCTGCTGGTATTGGAAAAACCGGTAAACATACCGGTGCAGGCAGACAGTTCGAATGATCCCGACCTGCTGACCATGGCCAAGGCATATATCAAGGACCGGTACAGCAAACCCGGCAATGTCTATCTCGGCCTGGTGCACCGGCTTGACCGGCCGGTCGGCGGGGTCATGGTCTTCGCCCGCACCAGCAAGGCAGCCGCGCGGCTGTCCGATACAATCCGGAACCGGAAGATGAAGAAAACATATCTGGCGGTTCTGGACGGGATCCCGGCGGAAAAAAATGCCGTGCTGGAAGACTGGCTGCAGAAAGATCAGAAAACCAACACAACCCGGACGACAGACCGGGAACACGGCAAATACGCCCGTCTGTCCTACCGGATCCTGGCAGTAGCTGACCGCCGGGCCCTGGCTGAAATCACACTGGATACCGGCCGGTCCCATCAAATCCGGGTCCAGTTCGCGTCCCGCGGCTGGCCGCTGGCATATGACCAGCGCTATAACCCGCATCCCGGAAAAGGCCAGATTGCCCTCTGGGCAAGCCGGCTCGAGTTTCCGCATCCCGTCACCGGGGAAATGCTCACCTTTGAGGATCTTCCCCAGGGCAGGCCATGGACAGATTTTGAGGTAATGGAATGACTGAAGTAAAAAAGAAGAGAAGAAAGCGCAGAAAGTACAAACTGGTACTGCCATGGAAACAGAACACCGCCCAGACCGGCAATAAGACCGTCCGCCGGAAAAGACGCCGGCTGAAACTGAAAAAGGAAGTCTGGTACGCGATTGCCGGCGTTGCAGCTGTTCTCCTGCTCATTCTGGTGCCGCGGGCCATGGACAACAGCAAGCTTAAGAAACTCGGCTATAAAAAAGATGAAATCGCGGCGATCCGGGAACAGAAACTGACCCGTACGCTGCTGGAAAACGAATGGTATTCCCCGTATCTGGCCCAGGCAATCAAAAACAACTCCCTGGATAAGGACTACCTGGAACTCTATACCGTCGTCTCGCCTGAACGCGGGCTGTCGGCGCAGGACTTCCTGCTCTACAACCGGCTGCTGGACAAGGGCTATGTGGACAAGCAGCTTCTGAACCTGTTCAAGAATCTGAAGTACTGGGAAATGACGCCGCTGCTGGTCTTCGACTACCAGTATGACGAAACCATGTACATCAACGACTGCACAAGTCACCGTGAGACCAACAGCCAGGACCACTTTGTCCTGGACGGCAACTACTATACGTTCTATGAAAATACCCTGCCGGTGGATGATGTCAGCAGCGTGGATATGCTGGTGAACAAGACCTATTATCTGGACGGGTCGTATCTCCCGCCGCAGCTGACGGATCTTTCCATACAGTACGCCGCAACCGACCGGCAGCTGGCCCAGACAGCGGCTGATGCCCTGGCTGACTGGTGCAACGCCGGCCGCGGGGTCGGGGTCACCTTCTACGCCACCAGCGCCTACCGTTCCTATGAATCCCAGGAAACCCTGTACAGGAACTATGTCGGGGTCTATGGTGAAGCCCAGACCGACCTGATGTCGGCCCGGCCGGGGTTCTCCGAACACCAGACCGGCTATACCGTTGACATCGCGGCCACCCATGAGGATGACATCGAAGAGTTCAAGGATACGCTGGCATACCGCTGGACCAGCACGAATTCACCGGATTACGGCTGGATCCTGCGCTATCCGGAAGGCAAGGAAAGCATCACCGGTTATGAGTTCGAGTCCTGGCATTACCGCTACCTCGGCGTTGATCTGGCCCGGGCTGTCGCCGCTTCCGGCATGACCTACGATGAATTCTACTGCCTGTACCTGAAGCCCTGGAACGGCGAAGGTGAAAACAAGCCGAAGGACAGCATCCTCGAGGCCAGTGACTGGCATAACCTGATCGCTGCCGAAACCGCAGAATAAAACCGGATCACACGATCCGGTTTTTTATTTCAGTATATGTGCACGCACGTAGCGGGCAAAGCCCTGTTCATCAACGGACGGGGCAATGTCATCCGCCGCGTCCCTGGCATCCTGTGTACCGTTTGCCATGCATATGCCGGCCCCGGCATACCTGAGCATGGCAATATCATTTGTGGTATCACCGAAGGCCATGATCTCCCCGGCGGTAATGCCCATCATCTCTGCCGCAATGGCCAGCCCGGTATCCTTGTTCAGCCGGGCATCGTTGAACTCCAGCAGGTCCGGCGCGGTCCTGAACCCGATATAGCGCGGATCCCGGTGGGTTCTTTCGAATTCCTCCGCGGCTTCCATATCCTCCGGGTTCAGCACGAACATCACCTTGATCTGCGGCCTGACCGTCAGCGTACGGATGTCACCTTCCCGCACTTCCTGGCCGACCCGGTCAGCCACGATCCGCACCTGCGGCGTGATCTTCTGGGCATAGAACATGGCTCCCTCATACATGGTCGGAATCAGGCCCTCCGGCTCATACAGGTCGATGATCTCCCGGATCAGGGGCACATCCAGCATATACGGCACAACCATCCGGCCGGTTTTCATATCCAGTACTTCCCCGCCGCCGGAACCGATCAGGTAATCGAGTTCGCCCTCGAGATGCCAGCCGGCCAATAAGCCTGTTATGCTGGCCACCGGCCGGCCCGAGCAGATCGCAAAGGCCACGCCGTTCTGCCGCAGTTCCCTGACAGCTGCCGGCACGGAAGGATCACACACGCCGCTGGCATTGATGATCGTCCCGTCCAGGTCCGCTGCCACCAGCTTGATCATTCTGTCTTCCCCAGGAACCGGAACAGTTCCTCTTTTCTGTTTTCCATGTCCTGGTAGCCCAGGTCATACAGTTCCTGCAGTTCCGGCGTATTGCCGCTGAACCGGGCCACATGCAGGGTGCTGGACGGCCGGAACAGCATCGCGTTGCCTTCATCCACCAGCCGGTAAATCAGGTCCATCTGGTGATTGTAGTTGATATGGCGGATCGCGTAGTCCTCCACCATTTTCGGATAGTTGTGATAGAACATCTTCATCATGACCTTGACGGCCGGACTGCCCGGTTTGCGGACATAGCCGGCCGGCTTGGTGGTAATGACGATATGCTTCGTGCAGCCTCTTTCAATGGAGCGCTCAATCGGAATCATCTTGGTGATCCCGCCGTCAAGGTACTCCCGGCCGTTGAACTTCACCCGGGCCGAGGCAATCGGCAGGGAACAGGCCGCCAGCACCAGCTGCAGGTTGTCATCCAGGTCCTGCGCATTGAACCAGATGGTCTCCCCTTTCTGCAGGTCATAGCAGCCGATCTCCATGTCCGGGTTCTCTTCCTTCAGCTGCGCAATGGAGAAGTTCTCCTTATCAACCAGGTCATGAAACAGATGCTGGTAAGCCACATAGTGATGTTCCTTGACAAAGGCGGACAGACCCACAATATCCGGGTCCGCGACATATTCGGTCGACATCTTGTGCGGCACATGCTTGTTCCGCATCAGATAGCAGATCAGATACAATGCCCCGGAAGAAATCCCGGCGCCGTAATCAAATGTTACATCGTGATCGTTCAGCCAGGCCAGCGCCCCGGCCGTATAGGCACCGCGCATCCCGCCGCCTTCCAGTACCAGTCCATATCGTTCCATATATCTGTTCCTCTTACTCTTCTGTTTCTGCATTGGCTTCCGCTTCCGCCGCGGCTGCCTGCAGTTCATCATAGTCCGCCTGAATCAGTTCCATGAACCAGGTCACCTTGTTTTCGGTGATCAGCCGGTGCGGACAGATTTTTCCCATGAAATCCCGGTGCAGATAAACATCATCCGGGGTCAGCCTGTACGCCTGCAGCAGTTCGGCACACAGCCAGGCGGTATTCCTGACGGTCTGATCGAAATCCCCGCTGACATTGACGCACATCTCAATGCCGATGCCGTTCATATTGCCGCCGTCCCGGGAGCGGTTGTCCCCGGCATTCCAGGCAATTTCATTGTCCGGCAGGTTGTGGTAAATGCTGTGGTCATCCACAGTGTAGTGCCATGACGTGATATCCGCGGTATCCCCGGTCAGGAACCGGCTGTGGGCTTCCGCGTCAGCCCCGGGCGAACGATTATCCGTCTCATGGATAATCAGGAACCGGATCTCCCGGATTTCACCGGGCCGGCGGGAGCTGTCATACGGGATAAACACATGATTCACCGGGATGCCGTGCACATCATCAAGGGTGACGGCATAGGTAATATAGCCGCTTTCCTCTTCTTCGATGACTTCCGCGGTGAGGACGGGCGTAGTTTCCGGCTTCCGGCGCAGCAGCCGGTATGCTGTTCCTGCCAACAGCAGCGGGATCAGAAGCAGAATCAGGACCCGCTCAAGCCTGACTCTTCCCGGACGTTTCGCAGCCATCAGAACAGCGGCGCCATCAGCCTCAGGACAGCGCGCCAGACCCGGACCGCCGGATTCGTATTCTGTACTTCCTCCAGCGTGACCTCGTGGGACCGCTCCAGGGCCTGTTCAAAGTCTTTCCGGATCTGCAGGATTTCCGGTGAATCGAACATGAGCACCCCGTCTTCAAAGTGCAGGAAGTAACTTCTGTAGTCCGTGTTGACGGAACCGACAATGGCCAGGGTATCATCCGACACAATGGCCTTGCTGTGATTGAACCCCGGGGTGAATTCATAGATTCTGACCCCGTTGATCAGCAGCTGGTAATAATTCGAGCGGGTAATGGAGAACACATACCGCTTGTCCGGTATATGCGGGACCAGGATCCGCACATCCACCCCGGTCTCTGCCGAAAGGGTCAGGGCCCTGAGCATATCCGCGTTGAGCACCAGGTACGGTGTATTGATATAAACATATTTCCGGGCGTGGTTGACGATATTCAGGTGCATGCTCAGGCCGACATCCGAATCATCGGTCGGCGTATCCGAAAACGGCTGATAAAGACCGTGGTAACCGACATCCTCAGGAATAATATGATACTTCTCATAGTCAACAGCCGCATCATCCGGCTTAAGATAGCTGTACATGCTTAAAAACATATCCGACAGACTCCAGACCGCTTCCCCTTCCAGCATCAGGACAGAATCCCGCCAGTAACCGTAGCGTCTCTTCAGATTGATGTATTCATCGGCCAGGTTCACCCCGCCGGTAAAGCCCACACGGTTGTCCACAACACAGATCTTGCGGTGATCCCGGTTGTTCATCTGGATCATCAGGGCCGGCCTCAAGCGGTTGAACCGGTAGGTTTCAATGCCCATTTCATTCAGCTTTTTATCATAGCGGTACGGCAGCGTGGTGGCACAGCCGAAATCATCGTAAATCAGCTTTACTTCCACGCCGGCCGCAGCTTTCTGTTTCAGTATTTCCAGGACGCTGTCCCACATCTTCCCTTCATCGATGATGAAGTATTCCATGAAAATAAAATGCTCAGCCTTCTTCAGTTCTTCCAGCAAAACCGGGAACCACTCCTCCCCGCTTGCAAAAAACCGGGCTTTCGTATCGTCATAAACCGGGAACCGGCTGGTTTTCAGAGCATAGGCAAACATCTTGTGCACCTGCGGGTGTTCCCACGCCAGCCTGTTCATCAGGCTGCCGTCCTGCTGCAGCAGCTCCTGCATTTTCTCCGATGCCCGGCTGGTCCCGCGGGAGAGCTTCTTCGGCATGCGCTTGTTGCCGCAGACCAGATACAGCGGAATGCCGACAATCGGTACAGCCAGGATCAGGATACTCCAGACAATCTTGTATTCCGAATCCTCGTAGCGGTTCAGGATGATAATGGCAAAGACAATGGCAATCGCGTTGAACCACGGCGACAGTTTCCAGGTGAACGCTGCCCGGTAAAACCACATGAAAAGAAACCAGAGCTGAATCAGAATCAACACGGCAGTAATCATCATGCGGCTCGTCAGGATTTTGAAGAGACGATGCATGCCCCTATTATAGCAAAAGCAGAATCAAACTGCAGAGTATGCCGTCAATCCTGCTTCAGATCATATTCGTAGATATTCTTTATGGTTTCACCCCGGCGGTAGAGCCAGTGGTCTTCCGGCACGGGTACTGTTTCCAGCAGGGTGCCGTTGAGCTTTTCCAGAGTCCGGCGGGACGCTTCGTTGTCCGGGGAACAGGTGATCAGCAGCTTCTCAAAGCCGTACACATCCCTGGCCACCGGCAGGAGCACCCGGCAGGCGTGGTACGCATAGCCGTTTCCCCGGTGGACCGGGCTGACATTGTAGCCGATATTGCCGGCATAATACAGCGTCGGATCATCGCCGATCCGCAGATCACACGTCCCGACTTTCACATAGGATCCGTGTTTGTAGATCCCGAAGAGGATCGAGTGGGTATTGTCGTTGAATACGTTGGCGGGAATATCCTGTTCCTGCACCAGGTCAACCACATCACCGCTGTAACGGATTTCTTTCCTGACCGCCGCCAGCAGCCGTTCAAAAATCACAGGCACCGCCTCCTCAGTCCGCCAGGCTGATGATCAGATCCCGGTAGATATCCCGCAGCGTTTCCTTCTGTTTGTCATCCAGCTGGGCATCCCCGCTTGTGAACTCAAAATCATCCACCAGTGAAATGTGATTGCCGATGATTTTCCCTTCTTTGACCGCAATGACATCCGGAATCAGGAAGTTCTTTTCGCCGCTCTCCGATACGGACAGCGCCGCGTCGAGATACGGCAGGAGTTCCTCATACTTTTCATAGGTCAGCTTGGACATGTCCACATCGATGTAGTAAACGGATATGCCGTATTCATTGAGCACGGCATCCAGCTCCGGCACGGCCCGCTGACAGTATGGGCAGTTCGAACGGCCGAAATAAAGCAGCCCGGTGCCGCCCTCATCGAAAAAGCGCATGCTCTCATCCGGCGTGATTTCCAGAAACGGCGGCTCCTCGTCATTGAGCCACTGGTAATCCCGCATGTCCGCCGGCTCACTGACCGGTTCCACCGCACTGGTGATGACCAGGCC
>JAFOIT010000202.1 GCA_017420585.1 Solobacterium sp.
CATTTGATTTAGCTCTTTAACTGACTCTCTCGTCAGTTCTTTCCATAAATTCTTGACGTTTCGTTGCTTAATTCCTGTTCAGTTTTCAAAGATCACTGCTTCGGCTTTTTCCTTACCTCAGCAAATCAAGAGTTTACTACTCGGTTTCCGATGTGTCAATACTTTTTTCAAATATTTTTTCCGGAAACTCCAGCAGTTATCCGCTTGTGAAAAAAGCGTGCTCCTGCCCGCACATTGAACTTCATCCTCATTGTATTCGACGCAATGGAAACAGAATTCAGTGTGATTGAGATCTCTCTCAAATGGGATTTCAATATAGCACGCTTTTTTGATTTGTGCCACAAAATTTTTGTTTTTTTGCAAAAAAAAATTTCCCGCACGGCTGTACGGGAAATTCGTGTTTCTTCTGTCGGACGCTTACTTGACCATAGCGGCAACTTCGGCAGCGAAATCAGATTCCTTCTTTTCGATGCCTTCGCCGACCTTGAACCGGACGAACCGGACACATTCAGCCTTCTTTTCGTTCAGGTAGGTACCGACCTTCTTGTCCTGATCCAGGAAGAAGATCTGGTCAACCAGGCACATTTCTTCCAGGGACTTGGAAATTCTGCCTTCGATGATCTTGGCCTTGACCTGTTCCGGCTTGTTCGCATTCTTCGGATCCTGGTTCAGCAGTTCTTCCTGAATGGTGCGTTCATGCGCGATGACTTCTGCCGGCAGATCGGCTCTGCTGACATAGGACGGGCTCATGGAAGCGACCTGCATGGCCATTTCCTTGGCAATCTGGGCATCGCCGCCCTTCATGACCGTCAGTGCGGAGATCTGTCCGCCGTTGTGCATATACATGCCGAAGACTTCATCATCAGCCTTTTCGACAATCTCAAATCTTCTCAGCTTGATCTTTTCGCCGATGATCGCTGTCGCATTGATCATGGCATCATTCATTGTGCCTTCAGATGTCGGCAGGGCCAGCGCAGCATCCAGATCAGCCGGTGCGTTCTTCATCAGGACATCGACGGTTTCATCCAGCAGGGCCAGGAACTTTTCGTTCTTGGCAACGAAGTCTGTTTCGGAGTTGATTTCAACGACAACAGCCCGGTTGCCTTCCGCCTTGACGCGGGAAAGACCTTCAGCAGCTGTGCGGCCTTCCTTCTTCTCAGCCTTGGAAATACCCTTCTTGCGCAGCCAGTCCTTGGCGGCTTCGAAATCACCTTCACATTCAACCAGTGCCTTCTTGCAGTCCATCATGCCGGCGCCGGTCATTTCACGCAGTTCTTTTACCTGTGCAGCTGTAATTGCCATTATTTCGCTTCCTCCTTTACTGCAGATGCTTCTGCCTTCGGTGCTTCCGTCTTGGCTTCGGCGTTCTGTCTGGCATCCTTGCGGAATACCCGGCGTTCGCCGTTGTTGTAGCTGTTGCGGCGGTTCTGCATAGCCTGGCGGCGTTCTTCATATCTCTGCCGCTTCTTGCGCTCATATTCAGCCGCCTGCTGTTCAACGTTGATCATGACATCCTGCATGGTGATGTCCTTTTCTGTCTGGTCTTCCTGGTAAGCAACTTCCAGCAGGCCGCCCTTGGCTTCGACAATGGCATCAGCGATGGCGCCGACCATCAGCTTGATGGACCGGACTGCGTCA
The DNA here is from genome assembly GCA_017420585.1 of Solobacterium sp. Classification (GTDB taxonomy): domain Bacteria; phylum Bacillota_I; class Bacilli_A; order Erysipelotrichales; family Erysipelotrichaceae; genus Bulleidia. Next base: position 1,639 of record JAFOIT010000202.1, read on the forward strand.
TCATTTGCCGGGATCGGATAATCAACTGTATTCGGATCAGCGTTTGTGTCGATCAGGGCGAATACCGGGATGTGCAGCTTGCGGGCTTCCGCAACCGCGTTGTGCTCTTCAATCGGGTCAACCACAAATACAGCGTCCGGCAGCTTCTTCATTTCCTTGATGCCGCCCAGGAAGTTGTCCAGTCTTTCCTTCTTCTTCAGCAGGACGGACTGTTCCTTCTTTGTATAGACGTTGATTGTGCCGCTGTTTTCCATCTCTTCGATTTCCACCAGGGACTTGATGGACTTCTGGATGGTACGGAAGTTTGTCAGGGTGCCGCCGAGCCATCTCTGGTTGACATAGAAGCTGCCGGAGCGCAGGGCTTCTTCCAGGATCGGCGCCTGGGCCTGCTTCTTTGTGCCGACGAACAGGACCTTGCCGCCCTTTTCCGTAATATCCTTCAGAGCCGCGTAAGCCTTTTCCAGCTGATCCTGGGTTGTGGCCAGGTCGATGATATAGACACCATTCTTCGCTGTGTAGATGTACGGGCGGAACTTCGGGTTCCACTTCCGTGTCTGGTGTCCGAAATGGACGCCGTTTTCGAGCATTTTCCTCATTGAAACAACAGTCATTTTTTTCTTTTACCTCGCTTTCCGTTGTTTTCCGCCACAGTTTCCGGCACTGCCAACATACGGCAGGTCACCCTCCGCATGCACGGGACAGTGAATCCACTGTGTGAGAAGTACATCTCTGCACGACAAAACGCGCATAAAAAGAGATGCCGAATCTGAATATATCACAGATCGGCATCCGCGTAAATATGGAAATATGGATAAAGATTATTCCGTTGCCCCGTACAGGCCGTAATAGGCATCGAGCCGGGCTTTGAGTTCCTGGTCCAACTGCCCCTTCTCCTGCAGGTATTCGATCACTTCCGGCATGGAGACGATCGCCGCCGTCGGGAAGCCGTACAGTTCCGCCACTTCCTTCAGGGCCGTCCTGTTCCCCTTACCCTTCTCGTTGCGGTTCAGGGATACCATCAGGCCGGCGATGGTCACGTCTGCCTGGGCCCGTACAATCGGTACAGTTTCCTCCATGGATTTGCCGGAGGTTGTGACATCTTCGATCATGATGACCCGGTCGCCATCCTGCAGTTTTGTACCCAGCAGGATCCCCGCATCACCGTGATCCTTGACCTCCTTGCGGTTCGAGCAGTACCGGCAGTCCTTGCCGTACAGTTCATTCATGGCCATGGTGGTCGCAACTGCCAGCGGGATGCCTTTGTAGGCCGGCCCGAAGAGGACATCGAACTCCAGGCCGAACTGGTCATGGATGGCCCGGGCATAGAACTCAGCCAGACGGCGCAGCTGGGAACCGGTCACGAATGAACCCAGGTTCACAAAGAACGGTGATTTCCGGCCGCTTTTCAGCGTGAAGTCCCCGAATTTCAGTGACCCGCATTCCAGCAGGAATTCTATAAACTCTTGCTTGTAGGCTTCCATCAGTTCATTGCCCCCTCGATTTCACGGTAGGTTTTCACCGGATCGGCACTCTTTGTAATGGAGCGGCCGACCACGATCATGTCGCAGCCCTGTTCCTTCGCGTACGCCGGGGTCGCCACCCGTTTCTGGTCATTTGCTTTGTCATCTGCCAGCCGGATCCCCGGGGTCACGGTCAGGAATTCATCACCGCAGGCCGCATGAATCGCCCTGGCTTCATGCACCGAGCAGACTACCCCGTCCAGCCCGGCTTCCTTCGCATTCAGGGCGTAGCGGATCACGGTATCCTGGACTTCACCCGGGATGCCGAGCTCCTCGTTCATCATTTCCTTTGTGATGGACGTGAGGATCGTGACGGCGATGCAGAGCGGCCGTTTGCCGTCTGCCGCGCCTTCTTCCAGGCCCTGCATGGCTGCCTTCATCATCTCAACGCCGCCGGCCGCGTGCACATTGATAATATCAACGCCCAGCCGGGCCAGGTTTTTCATGCCGCCCCGGACGGTGTTCGGAATATCGTGCAGCTTCAGGTCCAGAAAGATCCTGTGTCCCATTTTCTGTACTTCCCGGATGATATCCAGGCCGCTGCCATAGGTCAGTTCCATGCCGATCTTGACATAGACCGGTTCCGGGAACTGCCGCAGGAATGCCAGCACTTCGTCTTTGGTGGAAAAATCAAGTGCGATAATCGTCTTGCTCATTTTCTGAAACTCCTTCCTGTTGCTTCCCGCACGGATGTCAGACCGTAGTTTGCCAGGACATCCGGCAGGGCTGAGATGATCTTCGGGCAGGCAAACGGATCCGCGAAGTTCCGGGCCCCGACTTCCACAGCCGACGCGCCGGCATACAGGAATTCGAGGACATCCTCTGCCCTTTCAATGCCGCCGACCCCGATGATCGGGATATTAACTGCCTGGGCACACTGCCAGACCATGCGCACCGCCACCGGCCGGATCGCCGGACCGGAGAGGCCGCCGGTCTGGTTGGCCAGCACCGGTTTCCCGGTTCTCAGGTCAATCCGCATGCCCAGCAGTGTGTTGATCAGCACCAGGCCGTCTGCCCCGGCTGCTTCCACTGCTTTGGCAATGCCGACGATATCGGTGACATTCGGCGACAGTTTGACATAGACCGGTTTTTCGGCCGCTTCACAGGCCATCCGGGTGACCCTGGCGGCCAGCTCCGGATTGGTGCCGAGCGCTGCCCCGCCATGTTTCACGTTCGGGCAGGAAATATTCAGTTCATATGCCTTGATGACTGGGCTGGCATTCAGTTTGCGGATGACTTCCACATAGCCTTCTTCCGTTGACGCGGCCACATTGGCCAGGATCGGCGTGTCAAACTGCGCCAGCCACGGCAGTTCATGGTCCATGATGTAATCGACGCCGTGATTCTGCAGGCCGATCGCGTTCAGCATGCCGGCCGGGGTCTCCGCAATCCGGGGTGTCGGGTTGCCGAAACGGTCTTCCGGAGTCGCGCTCTTGATGGCGATGCCGCCCAGCAGGTTGAGATCATACAGTTCGGCAAACTCCCGGCCGAAGCCGAAGCAGCCGCTGGCCGGAATGATGGGATTCTTCAGTTCCAGGCCCGGCAGTGATACAGAAAGATCAATCATAGTTCCACCTCCCCGATGCGGAATACCGGGCCGTCCTTGCAGATGCGCCGGCTGTCCCCGTCCGGGGTGCGGATGACGCAGCCCATGCAGGCCCCGATGCCGCAGGCCATGCGTTCTTCCAGGGAAATGTAGCCGTCATAGCGGGCCGCGACTGCCTTCAGCATCGGCAGGGGCCCGCAGGCCAGCACGGTTTTGACCGGCAGTTCAGCCTGTTCGATGGCATCGAGAACCGTGCCCTTATACCCGGCACTGCCGTCCATGGTCGCGATGACGACCTGACAGCCCAGGGCCTCCAGTTCATCCCGGCAGATCATGACATCCTTGTCGCTGAAACCAAGCACGGCCGTTACATTGTATCCGGCCTGGATATAGCGGAATGCCGTTTCGACCAGCGGCGGTACACCGACCCCGCCGCCGATCAGCGTGACGTCCTCATCCAGCAGCGGGAAGCCTGAACCCAGCGGACCGAACAGATCCACGGTTTCACCGGCATTCAGCGTGCTCATGGTCCGGGTGCCGTCCCCGGCAATCCGGTAGATCAGTGATAATTCATCTTCACTTGCCCGGTGCACCGAAATCGGCCGGCGCAGGAAATAGCCAGGTACAGCCACCTGTACAAACTGGCCGCACGCCGTTTCCTGCCCCAGGTCCGTTTTCAGGACCATCCGGTAAATATCCCGGGCGATCATCTCATTTGAGACAATGACAGCAGCCGCGGTTCTCATCGTTCCGCCTCCATCTCATTCATGCTGACCATCGCAAAGCTTCTGCTTTCCAGCACCTTCAGCAGGGCCCCGGCAGTATCCAGCGAGGTCATGCAGGAGATGTTGTTCTCAGCCGAAACCCGGCGGATCAGGAATCCGTCATTGCGGGAGCCGTGGCTGCCGGACTCGATGGTGTTGACGACAAAGCTGACCTTGCCGTGCTGGATAATATCGATAACCGTTTCGTCACTGCTTTCTTCGCTGATCTTGGCGGCCCGGTGTACAAACAGGCCGTTTTCTTCCAGATAGGCGGCTGTGCCGGCGGTCGCGTAGAGACCGTAGCCGATCGCGTAGAACCTTCTGGCCAGGTCAAGCGCTGCCGGCTTGTCCTCATCGGCAATCGTGAACAGGACATTGCCGTACTGCGGGATCTGCACCCCGGAACCCTGCAGGGCTTTGTAAAGTGCCTTTTCCAGACTGACATCTGCCCCGAGGGCTTCACCGGTGGATTTCATCTCCGGCCCCAGCACAGTGTCGACACTGCGCAGCTTGGCAAACGAGAATACCGGTGCCTTGACATAAACCCGGCCGGGCTTTTCGGGATGATAACCCGGGGTATACCCCTGTTCAATCAGGCTTTCGCCGAGGATTGCCCGGGTCGCTGCCTGGCACATTGGAATACCTGTGATCTTTGACAGGAACGGTACGGTCCGGGAGCTGCGCGGGTTGACTTCCAGAACATAGACCTTTTCGTTATGGTCCACAATGAACTGGATATTGTACAGGCCGATGAACCGGAAACCCTTGCCGATCCGTACGGCATAGTCGATGATTGTCTGCCGGACTTCCTCCGATACCGTCTGGGTCGGATAGACCGAAATCGAGTCACCGGAATGGATGCCGGCCCTTTCGATATGTTCCATGATGCCCGGGATATAGACGTTTTCACCGTCGGCGACCGCGTCGATTTCCAGTTCCCGGCCAAGAATGTACCGGTCAATCAGGATCGGCGAATCATGGCTGATTTCCTTGACGGCAGTTGCCATATAGATCCGCAGTTCTTCTTCGTTATGGACAATTTCCATGGCCCGGCCGCCCAGCACGTAGCTCGGTCTGACCAGTACCGGATAGCCGATTTCACCGGCAATCTCTACAGCCCGCTCCACCGTGACCGCTGTCGCGCCTTCCGGCTGCGGGATATGCAGTTCATCCAGCATCGTTTCGAATTCATGCCGGTCTTCCGCCGCGTTGATGTTTTCCAGGCTGGTGCCGAGGATCCTGACACCATGGCGGACCAGGCTGTCTGCCAGGTTGATGGCTGTCTGGCCACCGAACTGGACAATGACGCCCAGCGGCTGTTCCAGATCAACGATGTGCATGACATCCTCCGTGGTCAGCGGCTCGAAATACAGCTTGTCGGAGATTGAGAAGTCCGTGGATACGGTCTCCGGGTTGTTGTTTATGATAATGGCCTCATAGCCTTCCTCATGCAGGGTCTTGACACAGTGCACCGTGGCATAGTCAAACTCCACCCCCTGGCCGATCCGGATCGGACCGGAACCGAGCACGATGACCTTCTGCCGGTCACTGGGAATGGATTCGTTTTCCTGCTCATAAGCCGAATACAGATACGGGGTTTCACTCGGGTATTCCCCGGCGCAGGTGTCCACCATCTTGTAGACCGGCACGATGCCTTCCTGGCGGCGCAGGTCATACAGGGCCTGTTCGCTGATCTGCCATTGCCGGCTGATCCAGGCGTCGGAGAAGCCGGTCTGCTTGGCCAGCCGCAGCACATCCAGGCTGCCGCGGTGTTTCTTGACCAGTTCTTCCACTTCCAGGATCCGGTACAGCCGGTCGAAGTAGAAGCGGTCAATGTTCGTGATCTTCTGCATCTCATCAGCGTCGTAGCCGCGGCGCAGCCATTCAGCCAGGGCAAAGAAACGCTCGTCATCCCGCCCCCTGATCTTCTGATACAGTTCTTCCTTCGTCGCTTCCGTCAGTTCTTTCCGTTCGATATGATCCACTTTCGTTTCCAGCGAGCGGACGGATTTCAGGAAGGATTCCTCAAATGTGCGGCCGATGGACATGACTTCGCCGGTTGCCTTCATCTGCGTGCCCAGCTGCCGGTCGGCATTCGGGAACTTGTCAAACGGCATACGCGGGAACTTCGTGACAATGTAGTCAACCGAAGGCTCGAAGCAGGCGTAGGTTGTCTTTGTGACCGGGTTGAGGATTTCATCCAGAGTCAGGCCGACCGCCAGCTTGGCGGAAACCCGGGCAATCGGATAGCCGGTGGCTTTGGAAGCCAGCGCCGAGGAACGCGAAACCCGCGGATTGACTTCAATCACGTAGTATTTGAAGCTCTTCGGGTGCAGGGCAAGCTGCACGTTGCAGCCGCCGCAGATCCGCAGGGCCCGGATGATTTTCAGGGCAACCCCCGCCAGCATATGGTTTTCATAGTCCGTCAGGGTCTGCACCGGTGCCACGACGATGGAGTCACCGGTATGGATGCCGACCGGATCCACGTTTTCCATGCTGCAGATCGTAATGGCATTGTCCTTGGCATCGCGCATGACTTCATACTCGATTTCCTTATAGCCGGCAATCGACTGTTCGATCAGGCACTGGTGCACCGGGGACATCTTCAGGCCGGTGTCGGTAATGTGGCGCAGTTCCTCTTCATTATGGGCAAAGCCGCCGCCGGTGCCGCCGAGTGTATACGCCGGTCTGACAACCAGCGGGTAGCCCTGCCGGTCACCGAAAGCAACTGCTTCCTCAATGCTGTGAACGATGACGCTCTCCGGAATCGGCTCATGGATTTCCTGCATCAGGGACCGGAACATCTCCCGGTCTTCAGCCTGGTTGATGGCCTGCAGGTCGGTGCCGAGGATCTCCACCCCGAATTCATCCAGGATCCCGTCATTGTGCAGATCGACAACCAGGTTCAGGCCGGTCTGCCCGCCCAGCGATCCGAGGATCGCGTCCGGACGTTCCTTGAAAATAACCCGCTTGGCGGATTCAAGCGTCAGCGGTTCGATATAAACCCGGTCGGCAATGGCCGTATCGGTCATGATTGTGGCCGGATTGGAGTTGATCAGGACTACTTCGTAGCCTTCTTCACGCAGGGCTGCGCAGGCCTGTGAACCGGCATAGTCAAATTCGGCTGCCTGGCCGATGACAATCGGACCGGAACCGATCACCATGATCTTATGAATATCTTCCCGTCTCGGCATCAGTGACCCTCCTTTTCCATGGCCTTTTCAAAGGCAGTGAAAAACTGCTCATCCGGATCGAATTCAATCCCGGCACAGCTGTATTCGGAATGCTCTATCCCTTCCACACTGCCGTCGTTCAGTGAACGGTATGTCAGGCTCAGGCCGGCGGCATCCAGGGATTTTGCCTTGAGGGCATACTGATGGTTCTGCCGGGTAATCAGCACCCGGTCGGCCCTGACATCCACAACTGCCTGGTTGGGGCCGTGATGTCCGTGCGGCAGCGCTTCCAGATCAGCCCCGCAGGCCAGCCCGAGCAGTTCGCACCCGAGCCCGTATCCATAAACCGGTACTGTGCCGATCAGCTTGCGGATCGCTTCGATCTGACTGAACAGAAAGGCCGGATTGCCCGGTCCGCCGGACAGCAGGATTCCTTCCGGATGATAGTCCAGAACTGTCTCCGCCTTGATGTCATACGGGGCAACGATCAGATCGTAGCCGCGGGCGGCACAGTGCCTAAGCATGCTCAGGCTGACCCCGTAGTCGATCATCAGCACTTTTCTGCCCCGGCCCGGGATCGTGTAGATGCTGCGGGCAGATACCGTCTTGACCGGATGCTCTGCCGGGACATATGCCTTGATGGCCGCGATCGTCCCTTCGATTTCTGCTTCCTTGCTGCAGAAGGATGCCCGCATTGTCCCGTGGGTGCGCAGATGACGCACAATCGCCCGGGTATCCACGTGCTTGATGCCCGGGATATCCATCCGCTTCATATAGCTTTCCAGCGTTTCCGCGCTGCGGAAATTGGAAGGTGTATCGGAGATTTCCCGGACGATCAGGCCGGCCAGGACAGGCTTCAGGCTTTCACTGTCATCACGGTTGATCCCATAGGCACCGATCAGCGGATAGGTCATGACGACCATACTGCCGGCATTTGCATTATCGGTAATGATTTCCTGATAACCGGTCATGGCTGTGTTGAAGATCAGGCTGCCGATGCGGAAGTGATCCGACCCGGCGGCCTCCCCCCTGAACCATGTACCGTCTTCCAGTACCAGTATGCGTTCCATTTATTTCCCTTTCCAGACTGTTCTGCCGTTTTTGATTGTTTCACGGATACCGGCATATACCGTCCATCCGTCAAATGGTGTGTTCCGGCCTTTTGATAGAAACGTATCCTTGTCAATGACCCGTTCGCTCTGCAGATCAGCCAGGACAATGTCGCTGTGATAGCCGACCGCAAGCCGGCCGACTTTCTCCAGGCCGAACCGTTCTGCCGGCTTTCGTGACATCCAGCCAACCAGCTGGGCCAGGGTCCAGCGCTTCTGCCGGTGGACAAATTCCGTATACAGCAGCGGGAAGCTGGTTTCCAGTGAGATGATGCCGAAGGCCGCGGCGGCCATCGGCCGGTTTTTATCCTGCCGTGTATGCGGGGCATGGTCATTGGCAATAAAATCCAGGGTGCCGTCTTCCAGGGCGGCAATCAGCGCCATGCGGTCTTCATGACTGCGCAGCGGCGGATTCATCTTCCAGTTTGGTCCTTTGACGTCCCGGTCTTCCAGCAGCAGGTGATGGGCGGTTACCTCCGCGCTGACATCCCAGCCGGCCGCCTTGGCTTTGCGGATTCCTTCCACACTTTCCTTTGCGGATATGTGGCAGCCATGGTAACGCAGGCCGAGCGGGCCGGCAATCTCCATGTCGCGGATCAGCTGGGCACTCTCGCAGGCGGAAGGAATGCCGCCCCAGCCCATCAGGTCAGCGTATGCGGACTGATGGACGGAAGCGCCCGGCTTGCGGTAGTCCATGTCTTCCGTATGGCAGGAGAAAAGCACACCGGCTTCCTTTGCCTTCAGCATGGCCTGCCGCATGACATTCTCATCAGCCACCCCGACACCGTCATCGGAGAACCAGCGGATACCGAGTTCCTTCATGCCGGCATAATCGGACGGCTCCTGCCCCTTTTCATCCCGGGTGATCGTACCGAACGGCCAGACGGTGACCACGGCGTCTTTCGCGATCAGATCCAGGTAATCCCTCATTGTCTTCCGGTCATTGGGGAACGGCTTGACATTGGGCATGGCAAAAACCGTGGTAAAACCACCGTGGGCAGCAGCCATACTGCCGGTCGCAATTGTTTCCTTCTGTTCCTGGCCCGGCTCCCGCAGATGCACGTGTGTATCCACCAGACCCGGCAGCACCGTCAGCCCGGAAGCATCAATCACTTCGGCGTCCGGCGCGTCGATCGTTTCGGCAATGGCCAGTATCTGTTCTTCATCGAAAAGTACTTCACAGGCTTTCAGGCCGTCATCCAGCAGGACCTGTCCGCCCCGGATCAGCCTTTTCACTGCGCATCCTCTTCAGCGAACGGAGCGAAGCCGAAGGCTCTCTTGATGACTGCTTTTCTGACCAGGACACCGTTCTGAATCTGCTTGAAGTAACGGCTCTTCGGCGCTTCGACAAGATCCGTATCGAACTCGACACCGCGGTTGATCGGTCCCGGATGCATGATAATCGCCGTATCCTTCATCTTCACGTATCTGGTCTTGTTCATGCCGTAGCGCTCCAGATATTCCTCATCAGTGACATCGGTCAGGGCAGAACCTCTTTCCTTCTGGATCCGCAGCATCATGACGACATCCGCGTCCTCAATCACATCATCAAGCTCAACCGCCCGGAAGCCTTCCCGGCGCCAGATCTCCGGCCCGGCAAAGCAGACAGTTGCGCCCATCTTCTCGAGCGCTTCCTTGTCCGAAGCCGCTACCCGGCTGTGCAGGATGTCACCGCAGATGACAACCTTAAGGCCTTCCAGATGCCCGAACTCCTGATACATTGTCAGCAGGTCAAGCAGGCACTGGGTCGGGTGGTCGCCCTGGCCGTCGCCGGCATTCAGGATCGGGATATTGATGTTTTCCAGTTCGCGGTAATAGGCATCCTGGGAGTGCCGGATCACTACGGCATCATAGCCGATGGACTCCAGAACCTTGACTGTATCGTAGAGGGTTTCACCCTTTGTAATGGAACTCTTGCCGACATCGATGTCCGCCGGCTTGCATCCAAGCTGCAGTTCTGCGCTTTCAAATGAGTAGTGTGTCCGCGTCGATGCTTCAAAAAAAAGATTGGCAACCAGAGCCTTGGAACAGGGCAGCTGCCAATCTTTGTATTTGTCGCTGAACAATAAAGCATCGTCGAGGATCTGAATGATATCCTGCTTCGTCAAATCTTTCATGCTGAGCAGAGAATACTTGTTCATAAGAGTCCTCCTTCACTTTTCCAAAAAAAGGGTCTGTAACCGAACGCTTTACAAATCCTTTCTTTTCATCGGAATTTTATCATACCGATTCTATATTGCAAGAACATTTTTATTGAAAATGCTTACATGTCATTTCTGCCTGCGGCTGTGGGGATGCGCCTCATCCACAACCCGCCGCAGCCGGTCCCCGGTCACATGGGTATAGATCTGCGTGGTGGACAGGTTTTCATGGCCGAGCAGCTCCTGCACGACCCGCAGGTCCGCTCCGTTGTCCAGCAGGTGCGTGGCAAAGGAATGCCGGATCATATGGGGATGGACATGGATGCTGAGGCCGGCTTTGGCTTCCGCCTTTTCGCAGATCAGCTGTATGGCCCGGGAGCTCAGCGGCTTTCCCTTCTGGTTAACGAACAGGAAATCGTGTTCTTCCCGCACAAACAGCGGCCGGCTTTCCCGCAGGTAAAGATCAATCAGCTGCCCGCAGCGGTGATAGAACGGCACCATGCGCTCCTTGCTTTCCTTGCCGAGTACCGTCAGGTACTGTTCCCGCAGGCTGATATCAGAGATTTTCAGACCGGCACACTCGGAAACACGCAGGCCGCAGGCATACATGACTTCCAGCACGCAGCGGTCACGGATCTCGGCCGGATCAGACAGGTCAAAGCAGTTCAGCAGCTTTTCCATCTGATCGAACGTCAGATACTCTGGCAGCTTGCGCTGGGCCGCCGCCCCGCGGAACATCCGGACCGGATTGTTCTCGATCTGCTCGTATTTATTGAGGTAACGGTAAAAGGAACGCAAAGCCGAAAGGCTGCGGGAGTAGCTGGCATTGGCCAGCGGCTGGCCGCCGATCGCGCCGCTGCGCAGGGCAGTCACATAGCGGCTGATATGTTCCTTGGTCACATCTTCAAACGATGAGATGCCCTCTTCCTCCAGGTACTGCAGAAACCGCAGTACATCCCGGTGATAGGCGTTCTGGGTGTCGGCCGAACCGGTGCGGGACATCTTCATGTGCCGCAGGAATCCATCCAGGGAATCCTCAAAGCGCATGGCTGTCCACCAGCTTCCTGATTACGGCCAGGGCCTGCCGGGCCATGGCTTCCTTGCGTTCGTTCTTGCGGACTCTTTCGTTCAGACGGAAGATGCCGAAATTGGCATTCATGGGCTGGAAATGATCCGGATCGGCATGGGTGATGTAATAGGCCATGGCGCCGATCATGGTGTCCGGACCCGGGGTCACCAGCGGTTCCCCTTTCAGATAGTGGGCCATGTTGATGCCCGCCAGCATGCCGCTGGCTGCCGATTCAATGTAGCCTTCCACCCCGGTCATCTGGCCGGCAAAGAAAAGATCATCGCGGATCTTTGCCTGATAGGTTTCCCGCAGGCAGTTCGGCGCGTTGATAAAAGTATTCCTGTGCATGACCCCGTAACGGACGATCTCACAGTTTTCAAGGCCCGGGATCAGCCGCAGGATTTCCTTCTGGGCCCCCCACGTCAGATGGGTCTGGAAGCCGACGATGTTGTACAGGCTGGCTTCGGCATTATCCTGCCGCAGCTGTACGACCGCGTACGGCCGCATGCCGTTGTGCTCCAGTCCGACCGGCTTCATGGGCCCGAACAGCAGCGTTTCCCGGCCCCTTCTGGCCATGACTTCAAAAGGCATGCACCCCTCAAAGTAGACTTCCTTCTCGAAGCTGTGCAGCGGAGCGGTTGCACCGTTGATGACTGCCTCATAGAAGCGGTCGAACTCCTCCCGGGTCATCGGGCAGTTGACATAGTCTGCCGTGCCCTTGTCATAACGGGATTTACGGTAGGCTTTGGTGAAATCAATGGATTCCGCGGTAACAATCGGGGCTTCGGCATCATAAAAGTAGCAGTCTTCAGCCTTGAGCAGATCCCGGATCGGGTTCATCAGGGCATCACTGGTCAGCGGCCCGCTGGCAATGATGACCGGCTCCTCCGGAATATGATCCATCTCCTGACTGACGATTTCAATCAGCGGATGATTCTGCAGTTTTTCGGTTACAGCCCGGGAAAATCCTTCCCGGTCCACGGCCAGGGCCGAACCGGCCGGCACCCGGTGGGCATCGGCGCAGCTCATGATCACCGACCCGATCAGCCGCATTTCTTCTTTCAGCAGTCCGGCCGCGTTGGTCAAAGCATCGGAGCGCAGGGAGTTGGAACAGACCAGTTCGGCAAACGTATCCGCCGCATGGGCCGGTGTACGTTTCTGCGGCTTCATCTCAACCAGCCGGACCCGGATGCCGCGTTCGGCCAGCTGCCACGCCGCTTCACTGCCGGCCAGGCCGGCACCGATGACAATCGCTTCCTGTTTCATGGTTTATGCCTTTTTCCGGCCGTTTCTGCGGGTTGTACGGCCGCCTGTTTTCTTTGCCGTACGGGTGCTTTTCAGGGAAATCGGTTCCCCCTCCAGCGTTTCCATGTGACGGCAATCCGGGAAATTGGAACAGCCAAGGAAATATGTACCGTAGCGGCTGCGCCGTTTCAGCAGTTCGCCGCCGCACTTCGGACAGATCTTCCCGGTCGGCTCCGGTTTTTCCCTGACTTCACTGTTGAGCTGCCTGGTATACCGGCAGGTCGGGAAATTGGTGCAGGCAATGAATTTGCCGTAGCGGCCGGACTTGTAGACCAGGTCACCGCCGCATTCAGGGCATATTTCCCCGGTCTTTTCCGGCTGGATCTTCTCCATCTTCTCGTACGCTTCATCGAGCAGAGGAATAAATTTCTTCCAGAAGGAAGTCAGGACCTTGACTTCGTTCTCCTTGCCTTCGGCTATCTCATCCAGTTCGTTTTCCATCCTGGCAGTGTATTTCGTATTGATGATTCCCGCGAAGAACTCATCCAGTTTCTCAACAGTAAGGATACCCTGCGCCGTCGGGAAGAATACTTTCGTCTTGGATTTCTCCGTCGAAGGTTTCAGATCAACATAACCGCGTTCCTGGATCGTATCGATGATCATCGCATAAGTGGACGGCCGGCCGATCCCGTCTTCTTCCATCTCACGGATCAGTCTGGCTTCGGTATAGCGGGCCGGCGGTTCGGTGAAGTGCTGCGCAGGCTTCAGTTCCTCTGCGGTCAGTTTTTCCCCTTCTGCCAGTTCCGGCAGGACGGTATCCTTGCTGGCATAGTAATCCCCGTAAACTTTCAGCCAGCCGTCAAAGGTCATGCGGCTGCCGCTGGCGGTGAATTCATAACCGTTCTGTGCCAGCGTGATGCCTTCGCCGCTGAACCTGGCCGGGGCCATCAGGGAAGACAGTGCCCGGGCATAGATCAGCTTATACAGTTTGTACTGCTCACTGGTCAGATACGGCTTGATCTTATCCGGTTCGTTCTCAAGATTTGTCGGCCGGATGGCTTCATGTGCATCCTGGGCATTCGAGTCGTTTTTCACCCGGTACGTGCCCTGGTACTTTTTCCCGTACAGCGTCTCGATCCGTTCCCGGGCCGCCGCCATATAGACATTGGAAAGCCTGGTGCTGTCGGTACGCATATACGTGATCAGACCTTCCTGACCGTTGCCGATATCGATGCCTTCATAGAGTTTCTGGGCAATCGACATGGTCCGCTTGGCCGCAAAGCCGAGCTTGGTAGAGGCTTCCTGCTGCAGCGTGGAGGTAATGAACGGCTTGAACGGCGCCGTGGATTTGGTGGTCGGCTTGAGACTGGTCAAGGTAAATTCACCCTGGCAGTTGTTGTAAGCCTGCATGGCATCCGCTTCATTGTTCAGCTCCGCCTTCTCCCCATTGATGCGGGCCAGGGAAGCCGTGAACGGAATGCCGTCCTTGCGGAACTTCGCGTCCAGCGTCCAGTATTCTTTCGGGACAAAGGCCTGTATTTCCTTTTCCCGTTCCACGATCAGTTTCAGGGCCACCGACTGTACCCGGCCGGCCGACTTGGACTTGATCTTGCTGTTCAGAAGCTTGGACAGTTTAAAACCGATAATCCGGTCAAGGATCCGCCTGGTTTCCTGTGAGTGCACCAGGTCCATGTCAATCGCCCGCGGCTGCCGGAACGCATCCCGGACGGCATTGTGCGTGATTTCATGGAATGTGACCCGGTCTACGGCATCTTCCGGAAGCCCCAGTTCCTGGGCCAGGTGCCAGGAGATGGCTTCCCCTTCACGGTCCGGGTCGGTTGCCAGGAAGACCTGCCCGGCCTTTGCCGCTTTGTTCTGCAGATCCTTCACAATTTCCTTTTTATCCTTTGAAATCTCATAGGTCGGCACAAATCCGGCCTCCACGTCCACCCCGAGACCGTCTTTGCCGCGGATGGCCAGGTCCCTGATATGACCCTTGCTGGAGACGACTGTATAGTCCGGACCCAGATATTTCTGAATTGTCTTCGATTTGGAGGGAGACTCCACGATGACAAGATTTTTCATTACTGCTCACCTCATCTTGTAAAACAAAGCCTAGGATACAGAAATTGATCCGTCTTTGCAAGTTCTATGTTTCACCGGCCGGAAATCTTGCACCTGTTCCGGGCGATAGAGAATCATTGCGCCCTGGGAGATCAGCAGGTTGTTGCCGGCCCCGGTTTCATCCCCGAACGGATACGGGACACACCATACCGTCCGCGACAGATTCAGGGCTTCATTCACCGTCAGCATCGTACCGCTGCGCAGGGCTGCCTGGGTGACGATGATCTGTTCGCCCAGGGCTGCCAGGATCCGGTTGCGCCAGGGAAAATGTTCTTTCCGGGGCAGGGTGCCGCGGGGGTATTCGGAAAGGATCAGCTGGTTTTTCTTCATCTGCCGATACAGCCGGTCATTGCTGCGGGGATAATGAATATCGAGACCGCACCCGATTACCCCGATCGTGGATCCGCCGGTTTTCATGGCTGTTTCATGCACCAGCCCATCCACCCCTCTGGCCAGTCCGGACACCAGGACATACCGTTGGGCCAGCTCTGCCGCCAGATATTCTGTCACACCGGCCCCGTACGGGCTGCACTGCCTAGAGCCGACTATTGTCAGCTTCGGCTGCTTCAGCAGATCCAGGTCTCCTTCATAATATATAACCCAGGGCGGAAACCGCAGCTGCCGCAGCACATCCGGATACGCGGCATCAACGATGGTCAGGCATTGTTCCTGCGCAGCCGGGTATTCTTCATGATTCCGTACCGCTCCTGCAATTTTTGACCAGTCTCCATGGTAGTGCCGGGCGGCTCCGGCCAGCAGATCTCTCAGTTCCATAGCAAGCTCCTACAGATACTATTCGCACAGCTCTGCCAAAATCCCGGTATGCATACAAAAACCGGCTGGTTCTGCCGGTTCTTTAAGTACGACTGACTGCGGTTTCGGTCAGGCTCATGCTGTTTCCAGCTGCGCGGCCAGTGTTTCCGCTTCGGCCAGCACTGCCGCGAATTTATCAAGGGCTGTCGCCACCGGCTGGGGCGTCATGAGGTCCACACCGGCATGCCGCAGCTCATCCAGCGGGAACCGGCTGCCGCCCATCTGCAGGAATTCCAGATAGTGTCTGACCGCCTCCGGGCCCTCGTTCAGGATCTTCTGCGAAATGGCAGCGGCGCTGCTGTATCCGGTCGCGTAAACATACACATAAAACAGCATATAGAAATGCGGTATCCTGGCCCATTCGTATTTCACTTCATCATCAATGACAAGATCTTCCCCGAAGTATTCCCGGATCAGTTCCAGATACAGATGATTCAGGGTTTCCGCATCCAGGGCTTCCCCCTGTTCGGCCAGGGCATGGGCTTTCATTTCAAACTCGGCAAACATGGTCTGCCGGTATACAGTGCCCTTGAAACTTTCCAGATACTGATTCAGCAGCGCCATCCGGCGGCGCGGCTCATCGCAGTTTTTCAGGAGCTGCTCAATCATCAGGTTTTCATTGACGGTGGAGGCGACTTCAGCCACGAACATTGTATAGTCCGCTAGATGGGCCGGCTGGGCATGGTTCGCCAGCCAGGAATGCATGGAATGCCCCATTTCATGCGCAATGGTGGATACGCTTTCCAGTGTGTTCGTGTAATTCAGCAGGATATACGGGGCCGAATCATATGTGCCGGAGGAATAGGCACCGCCGGTTTTTCCCTTGTTCGGATAAACGTCAATCCAGCCTTCACTGAATGCCCGCCTGACGGTATTGACATAGTCTTCCCCCAGGACAGCAACGGCCGAAAGCACCATCTCCCGGGCCTGCTCATACGTATATTCATCTTCCGGTCCATCGCTCAGCGGCGCATAGAGATCATAATAATGCAGCTCATCAACACCCAGCAGTTTTTTCCTGAGCCTGACATAGCGGTGCATGACATCCATATGATCATGGACGGCAGCGATCAGCTGGTCATAGACAGCGGTCGGAATATGGTCCTCAGCCATGGACATCTCCCGTGAGGATGTGTAGTGCCTGGCCGCCGCTTCGGCAATGGCCGCATGCACGGCCCCGGCATACGCGGCAGCAAACGTGTGGATATGGGTTGCATAGCCCTTATACAGGCTGAAAAAGGCATTGCGGCGCAGGGTCCGGTCCGGGCTCTGCTGGTGCAGGATGTAATTTGCCCCGCTGACTTCGTGCATCTGCCCCTGCTCATCCGGGACTGACGCAAATGTCAGGTCGGCGTCCATCAGCTTCTCGGTGATTTCCTGCGGTGCCCGCAGGGCCTGGCTGAGCCGGGCCAGCAGTTCCTCTTCGCCGGCCGTAAGCGTATGCGGCTTGCGGCGAATCAGGCAGTCCATGGTGAACCGGTAAGGTGCCATGACCTCTGCATCCCGGATGGCCTCCAGTTCTTCGATCGGCAGTGCAAGGATTTCCGGTTCCGCAAAGGCAGTCCTGCTTTCCGCATCGGTCAGCCGGCTGAAGATCCGGGCATACATGCGGTTCCCTTCCGCCGCCCGGGTGTCTTCGCTCTGGCGCAGGCTGGCATAGGTAAACAGATTGTTCAGTGTCCTGTTCAAGGCCGTCAGGGCCGCAAAATAAGCCGCGATGGCTTCCGCATCATGCAGGGTTCCCTGACGCTGTTCCACGGCCTGGATCAGGCCCTCCAATGTGTCCAGTTCCCGCTGCCAGGCTTCATCATTTGCATACAGGGTCGAAAGATCCCAGTGGTACGCGGGATCCGTGTCTTTGCGTTCTTTCAGTTCCGTATTCATCCGGCAGTCTCCTTCCGTCATATATCAAGCTGTTCCTGGTGCACCGCCACCGGTCCGAAACTGCGGCGGTGAATCGGGGTAATGCCATACTGTTCAATGGCCTGCAGGTGTTCCTTCGTCGGATAACCTTTGTTGCGGGCAAAACCGTACTGGGGATAGATTCTGTCATATGCCAGCATAATCCTGTCCCTGGTCACTTTGGCCAGAATTGACCCGGCCGCGATCGAAATGGATTTCTGATCACCCTTGACCAGCGGGATCACTTCCGTATCCAGCTCCAGGGGCATGGCATCCGTCAGGATGAGATCCGCCTGCAGGTCTGCGGCAATTTCCGCCATGGCCAGCTGGTCCGCCCGGTAGATGTTGTACCGGTCAATATCTGCTTCGCTGACAATTTTGATGGCAAAGAAGAGCGCATCCGCCATGATGGTCTCATACAGTTCGTCCCGTTTCTTCTCGCTCAGGGCCTTGGAATTATAAATATCGGGGTTTTCATATCCGACCGGGAAAACCACCCCGGCAACGGTTAAAGGACCGGCAAGTGGTCCCCTGCCGGCCTCGTCAATACCCAGCACAAGCCGGTTATTACGCCAGGCTTCGTGTTCATAGTCATTCGGACAGATTTTCAGTTTCTTCATCCGCAGCCTCCAGTGTCAGCGGTCCGATCCGGCCCTTGCGGACTTCCTGCAGAAACATGACAGCCGCCCGTTTGGTATCCGGAAGATCGTTTTCCTTCCGCAGGTTCCGTTTTGCCGCAATGGCCCGCAGCACCGCCGGCGGACTGTCTCCCCTGCTGCATCCGTACACCTCCGGCAGCAGGCCGGGATAACGGTCCTGGATAATATGGATACCGTCCATGGCGATCATGGGAATATCCAGGATATCATCATTAATGGCACCGGTTACCGCCAGCAGCGAGCCGGTTTTTTCATCATCAAATTTCGGCCAGAGGACCCCCGGCGTATCGAGCAGTTCCAGCTTTTCATCCGCATGGATCCACGTCAGGCTCCGGGTTACACCCGGCCGGTCTTCAGTCTTGGCCTGGCTTCGGGAAGCAATCCGATTGATCATGGTAGACTTGCCGACATTTGGTATGCCGCAGACCATGGCCCTGACCGGACGCGGCCGGATCCCGCGGCTGAATTGCTTCTCCCGTTTTTCCCGGGTCAGATCCAGCGCTGCCTGCAGCAGTTTCTTTTTGACATTCTTGTCTCTCTGCAGGTCAAGGGCCAGTGCCTTATTGCCGCCCTGCTCCAGTCTGCGCAGCCATTTTTCAGTTTCTGCGTCATCTGCCATGTCGCGCCTCGACAGCACGATGATGCGCGGTTTCCCTGAAGACAGAGAGTCAAGCACCGGATTGCGGGAAGCTTCCGGGATCCGGGCATCACGCACTTCGATGACCACATCCACCACTTTCAGCTTTTCCTGCATCTCCCGCCGGGCCTTGTCCATGTGGCCCGGATACCACTGTACCTTTACCATGTCCGGACTCCGAATTCCGCCAGCGGGAACAGGATCAGTGCACCCTTGGCTACAATCACATCTTCCTTGAACGGACCATATACCCGCGAATCGGAACTGTGCGGGCGGTTGTCGCCCAGACAGTAATACTCGTCTTCCTTCAGGGTTACCGGTTCGATATCCCGCATGAAATCCGCCCCATAGGTGCTGACATATGCTTCATCAAAAAATGTTTCATTGACCGGCGCCCCGTCGACATACAGAACCCCGTCCGTATAGGAAATCGTCTCACCCGGCAGGCCGACCACCCGCTTGACCAGATATTCATTCCTGTCCTTTATGTATATGATGGCGATATCGAAACGCTCAATATGACCGGTTCTGCGGCCGATCACATTAGTGATGCCGTACGAACCGTCCTGCAGCGTCGGATACATGGAACTCCCCTTGACTTCAATCGGCTGGACAATGAATTTCCCGACGATAAAGACAATGAGCATGCATACAGCCAGCTCTTTCAGGAATTCCAGGGTTTCCCGTATAAACGGGCGCAGTTTTCTCTTTTTATTATTCACTGCCATATTGGCATTATAACAAAAAAAAGAGAAGGTATTGAACCTTCTCCCATAGATCTCAGCGATCTTCCTTGATACGTGCGTTCTTGGCGGACAGACCCTTCAGGTATGTCAGCTTGGCCCGGCGGACCTTACCGAAGCGGACTACTTCGACATGGTCGATGATCGGGGAATGCATCGGGAATGTTCTCTGCACGCCGATCCCGTTGGACATCTTGCGGACTGTGAATGTCTCGCCGACGCCGCCGTTCTTCTTGCCTACGCAGACACCTTCGAACATCTGAATACGGGACTTCTCACCTTCACGGATTCTGACGTGAACCCGCAGGGTATCACCGGCTTCAAATTCAGGAATGTCATTGCGCAGCTGCGATTTTGTAATCTTGTCAACCAGATCCATTTTCATAATAATCTTCTCTCCTTCTGTACCGATCGATCTTTCTGCTCATGGTCCCAAACCGGCCAGCGGAACAGAAGACGCACTTTTCAGTGCGTCAACTATAATATCATTCTTATCTGTTTCGTGCAAGGACAAAAACTGATTACTTATCCCGGTTGACAACCGATGATTTTCGTTCGTATCTTTCCGGGATTTCAGCATCCGGATAGAACATGCGGACACTCTGTTCCTGTTCTTTCGTATTCCGGAATTCTTCATGGTCAGACCAGCCGGCCATATCATCAAAGTGCTCTTCATATTTCTGCACTGCTTCATCAACGGTCTGGGTGCCGTTCCTCAGCTGTTCCAGAATATACTTTGCCGCAATCGGATACTGATATCTCGGCGGAATCCGCTTCAGATCCGTACTGGCCTCGATCTGTTCCATGAAGGGTTTGACAACCTTCTCATAGTCTTCCTTGGCAATGATATATTCCTCTGTCGTTTTCTTTTTCCCGGCTGTTGAACTGTACAGCCAGATGCAGACAGCACCGATCCAGATCGCCGCCAGCAGACTGAGCCAGACCCGCAGGCTGAAGCCCATGAACAGCCGCAGATTGGATACCAGACCGCTCAGCAGAAGTGCCGTCAGTAAAGCTATATATATTGCCTTCTTGTTTGTCGTATTCAGTTTATCTGTTATATTTGCATACCGCAGATAGGTCCAGTGCAGATGATCTGACTCCTCGTACAGCTTATCCAGCAGACTTACCGCTCTTCTTACACTTTTTACCAGATCGTTTTCCATAATACTCCTCTTCCGATGTACGTAATTATACACTGTTTAACTTTGAACTTCCATATGATTCGTTACGGGGTCCGCACAGTGCTGCTTTCAAATATATAAGACTGATTCATCCTGTGTCCAGAAACGAAAAAAGAGGAATCTTTCGATTCCTCTGTTGGGGATTATTCAATTCTGAAATCAGCTCTGTGTTTCGCCGAGAATTGTCCGATACGGAGTCTTGGCGATGCCACCCTTGTTGTAACGCAGGACGGAGTATGTCAGAGCGACAACAACCATGACGACGTTGCCGATATAGACCCAAGCGGCCTTGCCCTGCAGCTGAACCCACAGAGCATACAGAACGGTAACTTCACCATAGATGAACATTGCCATCATCAGGCCGTCAGAAACATGGAACTTGGATGCAGCCCATGCTTCCGGGAAGACCTTCTTCAGGTTCAGCATGCTGTAAACCAGCAGAACGTTGTTGACGGAACCGATGATCTGGACCAGTGTTGTAATCGTCGCGATGTCCATGCCTGTGACGGCTGTGGCAGCACCGATGATGAACAGGACTGTCAGATAGATGAACGGAACCTTCTTCTTGTTCAGCTTGCCCCAGGCAGCCGGGAACCAGCCGTCCCAGGTAGCCTGCAGAATCGGCTTTGTCGCAGAAGCGAGCTGGGAGTTCAGTGTGGAGAGCAGAGCACCTTCAGCACCGAAGATGATGAACACGACAAACAGCGGATACGGCAGGATTGTACGGGCTGTGTTAACCAGCGACTGGCCGGCTGTCATTTCGAGCGGCAGGACACCTGCAGCAACGATGGACATGAGAGCGTACAGAACCGCAACGCCGAGTGTGGAAGTAACGATGACAATCGGGATGTCTCTTGTCGGGTTCTTGGCTTCGTCAGCCATGGAAACGACGACGTTCGCACCGCCGGTTGCGAAACGCAGCAGCGCAGATGCTGCGATCAGGCCGTTGAAGCCGGCTGTCATCCACTGACCTTCAGCAGTCAGGTTTGCCCAGTCAACTTTCGGCAGACCGAAGACTGTGAAGATGACCAGCGCGATGATCAGGGCGCCGACGACGAACTTCTGAACAAGCGCGAATGCATCAACACCCATCAGGTTCAGGATGTAGAACAGTGTCAGGAAGACCAGCGCAACGACAACGCGCAGCTCCAGGCCGGCACCGAACAGACCCAGAATGTATTCAGAAGCGGACAGGCAGTAAGAAGCGATGGA
>JAFOIT010000203.1 GCA_017420585.1 Solobacterium sp.
CATGCCTGGCTGGCCGTTGAAGGCGGCAGGGTGGAAGGAATCTATCCGGTTCTGCCGGAAAAATTTGCCGGTCTGCCGGAGACGGATTTCGGGGATGATGTGATCATACCGGCTTTTTCGGATCTTCACGTCCACGCCCCGCAGTACCCGCAGCGGGGCCTGGCCATGGATACGCTGCTGGAAGACTGGCTGAACCGTTATACTTTCCCGCTGGAGGAGCGCTATGCGGATCCGGCTTTTGCCCGGGCGGTCTACGATCAGTTTATTGACGACCTGCTGGCCCACGGGACGATGCACGCAGTCATCTTCGGGACAATTCATGTGCCGGCCACTGACTATCTGATCGAACGTCTGGAAGAAAAGGGCATGCATGCCCTGGTCGGCAAGGTCAATATGGATATCAACAGTCCGCCGGGGCTTTGTGAAGACACAAAGAAGTCACTGGAAGAAACCGAGGATTTCCTGGCCCGCTACCGGCATAACCGGACCGCGAAGCCGATCCTGACACCGCGGTTCGCGCCGACCTGCAGCTGGGAACTGCTGTGCGGGCTGGGCCGGCTGGCGGCGAAGTACGAAGCCGGCGTGCAGACCCATCTGGTTGAATCTCTCTGGGAAGCGGCAGAAGCCGTGAAGATGTATCCGGAATGCGGCTGTGACACCGGAATTTATGAACAGGCCGGCCTGCTGGGCCACGGCCCGCTGCTGGGGGCGCATTTCATCTATCCGCAGGCTGAGGATATCCGCATCCTGAAAAAATATGACGGCTATGCCGTACAGTGCCCGGACGCGACAATCAACGTCATTGCCGGCATCATGTCATCGGCTGCGCTGGCAGACGCAGGCATTAAGCTGGGCTATGGCAGTGATATAGCCGGCGGCCATAACCTCGGTATATTCGGGGAAGCTGCCCGCTCCGTGCAGCTGTCCAAGATCAAGACACTGTACGAACCGGAAAACAACAAGCCGATTTCCTTTGCCAGAGCATTTCACACTGCCACAAAAGAGGGCGGCGCTGTCTTCGGCAGGGTCGGCAGCCTGGAGCCGGGTTATCAGTTTGATGCCCTGGTCATCGGCGGGGTGGCAGACCCGTTTGCGGAACTGACCCCGGTGCAGATGGTGGAACGGTTCTGCTATCTGGGTGAAACCGGGAATATCCATGCCCGTTACCTGGCTGGGAAAAAGATCGGAGACTGACATGGCAGTCCTCACATATTTCAGGGGGAAGGTAGAATGAGAATGCTGTTTGCCCTGGACCGGCAGGATTATGCCGGCTGTACGCATGTGCGGCGCCGGGATTCGGCCCGGGCGGTCATTATCCGCGGCGGCAGCGTCGCCATGGTTTACAGCCGGAAATATGACTACTACAAATTCCCCGGCGGCGGGCTGGAACCTGGTGAAAGCCCGGTCGAGGCACTGCGGCGGGAAACCATGGAGGAAAGCGGCCTGCGGATCATTCCTGCTTCAATCAGGGAATACGGTTTTGTACACCGCATTCAGAAAAGCATGACGGATGAAACCGCATGCTGGGTGCAGGACAATTACTATTATCTTTGTGATGCCGAAGAGGCTGTGCTGTCGCAGAAGCTGGACAGTTATGAGGAGGAAGAAGGATATACCCTGGTATTTGCCGATCCGATGACAGTCATCCGCACCAACCGCCGGCCGAAACAGACACCCTATGACCCTGTGATGTTCGAGCGGGAAGCACGGGTGCTGGAATGTCTGATGCAGGAAAACTATCTGTAAGAGGAGATGTATGATGGACAGACCTGTCACTACCCTGTATATGGTTATGAGCCTGGATGGCAAGATTTCCACGGGCGATACCGATGAGATGGATATCGACGCGGATTTCCCCCTGGTGCCCGGCGTCCGGGAGGGACTGCATCAGTACTATGAAATTGAGCAGACAACCGATCTCTGGTCTTTGAATTCGGGCCGCGTACAGGAAAAAATGGGTGTAAACCGGAAGCCGCTGCCGGAGAAGGGCCCTGTTTCCTTCGTGCTGATTGACAATAAGCATCTT
The DNA here is from genome assembly GCA_017420585.1 of Solobacterium sp. GTDB lineage: Bacteria > Bacillota_I > Bacilli_A > Erysipelotrichales > Erysipelotrichaceae > Bulleidia. The sequence goes on from JAFOIT010000203.1 coordinate 2,027, forward strand.
GACGCGCACGGTGTCGCCTGGTTCTGTGCCCGCGCTGATCAGTTTGTGCTGGTCACCGTCAACCCGCATCATCCGGCCTTCGGCATCCGGGCGGACAACCTGCATGTCATTCTGCAGAAACAGCTTGATCTGCCGGCGGCGCTCAGGCAGCTGAAAGCGGATTACGGCTGCGAGCGGCTGACAGTCCAGTCCGGCGGCACCCTGAACGCATTGTTCCTGCGGCAGGAACTGATTGATTATGTTGATGTGATCGTCGCCCCTGTCCTGATCGGCGGCGGCAGCACTCCGACATTGATTGACGGGGAAGCACTGCACCGGAAAGAAGAACTTTCCGCGCTCGGGGTTCTGAAGTTGCTGGAATGCCGGACGCTGGAAGACTCATGGCTGCGGCTGCGCTATGAAGTATTGAAAAAAGGGTAAAAGAAAACCCGGAACCGCTAACGGAACCGGGTTTTTTTTGTGTCAGCAGTTATTGGGCGTGCCAGTTGCCATCGGCATCCCACCAGCCGGCTTCACCGTTGTAATAGTCGGGAACAGGCTCATATTCGGCAACGGCGCAGGCCGTTTCGTCGGACATGTCACCGCCGCCGCAGACCTGGACCTGGCCCCAAAGGTCGGTGACCCAGCCGTCAAACTGGCCGGTTTCGCTGCCGAACGTACCGGCTTCATAGCCGTCCAGATACAGCGTGCCCCAGAAGGAACCGCCGCCTATGCCGGTCAGCCATGACAGGTCGACCAGGCAGGTGCCCCACTCATCGATATCATTCCACTGGTCATGCAGGGAAATATTGCGCTTGCCCCCGGCACAGAAGTCACCGTTGGTGCCCCACGTAACGTGCAGGATGCTGTACTGATCATAAGTTGCCGTGATGCCGAGCTTGTCATCGCCGCCCGTGTTCAGGCTGGCGCGGAATTCCTCCGAACTCATCAGCGGCTTGGCTTCGAGGCCGGCTTTGGATTCCTGGGAAGTGATCAGGTTGGCCGGATCCATCCAGTCTTCGGCTCTGACGTGCGGCCAACTGCCGTATACATACCGGACATCGACAACATCTTCCGGTTTTCTGACCGGTTCCGGCAGTTCTTCAGACAGACATTCTTCAACATTCAGCAGCAGCCGGTTGATATTGCCGGGGATGTTGAGCTGGCTCTTGTAGTTGGTGTAGTAGGTCTGCTTGCCGGCGACCGCCATGTCATAGCCGACCCAGACACAGTTGGTATAGTGTGTCGTGCTGGCCACCATCCACTTGTCCTTCATCTGGCCGACCGGAATACCGTAGGGGATGCCGTCACGGCCCCAGTCGGTGGTGCCGGTTTTCGCATAGACAGGATAATTCCGGCGCAGGATATCCATATAGTTCCAGTAGGTGCCGCTGACGTTGTTTTCCATCAGCTGGCAGGTCAGCCAGGCACTGCCCGGGCTCAGAACCTGGTGGTTCTGGTTCTGCGGATAGTATTCCGTGCCATCCTGCATGACAATCCTGGCGATGGTATGCGGTTCGTTGTATACACCGCCGTTGATCAGCATGGCATGCGCCCCGGCCAGTTCCTTGACCGTGGTTTCAAACAGCGTGCCGCCGATGGCGAACGAGAGGTGGAAGTTATCCTTGGTAACCCGGGTGAAACCGATCGAATTCAGGTAGTTGACCACCTTGTCGCGGCCGACCGCGTCGACCACCCGCTGCAGGGTCAGGATAGCCGGAATGTTCAGCGAGGATCCGACTGCGTCCTTGATCGTGACATCACCGGTATACTTGCCGGTCGCGTTGACCAGGACCATGGATTCCTGCGGGTAGGTAATCGGTTTGTCCAGCAGGATTTCATCCAGGGAATAACCCAGGTATTCATATGCCAGGGCATAGGAGAGCACCGGCTTGATGGAGGAACCAGGCTGCTTGAAGTTCATGGTGGCCCGGTTCAGCAGACGCGCACCGTCGTAGTTGCGGCCGCCGCCGATGCCGACGATGGCACCGTTGCGGTTATCCAGCGAGATAATGGCCACCTGCATGAGTTCATCCGGGAAGGCAACCGCAGTCTCTTCGTTCTGGATCGCTTCGATTTCTTCCTGGACAACCGGCTGCATGTATGTATAGATGTCCATGCCGCGGATGGTCGGGTCTTCGCCGGTCAGGCGTTCCGCTTCATCCAGGGCAACGTCGATATAGGACTGATAACGGGAATTGCCTTCGGCTGCCCGGTTCTCACCGATCAGCAGGTCTTCCACTTTGATCTGCTTGGCCAGTTCACATTCCTCGGCGGTGATGTACCCGTGGTAGGCCATCGCGTCGAGCACCTGGTTGCGCCGGTAGGTTGCGTCATCGAGGTGATAGTAGGGGTTGTAGCCGTTGGGCAGGTTGACGATGCCGGCCAGCATCGCGCTTTCCGGCAGGCTCAGTTCATAGCAGTGCTTGCCGAAGTAGTATGTGGAAGCCCGTTCCACACCGCGGATCCGGCCGCCGAAGTTCAGCTTGTTCAGATACAGCTGGAAGATTTCCTTCTTGCCGAGCTGCTGGTCAAGCTGGATGGCCAGGGCAATCTGCTGCACTTTATATTCAATGGATTTCGTCCGTTCGGTGCCCGTGTTGTTGGCATCCATGGAATCGATCGAGAAGTAGGTGTTCTTGACCAGCTGCATTGTGAAGGTCGAACCGCCCTGACCGAAGTTATGATTCTTCAGATTTTCCAGGGCTGCCTTGGTGAACCGGGGGATATCAAAACCGAAATGGGTGAAGTAACGGCTGTCTTCAATTGCCAGGAAGGCATCCACAAGGCTTTCCGGACACATTTCATACGGCACATTTTCGCGGTAATAGACACCGATTTCGGTGATGACATTGCCGTTGGCATCATAAATCATGGAAGATTCCTGGCTGACAAAGTCATCGACATGCAGTTCGGGGGAATCCTTCAGCATGGAGTTGACAAGGACCAGGCCGGTGATGCCGCCGATGATCTCGATCAGTACGAGGACAACCAGCAGGCAGGTGAAAAAGACGAAGATTCCGTGCCGGCGCCGTTTTTTCTTCTGTTCATTGTGCTTCTGAACGGTTGTCTCCGGCGCTTCGTGGGGAACCTCATAGATCTTTGTCGTGGCGTCATCCGATGTATGGGCGGGAACTTCCACGGTCCCTTCGTCAAAGAAGTTTTTATTCTCGTTATCCGGCTGTTCCGGATGTTCGTTATGCATATTTTCACTCATTTTATAATCCTCGGGATTTCCGTCCTATTTTAGCATAAGTGATATTTATTTGGTACAGCCTGCCGTGCAAAGCGTCTATGAGATATAATACAGGTATGTTTGCACACCTTTCCGTCCGCAGCAGTTTTTCGCTTCTGGACAGCACAATCCGGGTGGAAGCCCTGGCCGCGGCGGCGGCTTCCATGGGGTATGAAGCGGTTGCCCTGACAGACCATAATGTTCTGCACGGCTGCGCTGCTTTTCAGCGGGCCTGCGGGAAATATCATATCAAGCCGTTATTCGGCATGGAGGCGGACTGCCTGTATCATGACCAGGTGATCCCGTTTTACCTGCTGGCCAAGGACAATGCCGGCTATGCGGCCCTGATGCGGCTCAGCACCCTGATGAATACAGAACAAAGGCCATGCACCCCGGCCGAGCTGGCAGGCTGTACGCATTGTTTCCTGATTGCCTGCGGGGAAGGCGGCTATGCGGATTCGGCCCTGATTGCCGAAGACCGGGATGAACTCATGGACCGGCTGCGGGAAATGCAGCAGGAACTGCCGCCGTTTGACATGGCCATATCCTACCAGGACGCATCCCTGTGGCGGATGAAGAACCAGCTGCTGAAACGGTGCTGCCGGGTGCTGAACATCCCGACGGTGGCCCTGAATAAAATCTATTACCTGCAGAAGGAAGATGAGGAAATCTATCAGATCCTGACCGGGATCCGGACGCAGAAGACCCTGCAGGACCGCTCACTGCTGCGGCTGAGCGGCCGGTATCTGCTTTCGCCGGAAGAGATGCGGAATCTCTATGACGAAGACGACCTGGCCAGGACGGAAGAAATCGCGGCCCAGTGCAGCGCGGATCTGAAACTGCCGCTGACCAGCCTGCCGGCTTTTCCCGTACCCGGGGGGCTGACCAGTGAGCAGTATCTGACCCAGCTGTGCCTGGCCGGCCTGCAGAAGCGGAAAAAACACGGGGATGAGCAGGCCTACCTGCGCCGGCTGCAGTATGAACTGTCCGTCATCACGAAAATGCATTTTGAGGATTACTTCCTGATTGTCTGGGATTTCATCCGGGAAGCAAGGCACCGTGGCATCCATGTCGGGCCGGGGCGGGGCAGCGCGGCCGGTTCACTGGTTTCCTACTGCCTCGGGATTACACAGATTGACCCGCTGCAGTACAGCCTGCTGTTTGAGCGTTTCCTGAATCCGGACCGCATCAGCATGCCGGATATCGATACGGATATTCCCGACAACCGGCGCCAGGAAGTCATTGACTACGTTGTGCGGAAGTACGGCCGGGACCATATTGCCAATATCATCACGTTCGGCACCCTGGGGGCCAAGCAGGTCATCCGCGATGTCGGCCGGGTCATGAACATCCCGGTCCGGGATACGGACATGCTGGCGAAGATGATTCCCAACACCCCGCGCATCACCCTGAACGAAGCCCTGCAGCGCAGTCAGCGGCTGACACAGATCGTCGGCGCTGAGGAGCGATACCGGAAACTCTTCCATTATGCCCTGCGGCTGGAGGGCCTGCCGCGCCATGCCAGCATTCACGCCGCCGGCATCATCATGAGTTCGCTGTCCCTGGAAAAGGTCATCCCGCTGACGCAGCTGGATGAAGGCATGTATACCAGCCAGTTCACCATGGAATACCTCGAGGAGCGGGGCCTGATCAAATTCGACTTCCTCGGCCTGCGCAATCTTTCGATCATTGATGAGATCGTGCGCAAAATACAGCAAAATGACCCGTCATTCCGGCTGGCGGATATCCCGCTGGATGACGCAAAGACCTATCAGCTGCTCAGCAATGTCGATACGCTGGGTGTTTTCCAGCTGGATTCTGACGGCATGAAGAACCTGCTGCGGAAAATTCAGCCCCGCGAATTCAATGACATTGTCATTGTCCTGGCTTTGTTCCGGCCGGCTTCCATGAAGAGCATCCCGCTGTATCTGGAAAACCGGGCCCACCCGGAGAATATCAGTTATCCGTCGGAAGAACTCGAACCGGTGCTGCGGGAAACCTGCGGGGTCATGATGTATCAGGAACAGGCCATGCTGACTGCCCGGATCGCGGCCGGTTTCTCACTGGCCCGGGCCGATGTGCTGCGCAAGGCGATATCCAAGAAAAAGGAAAGCGAACTGGCCGGCATGCGGAGCGATTTTATCCGCGGATGTGTCAAAAACGGCTATACAGAGGAAAAGGCGGAAGAACTCTTCCGGCTCATTGATGAATTCGGCGGCTACGGCTTCAACAAGTCCCATGCGGTTGCCTATGCCCTGATCGCCTATCAGATGGCCTATCTGAAGAGCCGCTACCCGATGGAATTCTACACATCGCTGCTGGACGGGGTGACCGGGGATGACACGAAGACTATGCAGTATGTCACGGAGTGCAGCCGGCGGGGTATCGCCGTGCTGTATCCGGATGTGAATCAAAGCACGGAGCATTACCGGGCTGAGGGCGGGGCGATCCGCATGCCGCTGACGGCCGTCAAATCAATCGGCCTGCGCATGACCCAGGACCTGATTTCTGCCCGGTCAAAGCAGCCGTTTGATGATTTCTTTGACTTTGTCGCCCGGGCTTTAACCATGAAAATAACCCGGAAGATGCTGGAAAACCTCATCTATGCCGGGGCGCTGGACGCATTCG
>JAFOIT010000204.1 GCA_017420585.1 Solobacterium sp.
CCAGGAAGCCCGGGGTTATCTCGAAGATTTCCGGGACCGCAATGTTCATAAGCTGATCATTGACCTGCGCGGGGACGGCGGCGGTTATCTCGACTCGCTGCGGGCGGTGGCTTCGCTGTTTATCAGCGGCGGCCCGGTGATCATGAAACAGGTTTACAGCGACGGCACGGTGGAAGAACTGCGCAGCGTGGACGGCCTGGCCTTTGACTTTTCACCGATTGTCCTGCTGGTTGACCGCAACACCGCCAGTGCCGCGGAAGTCTTTACCCTGGCCATGACGGAAAACCGGGATGATGTCACCACCATCGGGGAAACCACCTACGGAAAGGGGACCGTGCAGATCACCCGGTATTTCAATGACGGCTCGGCCCTGAAGTATACGACTTCCAAATGGATTTCCAGTCAGGGTGTCTGGGTCAACAACACCGGCATCGAACCGGATATTGCCGTACCGGAGCACGAAGTGATCAGCACCTCCTACGAGGAAATGCCGGATGACGGAAGCTTTGATTATGATACAGTTTCCGGGTATACACGCTTTACGCAGCTCGGCCTCGATTATCTCGGATACGGTCCGGACCGCACTGACGGATACATGTCCCGCAGCACCCAGGACGTCCTGCGGCAGTTCCAGCAGGATACTGGCCTGGAGGTGACCGGCATTCTGGACCAGACAACATATAATACCGTGATCTCCCGGATCATCCTGGAGTGGAATACGAACCAGGCCAATGATCCGCAGCTGCAGAAAGCACTGGAGGTTCTCAATGGCTGACCGCTTTGAACTGGTTTCCCCGTTTCATCCGACCGGGGATCAGCCGGAAGCGATTGACGAACTGGTCCGCGGGCTGCAGGAAGGAAAAAAAGAACAGGTTCTGGAAGGTGCCACCGGCACCGGCAAAACCTTTACCATGGCCAATGTCATTGCCCGGGTAAACCGGCCGACACTGGTCTTTTCCCACAACAAGACCCTGGCCGGCCAGCTGTATTCCGAATTCAAGGAACTCTTCCCGCACAACCGGGTGGAATACTTTGTTTCGAATTTTGACTACTATCAGCCGGAGGCGTACATGCCGAAGAACGACATGTATATCGAAAAGACCGCGGCGATCAACGAAGAACTGGATATGTTCCGCGAGTCTGCCATTAACTCCATTGTTGAACGGCGGGATACGATCATCGTTGCCTCGGTGGCGTGCATCTACGCGGCCAGCGATCCGGAACAGTACAAGGACATGTTCTTCACGATCCGGGTCGGCGAGGAAATCGAACGCAACACCCTGCTGCGGAAGTTTATCGACCGTCAGTATGTGCGCAATGACATGGACCAGGGCCGCGGCACCCTGCGGGTGCGCGGGGATGTGATCGAAGTCGTGCCGGCGTATACAGACCAGTTCAATATCCGGATTGAGATGTTCGGGGATGAAATCGAGCGGATTACCGAAGTGGACCCGCTGACCGGGCATGTACTGAATGCCTACCAGTTCTACAACATCTTCCCGGCGACCGGCTATGCCCGCTCGCATGAGCAGATGCTCAGGGCCTGCAACGATATCGAGGCGGAACTGGAAGAACGGCTGAAGTACTTTGAGCAGGAAGGCAAGCTGCTGGAAAAGGAACGGCTGGAACAGCGCACCCGGTTTGACCTGGAAGCGCTGCGGGAAAACGGCTACTGTGCCGGTATCGAGAACTACTCGATGCATATTGACGGCCGGGTGCCGGGCCAGCGTCCGTATAACCTGTTTGATTACTTCCCGGACGATTACCTGCTGATCGTGGATGAGTCCCATGTCTCCCTGCCGCAGATCCGCGGCATGTACAACGGTGACCGGCAGCGCAAGGAAGTGCTGGTTCAGTACGGCTTCCGGCTGCCCAGCGCCCTGGATAACCGGCCCATGCGCTTCGACGAATTTGAAGGCATGGTCAACCAGGTCATCTACTGTTCGGCGACCCCGGGTGATTATGAACTGGACCATGTCGGTCACGAAGTCGTGGAACAGATCATCCGGCCGACCGGGCTGCTTGACCCGCTGATCAGGATCAAGCCGACCCGGGGCCAGATCGACGATATCTGTGACCAGCTCGATGCCCGCATCAAGGCCGGGGAACGGGTGCTGATCACCACCCTGACCGTCCGCATGGCGGAGGACCTGACCGATTACCTGAAAGAGCGCGGCTACAAGGTGGCCTATCTGCATCATGAGACCAAGACCCTGGAACGGTCCCAGATCATCCATGACCTGCGGCTGGGCAAGGTGGATGTCATTGTCGGCATCAACCTGCTCAGGGAAGGCCTGGATATCCCGGAAGTGTCCCTGGTCTGCATCCTGGACGCGGACAAGGAAGGCTTCCTGCGCAGTGAGCGTTCACTGATCCAGACCATCGGCCGGGCTGCCAGAAACGCCCATGGCGAAGTGCATATGTACGCCGATGTCATCACTGACTCCATGCGCCGGGCTATTGACGAGACCAACCGCCGCCGGGCCATCCAGCAGGCCTACAACGAGGAACACGGTATCATCCCGCAGACGGTCATCAAACCGGTGGAAGATGCGATCCGCGGCAAGGAAACAAAGGAAATGGCGGCGAAGTACCTGAAGAAGAAAGCCAGACTGAGCCGGCATGAGAAAGAAAAGATGCTGGCCGGCATGGAACAGGAGATGCGCGAAGCGGCCAGGCTGCTCGACTTCGAGCGGGCTGCCGAGCTGCGCGATATGATCTTCGAGCTGAAGGCAGAAGACTGAAAAGGAGACCCCGCAGGTCTCCTTTGCTTTGTGTTTTGATCAGCAGGAAAATCTTAATAATAACTTAATCACCGGAAATCACCTGTTCCGGCACCGGCCGGAAAATGCCTGATTATGCACTTCTGCACTGTTTTCGCGGTATCTGGCAGAATATCAGGCATATTTGCCGGATGACCGGAACGGTTGCAGAGACAGTCTGTTTTTTCTATAATCACAATCGTCAGAGGTTCAATTATCATGGCTGAAAAAAGGGATTTCATGAGTGAACTTGCCCGTCAGGTTGATGCCAAAAAGAGGGGCGAGGTGGAAAAAATAAATTCCGTGGATGATTACGTGCCGAAGAAGCGCAAGGTCGTCAGGGAAGAAAAGCCGGAAACAGCCGAACCGGTCCGTGAGCCGGAGCCGGAAACAGCACCGGAGCCGGAGAAAGCACCGGAGCCGCAGCCGGCAGTCCCGGCGGAACCGGCAGAACCGCAGCCGGTCCCCGAACGGGAAGAAGTGCCGGAAACACCAAAGGCCAGGCCGGTTTTCATCATGCCCGTGAAAAAGGAAGAACCGGATGATGAAGCGGATGATGACGATTTATACGATGACGATGATGACTATGACGGCCCGGAAAGCTTTGCGGAAGAAAAACTGGTCCGGGTTGATAAGCCGCGGCGGCAGCTGAAGCCGGCCGGCATTGCCCTTCTGGCCGTGATGGGAGCGGCCCTGCTGTTCGGGATCTGGTGGATTTTCTTTGCGCCCCATATTCCGATGCCTGACTTTGTCGGCCAGCCGGTCAGCACGGTTTCCACCTGGGCCAAGCAGAACCAGATGGAAAGCGGCGTGGTTGCCATGGCGCCGGCTGAATACAGCATGGAATATGACAAGGATATCGTCATCCGGCAGAGTGTGGCGCCCGGCCGCAAGGTCAAGCCGAACACGCCGGTCACGATCACTGTATCCAACGGTCCTGACCCTGATGAAGAAATTGAATTCCCGAATATCTATTTCATGACCCAGCAGGAAATCATGGACTGGAAAAACGAGAATAAACTGCTGAAATTCAAACTGACAACCCAGTACAGCAGCACCGTCCCGAGCGGCGAAGTCATTTCCTATGAAGTGAAGAACGGCAGTGAGGACATGTTCACCCGCGGTACGACGCTGAATGTCATCTGTTCCAAGGGGCCGGCCCCGGCCAGCCAGGTAACCGTGGATGATTTCCGCGGCAAGACCTATGCCGAAGTCGAAGCCTGGGCCCGGAACAAGAAGGTCCTGGTGGAAAAAAGGGAAACCAACAGCGCGACGGTGGCGGCCGGCAATGTCATTTCCACCGACCGGCAGCCAGGTACAACCATGACGGAAGGCGATGTCCTGATCGTCATAGTTTCCAAGGGCAAAGGCGTGACCCTGCCGAATTTTGTCGGCTATACAGCTGAGCAGATGCAGGCATGGCAGGCCGGCAAGGGAAACAATGTGACCATCATCTACACAGAAAAGTATGACTGGGCCCTCGAGGGCACCATTATCGGCCAGGACATCCCGCCGGGCAGCCTGGTGGATGAAGGGTCAGTGGTGATGCTGACAAGGTCGCTGTACATGCCGCTGATGGAAACACATTCCCGGGAGTGGCTGGGGCAGGATTACCTGCAGCTGAAGAAATGGGTTGATGATGTCAACGGCAAGGACAGGAGTGTCAATATCCAGGCTGGTGAATATATCGGCGCTGCCGAGTGCTCCAACGAATTCCCCACACCGGGCCAGATCATTGCGTATGCATGCTTCTACGGAACCAGTGATCTTGCGGATGGCTGCGGCCGGCCGCTCAACGCATATTCCAGAATCGGATACAAGATTTCCACCGGGGCGTGCGGTGTGGCACCGCCGCCGGCTCCGCAGAAGAAGGATGTTGTGATTTCAACCGGTGACATATCCAGTCTGTCAGCGATTCAGTCATTCTGTAATTCCAATGGTATGAACTGTTCCTATACGGCCGCTGATTCCGGTCCGGATGTAACGATTACTGTCAATGGGGCATCACACTCCACCGGTGAATCATTTACGGAAATGATCAAAGAGGGTGATACGATTGCCGTCACCTACAACAAGACGCCGGCGACGCCAACTCCGCCCCCAAGTTCAACCCCTACCGCAACACCTGAAGGCTGATATAAATCTACGGAGGACGCGAAAATGAACTTTTTAGCGCGGGCATGGAGATACATCACCAGAAGACCGACCAAGTCGATCCTGCTGATGATCACGTTCTTTGTCATCGGGAACCTGGTTATTCTCGGTCTCGGCATATCCACGGCGGCAGAGAATGCCAAGATCCTCACCCGGATGAACATGCGGGCAGCGATCAGTTATGAAGTAGACTACGAGAAATTCTATGAATGGGTCAACACGCTCGAGGATGAGGATGAAATCAACCAGGCTTACCGTTCCTATCCGACAGTTGATGAAGAAATGGCGTTGAAACTGGCGGAGGATGAGCGCGTCAAGGCATTCAACTACAACATCACGAACATGGCGTATTCCCATGGTTTTGACAGTGTGCCGGTCGGCAATGAGGAAAACCGCGGCACCAGCACATACATTGACGAAGAAGGCAACGAACAGGCCTATATCGAGCCGAACATTGCCATCAACGCGAACATGTTCCCGAATATGATCGAACTGGCGGAAGGCACCTATACGGTGGTGGAAGGCCGCTTTTATGATCAGAACGACATTGACCAGGCCGCCCCTGTCTGCCTGATCACTTCAGAAATGGCTGAGGTCAACGGGCTGAAGATCGGCGACGCTATTTCCTATACGATGTTCGGACAGTGGGAGAAAGCGGAACTGGAGCAGAACGGGGTGGATACCGAGGATATCTATCAGGAACTGGAAATCATCGGTATCTTCAACAATGCCAACGAGGTTGATCCGAACTCGGACCGCTTCCGCTGGATGGGTCCTTCGGAGTCCCCGAAGAATATAATCCTGATGCCGCTGACGTCTTATGGCGAGTATGCCAAAGCGCTCATGCGGAAGATGTATGAAGAGATCTATATGAAGCAGAATCCGGAAGCCTTTCAGGATATTGACCTGGATGAACAGCTGGAAGAAACTACCCGTCCGAGCCGGGTTATCTACCTGCTCAATGATCCGCTCGATGTCGATGATTTCATCCGGGATCATCAGAATGATATCGGTGAATATCTGAAACTGAATGCCAACAACGACCAGTTCAAGAAACTGGCCAGACCGCTGGATACGCTGAGCTTCTTTGCCGGCATCATTGTCTGGATCGTGGTCATCAACGCCATCGTCATCATCTCGCTCGTAACGGCCCTGACGCTGAAGACCAGGGAATATGAGATCGGGGTGCTGCTTTCCATCGGTGTCTCCAAGATCAAGATCATCCTGCAGCTGTTTGCGGAGCTGATCCTGATCGCGCTGCTGGGCTTCTCGCTGGCCGCCGTGAGCGGTTCCCTGATGGCCGGCAGTGTGGGCCGCGTGGTGCTGGACTACCAGACCAATACGGAAGCCCAGTACGGTGAAGTGACGGATGACGGCGGCTATTACTGGTACGGCGACGGGGACTACTTCACCACGGTGACCCAGGATGACCTGCTGTCGAAGTATGAAGTGAAGATTTCCCCGCTGCTGATCGGTGAGATCTACCTGCTCGGTACGGCAGTTGTGCTGGTGGCGATTGTTGTTCCTTCGTTTATGATCATGCGGCTGAATCCGAAGCAGATTCTGCTGGAACAGAACTGAGGTGACAGAGATGAGTACAATTCTGAAACTGGAGAATATCTGCTACGGATATGAGGACGGCGGTTACCGCCGGGAAATCCTGAAGAACCTGTCTTATGAATTTGAAGCCGGTACGTTCTACACGATTCTCGGGCCTTCCGGTTCGGGCAAGACAACCCTGCTGAGCATCATGGCCGGCCTGGATAAACAGGAAGCCGGCAAGGTGTACTACGAAGGGGAAGACATCGATGCGATGGGTCTGTACAAATACCGCCGCAACAAGATCGGGGTCGTCTTTCAGTCCTATAACCTGGTCAATTATCTGACCGGGGTGGAGAATATCCTGCTGGCCATGACGGAAACGGACAACCAGCTGCCGCCGAACAAGAAGGAACTGGCATATGCGCTGCTGAACATGGTCGGCATCGCGAACACCAAGGCGGACCGGATGATTTCCAAACTGTCCGGCGGTGAGCAGCAGCGGGTTGCCATTGCCCGTGCCATCGCCGGCAACGTGGACCTGATCTTCGCGGATGAACCGACCGGGAACCTGGATACCGAGACAGAACAGGAGATCATCAAGCTGTTCCAGATGCTGGCTGACGAGTACGGCAAGACAATCATTGCCGTGACCCACTCCAACGAAGTATCCAAGCTGTCAGACCGGCGCATCCTGCTGAAAAACGGCGTCCTGAACGATATTCAGTAAGAGAAGTTGAAAAAACTTCTCTTTTTTTTGCAGCATTTCTGTTTCCGGCGGTGTTTCCATAGTGACAGGAGGTAAAAGAATATGAAACCTGACAGCGCAAAACAGCTGAATCACCTGACGCCGACGGAACGGAAAATCCTGGAATTCCTGCAGGATCATCCGGAACGGCCATGTTCGCCGGAAGAAATCTACACGGCTGTCTGGCAGGCAGAACCATTCGACTGCCGCGGGGTTGTGGCAGTTCACCTCTGCCATCTCCGCGAGAAGATCAAGGGGGTGCCGGCAGCGCCGAGTATTATCTCCCTGTGGGGCAGGGGATACCGGCTCGTGACAGAATAACGGAGGAAAGAAATGAGAGGAGTACTGATTGTGACGGCATTGGCTGCGCTGCTGTGCGGCTGTGCCGGCAAGCGAGATAAGCCGCCCTCCGGGCTGGCCAATCCCTGGAAAGAGGTGGACGGTCCGGAGGCGGCAGCGTCTGAAGCCGGGTTTGAGATCACGGTGCCGGAACAGATCGAAGGCTATGGGGCCCCGGTCTTCCGGGTCGCGGATGACATGGTGGAAGTGGTTTACCGGACGGATGAAGATGTCCTGACCATCCGCAAGGCCCCGCTGACCGGGACGGAAGGCATAAAGGACGACATTACCGGCGATTACAGCGAATATGAAGAGTTCCGCATCATTGACGGGCTTGACTTCTGCTTTGAAACCCGCGGTAATAACGATCTCATCAACAACGCCGTGTGGGATGATGGGACGATGAACTATGCCGTCATCGTCAATCCCGGCACATCGCGCGGCATGGAATTATCTGTTATCATGGAGCTGATGAAAGCCGTGAAATAAGATGGCACTATCCGTGCAGGAAATACGCATCCGCAGACTGCTGAATACCTATGGCGACAGCATTTTTCGGCTTGCCCGCTCATACCTGCACAATGAGGCCGATGCCCAGGAAATCGTCCAGGACACAATCATCCAGCTGCTCCGGTATGATCCGGATTTCCCCGACAGCGGGAAAGAGAAAGCTTGGCTGATGAAGACGGCCGCGAACCTGTCCCGCAACCGGATCCGGTTCAACCAGGCGCACGAAACCGATGAACTGCAGGAACAGCTGGCCGCTGAAGAGAAAACCGATCTCTCCTATGTCTGGGACGCGGTCAGGCAGCTGCCGCAGAAACAGCGGGAAGTCATCCATCTGTTTTACCAGGAAGGCTATTCCACAAAGGAAATAGCGGAAATTCTCGGCCGCAGGGAAAGTACGGTCCGGGCTGATCTCAGCCGGGCCAGGACAGCATTGAAAACGATATTGAAGGAGGCGTATGACTTTGAAGAATAACTATCGAAAACTCATGGATGAAGTCAGCCTCAGTGAAGATCAGAAGGAACAGATGCTGGCGAATATCATGCGGGCCGATCTGCAGCCGGTGAAGCGGAAGCGTTCGTGGAAACCGGTATATGCTTTCCTGACCATAGTTGTCTGTACCGGCCTGGTCCTGCCGCGCATCATGCCGCGGTCCGGCAGCGCTGCCCCGATGATGGCTGATGCCGCTGCCGAACCGGAAGAGAAGATGATCAGTGCGGTCCCGGCTGAACAGAACACATCCTTCAGCATTGCGGCAGCCACCGGTTCTGAAGACAGCCTGCCGGCGGCGGAAGAATACGCGGAGGATGCCGGTGATCCCCTGGCAGCGGCGCTGCCGTTCACGGTGACGCAGATCACGCAGGATTACCACGAAGAGCGCACCCTGATCACTTATGAGGGTGAAGAGAACAGTCTGTATCTGACCGAAATTCCCGAGGCAGTCTGGAAGCGCAGCAATGACAGCGGCATGATCAGCCTGCCGATCGAAAAGGACGGGCTGGTCCGCTGCGGCCTGGTGGAAAAGGACGGCATGGTTTACGTCCTGGAATTTGCCGAGCCGGTCCCGCCTGAGACAATGGAACTGCTGCTGGAACTGATTCGGGAGTGACATATAATTACGAATTCTGTAAAATAAACTGAATAAATAACAGAAAGAGGTAATGACTATGGACACGATGCAGCTGTTAAGACTGATTGAAACAGATCCCCTGATCAGTGATCAGGATCTGGCGGATGCGCTCAATGTGACTGCCGGCGAAGTGGCGGCAGCGAAGAAGCGGCTTGAAAATGACAAGGTAATCTGCGGTTACCGGACGATTATCAACTGGGACCGGACCGGGGCTGAACACTGTGATGCGATCATCCAGGTCAGCGCCAAGCCGGAACGTGATGTGGGCTATGACCGGATTGCCGGCCGGATTGCCCGCTATCCGGAAGTGACCAGTCTTTACCTGATGAGCGGGACCAGTGAATTCTTTGTCTTCATCGAAGGCACGACGATGCGGGAAGTATCCGACTTCGTGGCCCGCAAGCTGGCGCCGATTGAGGGTGTTACGGCAACGGTTACATGCCTGCAGCTGAAACAGTACAAGATTGAAGGAAGGCTCCTGGAAGAGGAAAAGCGCGCTGATGAGCGCCAGCTGGTGGAGCCATGAGCATAAAGGAAAGACTCAACGAGAATGTCAGGGCTCTGCGGCCGTCCCTGCTGTGGCAGTTCTTCGCCATGGCCATGGATACGCCGAATGTCATCTCCGTGAGTGTCGGCGTGCCGGACTTCCCGACCCCGTGGCACATCAGTGA
>JAFOIT010000205.1 GCA_017420585.1 Solobacterium sp.
ATCAGGGATTTGTCCGGGAATTCCATGCCGGCAATATTGCAGATGACGATCAGGATGGCAGTCTGGGCCATGCACAGCATCATCTGATACAGCATGTGGGCAATAATATACGAGCTGATATACATGCCGGAACGGTGTTCCCGCTTGATGATCGGGCGTTCGCGGCAGACCGACTGGATCGAGTTGAAGAAGCCGTTCCAGATGCATACACATACCAGTGAGAAGCATCCTGACAGGGTTCCTTCCTGGGTCTTGAAGATGTTGTTTCCGACGGCGAAGGTGACAAGGCCGGCAATAATCGCAGCCATCGGCAGGACCTTCCAGTCATTCTGGTAAATGAACATCCGCAGCAGCTTGCCCAGATAGATGAACGTCTGCCGGACCCGGCCGTTATAACGTATTTTCTCAGTCATTTCCGGCCTCTCTTTCCATGGTCATGCGGGCATACTTTGCAATGAATTCGTCAGCCCGGCCTTCACCGCCTTCATCCTTGCGGTTGACACACATAACGATCCGTTCCATAGTCGGCTGACCGAAGAACTCGCGTGCTTCATCCGGGGTGCCGAAGAAGGCCAGACGGCCAACCCGGCCGGAATCCCTGGCCAGTACAATCACATAGTCAAAGAGATCAGCGACCCGGTCCGGGATATGCGTAATGGTAATGACGATCTTGCCGCTTTCGGCAATATCCTTCAGTTTTTCAAACAGTTCACGGGCAATGACACCGTCAAGACCGGAATCCGGTTCATCCAGAATAAACAGTTCCGGATCAGAGATCAGTTCCATCCCGATGGAAATTCTTTTCTTCTGGCCGCCGGATTTTTTGGCAACCAGGCCGGAACGCCCGCTCGTCATGCCAAGGGAGTCCATGACTTCCCGGACCCGCTCCCGCATTTCGGAATTGCTGGTGCCGGCCGGCATCCGCAGTCTGGCGGCGTCTTGCAGGGTGCTGTTGACGGTATCGTTCTGCCGTAAGAGATCCTGCTGGGGCACATAGCCGATCCGGTATTTCATCTGTTCATAGTTTTCATAGACATTGACGCCGTTCAGAAGGATCTTGGCGTCAGCTTTTTCATAACCGTTGATGGCATTGACCAGGGTGGTCTTGCCGGACCCGGAGCCGCCCAGCAGCAGTACCAGGGATCCGTTGGGGATCGTCAGGTTGATATCCTTGAGAAGGTAGCGCCGGCGGATGAAATCCCAGGCCGTACGCTGCCGGATATGGATTACCAGGCCGTCATCGGAAGCGTTATGGTCAAGGGCGGCGGGCAGGACGGCCGGGGCAGTGCCGGCCAGCAGGTCGTTTTCTGCGACCTTGCCGAGATTTACCGGCTGATAGCGCTTGGAATAACCCCAGAGCAGGGCAGGGAAGTACGGGATGGCCGCCCACAGGATGGACCACAGGACAGTCGCTCCGAAGGTCCTTGCCAGTCCGGCGGTAACCCGGATCTTGTATATGATCATGATCAGCCCGCAGGCAATGACTGCCAGGGAAATGAAACGCTGGCGGGGATCATCTGCCGGCATGAAAAGCGATACTGCCATCATGAAATACATCGGTATTTCAAATACCAGGGCCATGACACCCTCGGATTCCCGGCCGGCAACCTGGGCAAGTTTATAATAGCGGAAGCCCGGGATCAGTCCCCAGAAACCTTTCTGATGGCATTTCTCCAGAATCTTCCAGATGCCCAGCGCAGTTAAAAACCACGCAGCAGCCTGGTATAAGAGTGTGTATTCATGCATGAGATATTGCATCTGGTCTGTCATGGCGTTTTTTATTTCGTTCGTTATTTATTATAGAGTCTGCAGAACAGAAAGAGAAAGAAAAACTTCTCAGAATAGGTGTTTATGCAGAAAATACATTTCACATCGTGTTTTTTTGCCGCTGTTATCAGATCCGGGATGAGCGTGCGCGTCGCTTTATGACGTCATGACAGGATAAGGTGATTTTCCGGCAGTCATGTATCCGCGCTTTCGTGCACCCTTTTTAGAATGTCATATTTGCTGATAAGTATTGAAAATGATATGATTTGAAAAGAAACTATCAGGAGGATAAATATGAAAGACAGTAAACAATCATTGCTGTTTGTTGCTGCCACGCTTGTTCTGTCGCTGATTCTGAATCTTGTGATCGGACAGATGAACAAGCCTGCGCAGGCAGTTGTTCCGGAAGGGGCTCTGTTTGCCGCCGGAACATATGAGGCGGAAGCAAATGGTTATGGGGGCGCCGGCGTCCCGCTTAAACTGAAAGTAACTGTTTCTGACAACGCGATTGAAAGCATCGAATACGTTGCTGACGGCGAAACGCCGACAGTCGGCGGGGCAGCCCTGCCGAGACTGGTCGCGGATACGATGGAAGCACAGTCGCCGAATATTGACATCATCAGCGGTGCTACAGTTACATCAAATGCATTCTTTGCCGCGCTGAACAACTGCCTGACCCAGGCCGGTGCAGATCCTGCCGCGCTCGAACCCAAGGTAATCAAGGGCCCGGCAGAAGATATTGAAAAGACCACTGACATTGTCATTGCCGGAGCCGGCGGTGCCGGTATGACGGCAGCCATTACGGCAGCCCAGAACGGCCGCAACGTCATCATTCTTGAAAAAGGTTCGGTTACCGGCGGCAATTCGAGTTATGCCACCGGCGGCATGAACGCAGCTGAAACGCATTATCAGGCAGAGCAGGGCATTGAAGACTCCTGTGATCTCTACTATGCGGATACGATGAAGGGCGGTCATGACATAAACAATCCGGAACTGGTAAGAACACTGGCTGACAATTCATCGGCTGCTATCGACTGGCTTGATTCCATCGGCGCACCGCTGAGCAACGTCGGGCAGGCCGGCGGCGCATCTGCCATGCGTCAGCACCGGCCGGTCAATGCCGAGAACAAGATTCTTTCCGTTGGTACATATCTGGTTGAGCACCTGACCCAGACCTGCAATGATCTCGGTATTGAGATCATCTATGAAGCCAAGGTTGACGAGATTCTCATGGAAGACGGCAAAGCAGCCGGGCTGCATGCGACCGGGGCAGACGGCAACAGCATTACCATTTACGCTGACAATGTCATTATTGCCACCGGCGGTTTCGGCTCCAATCCGGATCTGATTGTTAAATACAGGCCTGACCTGAAAGGCTATGTTTCCACAAATGCCCCGACGATTACCGGTGACGCGATTGCCTTCCTCGAAGCGATCGGTGCGGACTTCGTAGACCTGGAACAGATCCAGATTCATCCGACGGTTGTCCAGTCTGACGGCTCGCTGATTTCTGAATCTCTGCGCGGCGACGGGGCCATCCTGATTAACGCGGAAGGGAAGCGCTTCTGCAATGAAATCCTGACCCGTGATGTCGTTTCGGCCAACGTAAATGCCCAGACAGACAGCTATGCATGGCTGATTGCGGATGAGAACATGGCTAAGGAATCCACTGTTATCGAGAAGTATGTCAACAAGGGACTGATGACCAAGTGCGATACAGTTTCCGACCTGGCTGCCCTGATGGGGGTTGATGAAGCAACGCTCAAGGAAACGCTGGAAACATGGCAGGCTGCCTGTGCGGAAAAGAACGATGCTGAATTCGGCCGGGAGGCATTTGATGCCCTGCTGACAGATATGTCCAATCCTCCGTATTATGCTGTCAAGATCGCGCCTGGCATCCATCACTGCATGGGCGGTGTCCGCATCAACAAGGAAGCTGAAGTCATCGGGACAGACGGCAATGTGATCCCGGGCCTGTATGCCTGCGGCGAAGTGACCGGCGGCGTACACGGCGGCAACCGTCTTGGCGGAAATGCCGTAACCGACTTTGTTGTCTTCGGCCGCATTGCCGGTGAAAACGCGTCAAAGTAAACTGACAGATTTGATTGAAACAAAAAGAATCAGCCCGGCGGGCTGATTCTTTTCTTTCCGTCTGTTAAAATGATACTTGTTTATGTACGGAAATAAGGGCATTGCCCGGCTGCTTTATCGTGTATTTACGGTTTTCATGGCCTGTGTGTTCGCACTGGGTGTTTTCAGTTTTGCCACCGTGCCGCAGAAAGCCCGGGCGGAAGCGGAAGAAATCGAAGAGATGCTGCGAAAGAAGCAGGAAGAGGAAGAAGAGCGGATCCGACGGGCCCAGGAAGAACTGCTGCGGCAGCAGAAAGAGGAATATGAGGCCCACAAGGCAATCTATGACCTGCAGGATGCCTACACGGATGCGGCTGAAATGCATGTGACAGGCATCGGTGATTCCGTCATGCTGGCCGCGCTGACGGAACTGTATGAAGTTTTCCCGAACGGATATTTCGATGCTGTGTTCGGGCGGACAATCTATGAGGGGATGAATACGCTGTATTACCTGGAGGAAAACAATGCCCTGGGTGATGTGATTGTCTTTTCCCTCGGCGCAAATTCCTATATCAATGAAGAGGATGTGGAGGAGCTCATCCAGCACAGCGGCGGCCGGCCGACATTCTGGCTGACCACCGTCGGTGTCACCAATGATTCCAATGAAAAGACCCGCAACGTTGTGGCCCGCCACGATGACGCATATATGGTTGAGTGGGAGGACCTGGCGCTGCAGCATGTCAGTGAATACATCCTCGCTGACGGCCTGCATCCCAATGCGGCAGGCTCAAAGGCCTATGCCGAACTGATCCGGGAAACGATCAACCGGGAAATACTGGAGAACTGGAAACGGAGTTATGACCCGCGGCAGGAAGAGAATTAACGGCCTGGACGGGCTGCGGACACTGGCCCTGGCCGGTGTGCTGCTTTATCACGCCTTCCCCCGGCAGGTACCCGGCGGGTTTTTCGGCGTTGTCATTTTCTTTGTCATCAGCGGGTTTCTGACTGCTTACGCCACCGTCAGCCGCGGCCGGATCGGGGTGTTGACATACTACCGCAGGCGTCTGGTACGGCTGTATCCGGCGCTTGTCATTGTCCTGTTCATCACCGTGGAAGCCCTGGCTCTCGCGGACCGGTTCCGGCTGATCAACGCACACGAAGAAGTTGCCAGTATACTTTTCGGATACAACAACTACTGGCAGATTTCCAAACAGGCAGACTATTTTGCCAATCTCAGCAACACTTCCGCCTTTACCCATCTCTGGTATATTGCCGTATTGGTCCAGTTCGAGCTGCTCTGGCCATGGCTGTACCTGGTCTGCCGCCGCAGCGGCAACGGGCTAAGGCTGATCGGGATCCTGACCCTGGTATCCCTGTCCATCATGCCGGTCCGGGCGCTGTTTACGGAGGCTTCCCAGACGGTTCTTTACTACAGTACGGATACTCGTATCCACGCGCTGCTGCTCGGGGCTTTGCTGGGCTGGCAGGCAGCCGGAAGAAAACAGAAGAAGCGGATGAAACCGCTGCTGGCGCTGATCACCGGGCTGGTTTATGTCATTGTTTCGGTTTTCCTGTTCCTGAAAGTTTCCGGCACGGATCCGGCCGTCTGCCGGTATGGCCTGGTGCTGTATGCGCTGTTTACAGCGGTGATGCTGTGGTGCTGCATCAACAGCAGAAACCTCGGCCGCCTGCTTGATCTGCCGCCGATGCAGAAAGTCAGCGCGTACAGCTATGAAATCTATCTCTGGCAGTATCCGGTGCTGTTCCTCTTCAGCCTGAAGGGATGGACAGCCGGGTGGCAGTATGCCGTACAGCTGGTTCTGATTGCTGTACTGAGCATATGGACACATACATTTGTAAGCAGTCTGGCAAAACGGCATCACTGATGAAGCCTTGACTTAAATAAACGACGGATTATAATTAAGCCATTACTTAATCAAAGAGGTGGCTTATGGATCTTGCAATCATGCTGAAAGCCCTGGGGGAACCGACCAGGTTTTCTGTTTTTCAGCACTTATTGATACGGAAGCACTGCGTCCGGTCCCTGTCCAGGAAACTCGGCATTTCCGAATCGGCTGTTTCCCAGCATATGAAAGTACTGAAGGAAGCCGGGCTGGTCTATGGGGAACGGTACGGATATCACATTCATTATCTGCCGAAGCAGGAAGCCCTGGATGAACTGAGCCGGGCGTTTGCGGCTATGAAGGAACAGTCGGAAGTGCTGTGCCGGGATCCGCTGGTCTGTCAGTGTGAATTCCGCCGGGAGGAAGGGATATGAACCTGCTAGCGGATCTGTTTCTGACGTTTGCCCGTATCGGCCTGTTTACGTTCGGCGGCGGCTATGCCATGATCGCGCTGATTGAAAACGCCTGTGTGGCGAACAAACAGTGGATTACCCATGATGAAATGATGGATATCACCGTCATTGCCGAATCCACGCCCGGACCGATTGCAATCAACTGCGCAACCTATGTGGGATATATGCGGAAAGGCTTTGCCGGGGCCCTGGCTGCCACTGCCGGGATTGTTCTGCCGTCCTTTGTCATTATCTATGCCATATCCATATTTCTGGATGACTTTCTCGCGATCACGGCAATCGCCCATGCCTTTCAGGGGATCAAGATAGCCGTCGGTATCCTGATTCTTGATGCGGCTGTCAAAATGCTGAAGAAGATGCCGCAGAAAACCATGCCGCGGATAATAATGGCAGCGGCGGCCGCGGCCATGCTGGCAATCAATATCTTTTCACTCAGAATATCTTCGATCGTGGTGATGCTGGCAGCCGGCCTGGTCAGCCTGATTCTCTACCTGACAAAGAAGGGAGGGCAGGCAAAATGATTCTGCTGGAACTGCTGATCGGTTTCCTGAAAGTCGGCTGTTTTGCCTATGGCGGAGCATATGCCGCGATTCCGCTGATCCGGGATATCGTGCTGTCCTACGGCTGGCTGGATGAAGAAATGCTGACGTACATGATTGCCGTCAGTGAAAGTACACCCGGCCCGATTATGGTGAATCTGGCAACGTATGTAGGCAGCTCGCAGGCCGGCCTGGCCGGGGCGCTGACAGCCACACTGGCGGTCGTGCTGCCGTCATTCATCATTATCCTGCTGGTGACGGCCATGCTGAAAACCGTACTGAAAAACCAGTATGTGCAGGCGGTGCTGCGCGGCCTGAAGCCTGGTATGATCGGCATTATCCTGGCAACAGGCATTGCGATGATCTGCCGGAACGGGATTGTGACGGAAGAAACCGTACGGCTGCGGCCGCTGTTTCTGACAATCACGCTCGGTGCCGTCTATTTCGGCTCAAGAAAAATCAGGAAAGGCGGACTGTCACCGATTCAGCTGATCTGCCTGGCTGCGGCGGCCGGCATTGCCGTATACGGTCTATAAGAAAACAGAACTGCATGGCAGTTCTGTTTTTTCATTGCCGGATCAGCAGGACAGTCAGATCGTTGACATTGGTGCCGGTTGGCCCGGTCGTGATCAGTCCGTCGACGTTCTGCAGGGCATGATAGGCATCGTTGTCAGCCAGCACATCAGGTATTGATATACCCATGTCATGCAGGGCGCCGGCAGTGTTTCCGTCCACGATTCCGCCGGCCGCGTCGGTCGGCCCGTCGGTGCCGTCACTGCCAAGTGAGAACAGCAGTACGCTGTCCAGCCCGGCAATGCCTTCGGCAGCGGCCAGGGCGAGTTCCTGGTTGCGGCCGCCAAGCCCTTTGCCGTGCACATGCACGACCGTTTCGCCGCCGCAGATATACGCCAGGGCTTTGCCCTCATGACAGTGGTCCTGTCCGATGGCTGCCAGGAACCGGCCGGCATCCCGGGCTTCACAGTTCAGGGAGGCGGTCAGGAAATGCGGTTCATAGCCAAGCCGGCGGCTCGTCTCTTCTGCCGCCGCGCAGAGCTGTCGGACACTGCCGGTAATCCTGGTTTCAACGTTGCCTAGTTCTTTCGGTGTTTCCTCCTGCAGGCAGGCCAGGGCCTGTTCGGAAAGCTGCAGACGGTATTTTCTGACAATGGCGAGGGCATCAGCGCAGGTTGTATGATCCGCGCAGGCCGGGCCGGAAGCGATCATATCCAGCGGATCCCCGATGATATCCGAGAGGATTACCGCAAATACCCGGGCCGGGGAAGCCAGGCGGGCAAATTTGCCGCCCTTGACCAGGGAGAGCCGCTTGCGGATCGTATTCATTTCAACGATATCTGCCCCGCAGGACAGCATCTGCCGAGTAATATCCTGCAGTTCCCCCAAGGGGATAGCCGGGGCTTCAAACAGGGCCGAGCCGCCGCCTGACACCAGGAAGACAAGCAGGTCATCTGCATGCAGGTTCTCGGCAAGCCGGATGGCTGCGGCAGTGGCCTGTACGGAGTTGTCGTCGGTAACCGGATGCCCGGCTTCAAAGCAGGTCACGTTCGGGATGGTTCCCATCACGTGTCCGTATTTGGTTATACAGATGCCTTTGTCCAGGCGGCTGCCGAGATATCCGGCGGCTGCATCACTCATCTGCCAGGCAGCTTTGCCGATCGCCGTAAGGAAAATCCGGCCTTTGACTTCCGGCAGATCCTGCAGGGCTTTGCGGACGGCGGTGTCGGGGTTTGCG
Organism: Solobacterium sp.; assembly: GCA_017420585.1. Lineage (GTDB taxonomy): Bacteria > Bacillota_I > Bacilli_A > Erysipelotrichales > Erysipelotrichaceae > Bulleidia. The sequence continues at coordinate 8,444 of JAFOIT010000205.1, forward strand.
GCGTGCAGAGCCGCGGTTATTATGGCATTTGCATCTTCACGCATGGTCATGATTTATTCCTCCGGATGATATGTACTGTCATCTGCTGCGGTCTGGCGGGCTTTGAGGGTTTCCAGAAAGTGATGCAGGATTCCTGCTGTCAAACCCCAGATAACCGCTTCCTCTGTTTCATAAAACCACAGGGTTTCCCGCCGGCTGCGGAACGGATATGCCTGACCGCCGGGCAGAAGCGCAAAGGGGAAGGTGTCATCAAACTGCCGGTTCAGCTGATACGTCCCGGCAACCGGTTCCATCTGCAGCAGCTGCTCCACCGGGATCAGGAAAACCCGTTCCGCCTCGGCTTTGCTGAAGGTACTGCGGTAATCGTGCAGGAGGCCGATAAAGCAGTGAATCTGCGCTGCTCTTGAAGAATATGCATCAGGCATCGGTTTCAGGATTTCAAGCTGGGAAGGGGCTATAAGCAGCTCCTCGCAGGCTTCCCGTACAGCCGCCTGCCAGGCAGTTTCACCCGGTTCGATTTTTCCCCCGGGAAAGCAGACCTCGCCGCCCTGGGAAATAGCCGCGCTGCGGACTTCAAACAGGATACACAGTTCGCCATCCTGCTCCACCAGCGGCAAAACGACCGAAAAGCCTGTCGGTCCCGTAAAATCCGTGCTGCTGAGAATGGGATAGATATCTTTAAGGTTCATACTGCTGTTATCGAACTGAGCGTTTCTTCATGGTTTCCCTGATCCGGGCAAAGGCGGCATCTTCACCGTTTTCGGCCACATCCCGCAGGATTGCTTCCATTTCTGCCGCGGTTTCCGGATGCATGTAGTTCCTGGCCGGCCGGGCGAGGAAATATTCCAGCGGGCTGGCCTGCGTATAGTTTTCCTTCAGGTAGACACGGCTGGCGGCGATCCGGTCACAGACACTTTCCACCAGATACCGGTACGGCATCTTCACCGGTCTGTAAGCACCTTTCTGCATGTCATACCAGTATTCCCAGTGATGCCGGTTAAGGCCTTTGTGATGAAGCCAACCGGGCGCATAGCCGTAAAGTTCCCTTTCCGCGTCATAGGGTGAGCGCCAGCCCTGGAAATACTTCACGCTTTCCGCGAGCTCCGCCGGACTGTACTTGGATAGGTCATGGGTCAGACCCTGGTAATACAGGCCGCAGGCAAAACAGCACCGGCGCACTTCACGGCGGTGATCATGCACGGTTTTCAGATGTCCGGCCAGCTTCTGCATGGGCGTAAGTGTTTTGTTCTCAGGCATATCCTGATTGTACCATTCCCGTTCCGAAATCATCATAACAATGAATGATTCATCACAAAAAATACATTGTTTTCTATTGCCGGGAAGTATATTATGATCAAGTTGTGACCCGGTTTCAGAATGCGGACACTTTACAGAAAAGAGATAAATTTATGAGAAAAACGAAAATCATATGCACAATCGGCCCGGCCAGTGATTCCGAGGAAATGGTCACGAAGCTGTGCCTTGCCGGGATGAATGTCGCCCGTCTGAACTTTTCCCACGGGACGCACGAGGAACACCTGAAGCGCATCAATACAATCAAGAAAGTCCGTAATCAGCTGCACCTGCCGGTTGCCATCATGCTGGATACCAAAGGACCGGAATTCCGGATCGGGACGTTCCGGGACGGGAAGATCGAACTGGCGGAAGGAAGCCGCTTTACCTTTACCACCGAGAAGGTGGAAGGTGACGATTCGATGGTTTCGGTCAGTTACGGCAATCTCGCCAACGAAATGAATCCGGGTGATACGATTCTGGTCAATAACGGTCTGCTGGCATTCCGGGTGCTCAGTACAGACGGCACGAGGATCGAGACGGAAGTCGTCAGCGGCGGGGTGATGTCCGACCGCAAGAGCATGGCTTTCCCGGGCAAGCATATCAAGCAGAAGTATCTTTCCGAACAGGATGCGAAGGACATTCTCTTCGGTGCGGAAAATGATGTTGATTTCATTGCCTGTTCATTCGTGTCGGTCAGGCAGGACCTGCTCGATATTCATGAACTCCTCGACAGCCACGGTTACGGCCATACCGCGGAACTGATTGCCAAGATCGAAAACCAGTCCGGGGTGGATCAGATCGAGGATATCTGTGAAGCCTGTGACGGCATCATGGTGGCCCGCGGCGACATGGGCGTCGAAGTCCCGCTGGAGCAGCTGCCTTCCATCCAGAAGAATCTGATTGAAATATGCCGGAAGCTCGGCAAGCGGGCAATCGTTGCCACGGAGATGCTGGAATCGATGATTCACAATCCGCGGCCGACCCGGGCCGAGGCTTCCGATGTAGCCAACGCGGTATACGACGGGGCCAGCGCCGTGATGCTGTCGGGTGAGACGGCCGCCGGTGCGTATCCGGAACAGGCGGTTCTGACCATGGCAAGAATCGTGGCCGAAACTGAAAAGAACATCCACTACAGCAAGCGGTTCTACAACTATGAATTCCATATCAAAAATGATGTGGACGCGATATCCCACGCCACCTGCGGCATGGCCATTGACCTGCGTGCCAAAGCCATCGTGGCCTGCACACTGAGCGGCCGCACAGCCCGCATGGTTTCCCGGTTCCGCTCACCGGTGGATATCATCGGCCTGACCACCGACGAGAAGACGTGGCGGGGCCTGGCCCTGTCCTGGGGTGTGACGCCGTGCATGTGTGAAATGTTCAATTCCACCGATGTGCTGTTCTATACCGCCAAGAATGTGGCCCGCGATGTGTTCGCGCTGCAGCCGGGTGACAATATCATCATTACCGGCGGCGTCACCAACGGGCAGTCGGGCAATACGAATCTGATCAAGATCGAAACCCTGTAAAAACAGCAGAGCAGATTGACTGCTCTGCTTTTCTCTCAAAAAGGGTACTGACCGCGGCTGCCGGGAGGGTTTGTGAACGCCTATTTCATGAACAAATAGCATGGCAGTATGATAAAATATTTCAATGGAGGAAGTTATGACCATCCAGAATGAAAAAGAACTGAACCGTCATGTCAGCCGTACCGCTGCGGTCATCTGCGTATATCAGTATCTCATCTGGCCGCGGGATGCGGAAATCCTGCTGGAAGATGCCGAGGAAGCCGATATCCGCAGTGATGAGTACATGGGCAGGGTCGTGGACACGGCGGTCCAGGAGAAAGACAGATATATCGGTTATATCAACCAGGTGCTTGAACACTGGTCTTTTGACCGTCTCGGCGTCATTGAGCAGGCCATCCTGCTGTGCGGATGCGCGGAATTTGACCTGAAGACCGTGGAAGCGCCGGTCATCATTGATGAGTATATCCGGATCGCCCGCAAATACGGCGATAAGGATTCCCATAAACTGATCAACGGGGTTCTTGACAGAATATGAGCCAGCGGGCTGTTTCGGTATCCGCCCTGGTTCACTATGTGAAGCAGAAGCTGGAAGGAGACCCGCTGATTCAGAGAGTGCTGGTGGAAGGTGAAATCAGCAATTTTTCGAATTACCGTTCCGGCCACTGGTATTTCAGCCTGAAGGACGGCGGCGCCCAGATCCGCTGCGTCATGTTTGCTTCGGCCAACAGCCGTGTGAAGTTCCTGCCGAAGGATGGTGACAAGGTGCTGGTCCAGGCAGACCTGAATGTCTACGAAGCCCGCGGTGATATGCAGCTGATCGTCACGGCCATGCAGGCTGCCGGGCTGGGTGAATTGTACCGGCAGTACGAGGAGTTGAAGAAAAAGCTGGAGACGGAAGGGCTCTTTGCCCCGGAGCACAAGAAACCGCTGCCGCCGTATCCGTTCAGTATCGGGCTGATCACCGGCAAAAATACCGCGGCCCGCTCGGATGTCCTGACAACCCTGCAGAGACGCTGGCCGGTGGCTGCCGTAACGGAGTACCCGGTGCTGGTGCAGGGCACGGAAAGTGCCGGGCAGATTGTCCGGGCTCTGCAGAAAGCCGATGACAGCGGACATGATGTGCTGCTGCTGGTCAGGGGCGGCGGTTCGATTGAGGATCTCTGGTCATTCAACGATGAAACCCTGGCCCGGACCATCTATGCGCTCAAGACCCCGCTGATTACCGGCGTGGGCCATGAAACAGATTTTACGATCGCTGATTTTGCGGCAGATCTGCGGGCCCCGACCCCGACCGGGGCAGCTGAGCGCTGTGCCCCGGATATCCGGGATGTAACCAGCCGCATTGATCAGTTCGGCGTCCGGCTCAGCGGGGCGGTATCGGCCCGTATGAGTGCCGAACGCAGGCATATTGATGCCATCAGGCGGTATTCCTGGTTCGCCGATCCGCAGCGGCTGGTCCGCGATCCGCAGCTGCGGCTGAATGATCTGGCTGTCCGGCTTGACGATGAGATTCGGGCGGTCCGGCAGATACAGGACGGGCGTCTGCACCAGCTGACGGGCAGCCTGCAGAAAGCTATGCGGGAGCGTCTGCGGGACACGGAGAATACACTCCATGAAAACCGGCAGGCCATTCAGTATGCCCTGAGCCTGCGGCGGGCAAGGGAAAATGACCGCCTGCAGAAAAACATTCATCTGCTTGATGCCTATTCGCCGCTGAAGGTAATGGCCCGCGGCTACAGTGTCGTACTGAAAAACGGGACGGCGGTCAGGCGGGCGGACATGGTGCAGAAGGGCGATGAAGTAGAACTTCTTCTGGGCCGCGGAAAAGCTGCGGCTGTCATCACAGATACAGATATGGAGGCAGAACATGGCTGATAAGGAAAAGACATTTGAAGAATCCATGGCCCGGCTTGAGGAAATCGTGCGGATTCTTGAGAAGAATGAAAAACCGCTGGATGAAACAATCGCATTGTTTGAAGAAGGACTGAAACTAGTAAGGACATGTGATGCCAGACTGAAGTCCTTTGAAACGAAAATCGAGGAGATCACGGCCGCTGATCATGAAGAAGAGTGAATTTGAGGAAAAACTGAAGCAGACGGCTGCCGCAGTCAAAGACAGCCGGGTGAAGGATGCCATGCTGTATTCCCTTATGGCGGGCGGCAAGCGTATCCGGCCGATGATGCTCTATGCAGTGACGGAAGGCTACGGGCTGCCGGCGGAAACCGCAGATGCTTTTGCCTGCGCGCTGGAGATGATCCATACTTATTCCCTGATTCACGATGATCTGCCGGCAATGGACAATGATGACCTGCGCCGGGGCAGACTGACCTGTCACAAGGCCTTTGATGAAGCGACAGCGATTCTGGCCGGCGACGGGCTGTTGACATACGCGTTTGAAACAGCCGTGAAGACGGCAGGCGTATCGGCGGAGCAGGTGCTGGAAGGGGTGCGGATCCTGGCCGGGGACGCCGGCCCGGACGGCATGGTACTGGGCCAGTGCCTGGATATGCAGGAATCCGTGCTGACCGACTGGGAAGCACTGCAGACCATCCACCACCATAAAACCGGCTGCCTGCTGAGCGCGCCGCTGGAAATCGGTGCGGTCCTGGCCGGGTGTGATGCGGAAACCTGCGGGCTCTGGCGGCAGATCGGCTTTGACATCGGTCTGGCTTTCCAGCTGCAGGATGATATTCTTGATGTGGAAAAAACCGCCGCCGAACTGGGCAAGTCCAATTCGGATGAGCGCAATGAAAAAGTAACCGGGGTAAGCCTTCTGGGGATAGAGAAGGCCAGAACCCTGATGAATCAGCTGTATGACGACAGTTTTGCGAAGATCGAAAAAATAAAGGGGTTCGAATCTGACGCGCTGACCGGTCTGCTGCGGGAAGTACAGCACCGGAATCACTAGGAGGAACCTATGGATCTGACAACCATTGAGAATCCCGGCTTTCTGAAAGACAAGTCGGTTGAGGAAATGGAGGATCTGGCCGCGGATATCCGGGCCTTCCTGATTCATTCCCTTGCCAAAACAGGCGGGCATATTGCCAGCAATCTGGGAGTCGTGGAACTCACCATCGCCCTGCATTATGTTTTTGATATGCCGGCTGACAAGATATTTTTTGATGTCGGCCACCAGTGCTACACGCACAAGATCCTGACCGGCCGGGCCGGGGCGTTTGAGACGCTGCGGCAGTACGGCGGGATCAGCGGCTTTCAGAAGCGCCGGGAAAGCGAATATGATGTCTGGGAGGCCGGACACAGTTCCACTTCCCTGAGCGCCGCGCTGGGCATGGCGATAGCCCGGGACCTGAATCATGAAGACTACCATATCGTCCCGGTCATCGGGGACGGGGCGCTGAGCTCCGGCATGGCCCTGGAAGCCCTGAATACAATCGGTTCCGAGCGCCGCCGGATGATCATTATCTTCAATGACAACAATATGTCCATATCGAAGAATGTCGGGGCCCTGACCCGCGGGTTTTCGCGTCTGCGCTCGGCAAAATCGTACAATTCACTCAAACTGAACATGAAGGATGCCCTGAACCGCAGCGGCGTGGGCAAGGTTGTCTATACCGGCCTGAAGGGCATCAAGGATACACTGCGCGACACAGTGATCGACAGAGGCATCTTCGGTGAATTCAACGTCAATTATCTCGGCCCGGTGGACGGTCACAGCATCAAGGATCTGATCCGGGTGCTGACGGTGGCGAAGGAATATGATGACCCGGTGGTCATTCATGTCATCACCCGCAAGGGGAAGGGCTACGCGCCGTGTGAGATGGACCGGGAGGGGATCTGGCACGGGGTCGGGCCGTTTGACCCGGCAACCGGGAAAATGCTGGCTGCCACGCCGGAAGGCTACAAGTCGTGGTCCAAGCTGATGGCGGATACACTGGAGGAACTGGCAACAAGGAACGAAGATATCATTGCCTTGACGCCGGCCATGATCAACGGCAGTTCCCTGGAATCGTTCTTCGCCCATTTCAGCGGGCGCAGTTTTGACTGCGGCATCGCAGAAGAACATACGGTTACCATGGCTGCCGGCATGGCGATCAGCGGCAAGCGGCCGTTTGTGTCGATCTACAGCAGTTTCATGCAGCGGGCCTATGATCAGATCAATCATGATGTCTGCCGGATGGACCTGCCGGTTGTATTCGGCATTGACCGCGCCGGTCTGGTTGGGGCCGACGGGGAAACCCATCACGGGGTCTTTGACCCGGGTCTGCTTATGCCGCTGCCGAATATGGTTGTGGCCCAGCCGAAGAACGCCCAGGAAGCCCGTGACCTGTTGTATACTGCCTTTTCCCAGAAACATCCGTTTGCCATCCGCTACCCGCGGGGTGATGTAAAGATTCCGGAAGATATTCACCTCAGATTGGTACCGGTCGGCAGATGGTGTGAGGATTACCGGGGAGATACGGTCAGGCTGACAGTGATTTCCTATGGTCCTGACGTGGAAAAGATATCGGAGAAGGCCGCGGTCAATCAGCTACCGATACGGGTTGTCAATGCCCGTTTCTTCAAGCCGCTGGATCTGGAGTGCCTGAAGAAGCTGGCGGCGGAAGGCCTGCCGGTGATTGTCTATGAAACCGATATGCTGAGCGGGGGACTCTCGGCGGCCGTCCTGAGTGCCGTAAATGACCTGAACCTTTCCATGCCGGTGATCCGGCTCGGGATCGGTGACCGGTTCGTTACCCACGGTTCCCTGAAACAGCTGCGGACCGAAGCCGGCATTGATCTGAATACCCTGTTCGCGAAAATAACGGAGCTGCTGCATGATTAAGCATCTGTATATACGCAATTTTGTCCTGATTGATGAACTCTCACTGGATTTTGAGAGTGGTTTCAGCGCGTTTACCGGCGAGACCGGGGCAGGCAAATCGATCCTGATCGATGCCATCAGCCTGCTGGGGCGGGAACGGGCCAGCACAGCCCAGATCCGCCATGGCGAAAACAAGGCAATCGTGGAGGGCACCTTTGATCTCAGCCGGGACAGCCACGCCCTGCAGGTGCTCGCGGAAGCCGGTTTTGAAGTGGATCCGGAAGAAGTCACATTTACCCGTGAACTGTCCGCGGCCGGCAAGAGCACCGCCCGTATTGATCACCGGATTGTCACGATCGGCCTGCTCAATGATGTCCTGCAGAATCAGATTGATATCCATAACCAGCGGGATAATCAATACCTGCTCAATGCCAGGACCCACCTTGACCTGCTGGATGAGTATCTGGACTGCGGCGAACTGCGGCGTGATACCGCGGAAACATACGCCGCCTGGCAGGCCTGCGTGCAGGAAAAGGAAAAAGCCCTGCAGGATACCTACAACGAAAATGATCTGGAATACTTCCAGTACCAGATCCGGGAAATCGAAAGTGCCGGGCTGAAACCGGGAGAAGATGAAGAACTCGAGGAACGGGAACGGGCTTACAAAGCCGTCAAGAATTCCTATGACCGGATCCACGGGATCCTGGAACTGTATGATGCCATGGCCGAAACACTGTACGAATTCCGCCGGCAGACCGATACGCTGGAGAACACGGAAGTCTTTGACCGGATCCGGGAACGCATCAATGACAGCTACTACCAGATTGAAGACGCGGCTTCCGAACTGCGCGGCGTATTTGAGGAATTCGATTTCAGTGATGATGACATCAATGCCCTGGAGGAGAGGCTGTTTGTCCTGCAGCGGCTCAAGCGCAAATACGGCGGCAGCATCGAACAGATCCTGAGCAGAAAGGAAGAACTGATGCAGGCCGTGGACCGGATTGCCAACCGGCAGAGCTGGCTGGAGAAAAAAGACCGGGAGATTGCGGCGGCTTATGAGAAATACCGCACAGCGGCAGGAAAACTGTCGGTGAAACGGAAGGAAAACAGCGGGAAACTTGATGCGGAGATTGCCGGTCATCTGAAAGACCTGTCACTGCCGCATGCCCGCTTTGTGACGGACATCAGACCCGGGCCGGACAGTGCCAGGGGTTTTGATCATGTCGAATTCCTGGTGAATATGAACCGCGGGGAAGAACTGCGGCCGCTCGTCAAGGTTGCCAGCGGCGGTGAAATCAGCCGGCTGATGCTGGGGCTGAAAGTCATCTTTACCAGACTGCAGAAGATCGATACAGTCATCTTTGATGAAATCGATACCGGTGTCAGCGGGGCTGTGGCCGGTGCGATCGGGCAGAAGATGCGGGAACTGGCCGGCAGCTGCCAGGTCTTTGCGGTAACCCATCTGGCCCCGGTGGCGGCCTGGGCCGGGCATAACTATGTAGTGGAAAAGGATCCGGACAGTGAACATGTACGCACCCAGGTGCGGCTGCTGGATGAAACGGAAACCATTGCGGAACTGGCATCGATTCTTTCCGGCGAAGTGACGGATGCGTCCCTTGCGGCGGCGGCAGAACTGCGGAAGCGGAACAGGAAAAGCTGATGGCCAAAGTCTACTTTCATATTGATCTGAATGCGTTTTTTGCCAATGCGGAGGTGCTGCGGGATCCCGGCCTGAAAGGCCTGCCGGTTGTCGTCTCGGGGAATACCCGCCGCAGTGTCGTATCCACGGCGAGCTATGAAGCCCGCCGCTTTGGTATTCATTCGGCCATGCCGCTGAGTGAAGCACTGCATCTGTGCCCGGAACTGGTGGTGGTGGAGCCGCATTTTCCGCTGTACCGGGAACTGTCGGAGCAGTTCATCCGGATCATCTCTGAGAACGCGGATGAAATCGAACAGGCTTCCATTGATGAATGCTATGCCGATATGACCAGAGAAATCCGCAAATACGAAAAACCGCTTGACCTGGCCTGGTTCCTGCAGAAAAAGATCCATCATGACCTGGGCCTGCCGTGTTCGATCGGGGTGGCCCCGAACATGTTTCTTGCCAAGATGGCAAGTGATATGAAAAAGCCGCTGGGCATCACGGTCCTGCGGCTGCGGGAAGTGGAAGAAAAACTGTGGCCGCTGGATATTTCCGACATGCGCGGGGTAGGGGTGAAAACCGTGCCGCTGCTGCGTGATCTCGGTATCAATACGATCGGTGACCTGGCCCGGTACGAAGACATCAGCCGGCTGCGTCAGGTTTTCGGAAAAAACACGGAAATGGTGCTGCAGCGCGCGCATGGTCATGATGACCGCCAGATTGTGCGGGACTGGGATGCCAAATCCAGGGGAGTTTCCGAAACGGTGCTGGATGACCTGACAGACTACGAGGAGATCAGGGGCCTGCTCAGAACCCTGGCCAGACGGCTGTCAAAACGGCTGCGGGAAGACCAGAAAGCAGGGTACAGTATTTCCCTGCGGATCAAATACAATGATTTCCAGAATACGGACCGGTCCCGGAAACTGGCTTCACCGGTCTGGAAGAGCGATGATCTCTATGTACAGGCACTGCAGCTGCTGGATGACAACTGGAACGGGGAACCGGTCCGGCTGCTTGGCATTTCGTTATCTGATTTTGCCGAAGGGGCACAGCTGACTTCCCAGCTGAATCTGTTTGATGAAACAGAAGCCCTGAAGGAAGAAACGGCTTCGGTCCTGCAGGAACTCAATGAAGTCCTGGGCGGGAAAGTACTGAAAAGGGCAAGTGAAGCCGGGAAGGGGAACTGATGGAACTGGAGAAGGCCATCGGGGAATATCTCGTCAATATATCCGTCAATGAAGGCAAGTCCCCGCGGACAGTAGCCTCGTACAGACGCGATTTAAGCCAGTATTCGGCGTTTCTCAAGGAAAACGGGATTTCATCCACGGAAGAGATCAACGGCCCGATTCTGGATGATTTTCTGCATGCTCAGCTGGAAATGAAAAAGAATTCCAGTGTCAGCCGCATGGCGGCGGCCATCCGTTCCTTTCATCATTACATGAACTTCATGCATGATGAAAAGGATCCGTCCCTGACTATTGAAATTCACCGCGGGCCAAGCACTCTGCCGGTTTTTGCCAGCGTGGAAGAGGTCAACCGGATCATGCAGTCATTTGATGACAGCCAGCCGCAGGAAATCTTCCGGCATGCCTTGCTGGAACTGATGTATGCCTGCGGTTTACGGGTGTCCGAAGTGTGCAGTCTGACCTACAACCGGGTGGATCTTGATACCGGCATGGTGCGGGTGCTGGGCAAGGGCAGCAAGGAACGGCTTGTCCCGATTGCGCGCGGCAGCATCCCGATTCTGATCCGTTACCGGGATACGGTCCGGCCGACCTGGGTGAAAGGGCGCACACAGCTGTTTTTTGTCAACCGCTTCGGCCGCCGGGTAACACCTCGCAGCGTGGAACTGCTGATGGAACAGAAGCGCCGTGAACTGGGCATTAAAAAGAAACTGACCCCGCACAAGATGCGTCACAGCTATGCCACACATATGCTGCAGGGGGGTGCTGACCTGCGCAGCATCCAGGAAATGCTCGGGCACAGTGATATCCAGACGACGGAAATCTATACGCATGTACAGAACCGGCAGCTGTTTGACAGTTATGAGAAGTATCATCCCGGCGGACTGGATGAAGATCTGCCGGTGCCGGAAAAAAAGAAGGAGCCGGAAAATGAATGATTATAAAATGCTGAGAAAGGCTCTGGTACTGGCATATCATGCTCATAAAGGCCAGAAAGCCAAGGACCGGGAACTGCCTGAGTATATTTTTCATCCTGTAACCGTGGCCCTGCAGTGCACCACGGCAAAAGAAAAAATGGCTGCACTGCTGCATGATGTGATTGAAGATACGGATATAACCGCCGAAGATCTGCGCAGGGAGGGGTTCAGCGATGATGTTGTGGCGGCAGTGGAACTGTTAAGCTGTCCGTATGAACATCCTTCCGCTGCACAGTATCTTGCCTATGTCGCGGATATCGGCAGGAACCCGATTGCCCGGGCCGTCAAGATCGCTGATCTGACCAATAATCTGGATGATTCTCGGCTGGCTGACCCGGAAATGATGCGGAACAAACGGGAAAACTACTATCTGCCGGCTTTGCGGATGCTGACTGAAGAAGAAAACAAAGCAGGATAACCTGCTTTGTTTTTAAATCATGTAATCGATGCAGACGCGCCCATGGGTCGAGGCGGCGATGATGCCGTCTTTTACTTTGACATGGGCGGGATGTACAGCATAACCGGCAAGTGCCTCAGCATCCTTCAGTGTGCAGTCCAGCATGATGTCATGTGTGGATGTTGCCATAGGTTCAATCGTGACATGAATGTCCAGAAGACCGTCAATCTGCCCGGCCAGTCCTTCAAGCCCGTCCCGGATTGCCTCAGCAGCGCTCTTTTTTTCTACCGGGGAAAGATCATCGTTCAGCTGCCATAAAATAATGTGTTTTACCATAATATGCCTCCGGTATCATTATAACTTCAATTACTGATGGAGGCTCATGGCAAAAACGATCAGTAAGTATCTTGAGTAAACATAAGTGCAGCAAACCGTGAAAATGCCGGAATACCTTGCCTGAAGAGAGGGACACTTCCATATCAACAGCAGGAGACAATCATCTGTTTTTTTCTGTCAAATACATTTTTCTGATAATAAAATGAATAGTTGTCACCGGAAGCAAAAAAATATTCTGAATTATAAAGAACAGCAGCCGTCATGATTACAGATTAAATACAGATATAAAAAAAGCGCAGATTTATCAGCAAAATCGCGCATTTCTTATAATCGCATAACATACATTATGCGAAGTAATATCATTTTTCCGTTTGTATTGAGAGGATACGGTGCGTATCGGCTGTAAATGTTATTGTGCCGTTGAGATCGGTCCGGTACACGCGCATGCCATGTTCTTCCAGACGTTTGATCAGGTTGGCATTCGGCAGCTGGAATTCATTGCCTGCACCGACGGATATGACAGCGTAGTCGGCATTTACGGCATCGAGGAACGGCCCGGCACAGGAATCATATGAGCCATGGTGTCCTGCCCGCAGTACTGTTGCTGACAGATCCTTTCCGGTATCCAGGACAGCATATTCAGCCGGCCATCCTGCGTCTCCGGTAATCAGAAAGCGGATATCACCATATTCAATTAAAACGATTCCTGAATACTGGTTCAGATCATCATGCTGCAGGGTTTCCGGCGGTGAAACCATTTTCACATATAAGTTAGCATTTTCACAAATTATGCTGTCCTCTTTTGTTACCTGGAGATTAATTGCATGCTGATCCGCGAGTTTCTGTATCAATCCGTAATAATAATTATCAGAAATCAATTCCGGCAGAAATGACGGTTCAACGATATTTCTGACCATAAACTCCCCTGTCACCCTTCTGACTCCCCCGACATGATCCGCGTGCGGGTGGGTCAGAAACAGCCAGTCAATTACAGTTATGTTTTTTTCTTTCAGAAACTGTACCGTCTGATCAACATTCTCCAGCGGGCCGCAGTCCACCAGCATGACTTTGCCATCCGGGAACTCGATCAGGGCGGCGTCCCCCTGCCCTACATCAATGAAAGAAACTGTTATCGGGTCTTCATCGGTATAGACCGGCAGAAGATTCTTTTCATCCGCATACCAGCACAGGCCAAGCAGAATGACGCATAATACAGACTTCAGAATGGATCCGGTGCGGCTGCGGGGATACGGAAAGACGGCCAGGGCTGTAAACAGCAATATATAAGAGTATTGAATATGCCGGAAAAAACCGCCCAGAAACAGAAGCAGCGCAGCCAGTGCCAGGAACAGCCTGAATACGGATTCCCGGGACAATCCCCCTTTTTTCTTCTTCATGCTTCTATTATAGCGTTACTCGGGGCGGAAAAAAGAAAATGACAGCCGTTGCTGTCATCCTCTGCAGACTTCAACGAAGTGCCTGAACAGGGTCATGCTGGCATCATCGGATGCGGCGGTGAACTCCGGATGCCACTGGACACCGAATACATAGCGGCAGCCCGGCAGATAGGCTCCTTCCACCAGTCCGTCATCGCTTCTGGCCATGATCACCAGGTCTTTGGCGGGATCCTTGATGCCCTGATGGTGCACGCTGTTGACCATCAGCCTTTCCTGCGGGATCAGTTCGGCCAGCGGTGTTCCGGCAATGATATTGACCGTATGGGACAGTTCACTGAACGGCGGCTGCTGGCGGTGTGTAACCTCTCTGCCCAGCTGGCTCGGCAGATCCTGATAGAGGGTTCCGCCCAGAACAACATTGAGCAGCTGCAGGCCGCGGCAGAAACCGAAAACAGGCTTATCGAGTTCCATCATCTTTTTCAGCAGCGCAATTTCCGCGTCATCCCTGGCCGGGGTTGTCGGACCGCAGCACGGCAGTTTTTCTTCACCGTAAAGCGACGGTTCCAGATCCGGGGCACCCGGCATCAGGAGTCCGTCAATCAGTCCGGCACTGCGTTCTGTAATCTCGGGATCGGCACAGACCGGAAGAAGTACCGGCACGGCTCCGGCGGCCAGCAATGCCTGCATGCACTGCTGTACGACATAGTAAGTGTTGTCATCGTCATCAATCATTGGAATAATACCGATTACTGGTTTCATAAAAAGCCTCCTGATTTAATACGATACACGACGAATAAAAAAGAGACAACTCATTTGAGCTGTCTCCCTGTTATTCAGCGGACTTTGTCCTTGAGGCTCTTGGAAGCCTTGAATCCGGGTACCTTTGTGGCGTTGATTTCGATCGCTTCCTTGGTCTGCGGATTGATACCGGTCCGGGAAGCCCTTGTCTTGACTTCGAATCTGCCAAAGCCGGTAATGTCGACCCGCTCACCTTTGATCAGTGCATCGGTAATTGTATCGAAGACAAGATCAAGGATTTCTGCGGATTCTTTTTTGGTCAGATCATGCTTTTCCGCGATGACCTCAGAGATGAATTTCTTGTTGATGCTGTCCATGTATGATTCCTCCGTTCAGACAAATTATTGGTCACAGACAGATACTTCGGAAATCATTTTATCAATGATTTCGTCTACATCTGTCCGGCTGAGATTTTTGACTCCGGCCGCATTGCGGTGTCCGCCGCCCCCGTACTGTCTTGCGATCTCATTGACCGCAATGTGCTTGGAGCGCAGCGACCCGTCATATCTGTCATCTTCCGGATCTTCATGCTGGGTAAAGATTGCCCAGGTCTGAAATTCCCTGACATGCCCGAGCTCGTCTATGAAATTCCTTGCTTCCGAGCCCGTCATATGCCAGTCAAGCAGGTCCTGGCGATTCAGAATTACACAGGCAGAAGATTCCCTGATCACAACGGAACGGCGGATGAAACCGGAGAAGCTGAATTCATGCAGAGTCTGATCGAAAAGCTCACGGTTCAGTTCCGGAATATGTATTCCTTTGGAAGCCAGCCACGAAGCAGCCGCCAGAGTTGAAGCAGTGGTGTTTGCCGTCCGGAAACAGAGCGTATCCGTCAGCAGCCCGCGGTAAAGACATTCCGCAGTCCGCAACGATACATTGTACTCAGGTTCCAGGGACGCAAACAGGTGGGCAAGAATTTCACAGACTGCAGCTGCTTTTTCATCCACACAGCGAAGATCCCCGTAAGGCTCGTGATCCGGATGATGATCGATTTTGATCCGGAAAGCAGCCTGGGCAAACCGGGCATCATCCACCATGTCCTGTCCGGCCGTATCCAGAATGACTGCCGTACTGTGCCGGATGATGTCATCATCTGCCGTATCACTGGCCGGGAAATCCCCCTGGATTCCCTGCTCCAGGCCAAGAGCCAGAACAGTCTTATCCGGGAAGTTTTCCTGCAGCCAGTATTTCAGGCCGAACTGGGCGCCAAGGGCGTCGCAGTCAGGCCGCTGATGCCGGAAAATCGTGATGATATCAGCCGCTATCATTTGTTCCGCAATCTGTGTTCCTGACATCTTACAGACCAAGCAGACGGACTGTATCGCGGGCAATCATCAGTTCTTCGTTGGTCGGGACAATCCAGACGGCAATCTTGGAATCCGGCTTGGAAATCAGGCATTCCTTGCCGTGAATCTTGGCGTTGAGATCATAGTCAATGCTCAGGCCCATGCCCTCTTCAAGGTGCTTCAGGACCCGTTCACGCATGAAGACATCGTTCTCACCGAGACCGGCTGTAAAGGCGATGGCATCAACATGGCCGAGTTCCATGTAGTAACCGCCGACGACGTTGACAACCCGGTTGCGGTACAGGTCAGTTGTCAGGATGGCGCGTTCATTGCCTTCGTTGACAGCAGCCTGGATGTCACGGGCGTCACTGGAGATGCCGGATACACCGAGCATGCCGGACTTCTTGTTCAGATAGTCATCCATTTCTGCCGGTGTGCAGCCGAGCTTCTTCATCATGTAGAAGACAACAGTCGGGTCGATGTCACCGGACCGGGTGCCCATCATGATGCCGCCCAGCGGGGTCAGGCCCATGGAGGTATTGATGCACTTGCCGTTTTTGATGGCGGTAATGGAAGCACCGTTGCCCAGGTGGCAGGTGATCATGTTCATATCCTTGTAGTCACGGCCCATCAGTTCGGCAGTTCTGCGGTTGACATACATATGGCTTGTGCCGTGTGCACCGTAACGGCGGATCTTATAGTCTGTATACCAGTTGTACGGTACCGGGAACATGTAGGACTCAGCCGGCATGGTCTGATGGAAAGCGGTGTCGAAGACAAAGACATGGCCGATCTTCGGCAGGGCATCACGGAATGCATAGTAGCAGACCAGATGTGCATGGTTATGCAGCGGCGCAAGTTCCTTCAGTTCATCAACCTTGGCGACAACATCTTCATCAACGACGACGGACTGGTCAAAATAGGAGCCGCCCTGGACGATCCGGTGGCCGGCGCCCTGAATTTCGTCAAGTGAATTAACAATCTTGTGTTCAACCAGGGACTTCAGCAGCATGTCGACAGCAGCCTTGTGGTCCGGCAGCGGCAGTTCTGTCTGAATCTTTTCCCCGTTGACCTTGATGGTGAACATACCCATGTTCTGGCCGATCCGTTCAGCCTGACCAGATGTCAGAACTGTTTCACTCGGCATGTCATAAAGCTGGAACTTCAGCGATGATGACCCGGAATTAACTGAAATAACCTTACTCATTTTTTCCTCCTCCGATTTCAGTATCGATGCACTGATCAACCAGCCTGTTGATGCCGGCGTCAGCGGTTTTCTTGATTTCCCTGTACAGCTGCATGCGCTTCTCATACGCGGCAGCCATGTGCAGGGTGTTTTCATAATGCAGCAGTTCATCCCTGCATCGTTTAATCATATCATGAACTGCCGCCCTGCTCACATTTTCCATCTCGGCAATTTCCTGCAGGGACAGGTCATTGCGGAAATAGTAGTCGCAGATCCGCTGCTGTTTTCCGGTCAGCAGTTCTTCATAGAAGTCCAGACAGAGATTCATGCGGATTCTGTCATCCATTCAGCATGCCCTCCGCCAGACTGTAGAGATAAGCGTCCAGGTCAAACGGACGCAGGTCCTCAGGCTGTTCGCCCAGGCCCAGATAGAAGACCGGCAGTTCGAGCTGGTGCTTGATGGCCAGGACGATGCCGCCTTTGGCCGTACCGTCCATCTTGGTCAGGATAATGCCGTCCAGTTTGCTGGCCTCATTGAAGATCTCAGCCTGGGCCAGACCGTTCTGACCGGTGGTGGCATCCAGGATCAGCCAGGTGTTGTGCGGGGCCCCTTCGATTTCCCGGCTGGCAACCCGGTTCATCTTGCTGAGTTCCGCCATCAGCCCCTGCTTGTTCTGGAGCCGGCCGGCGGTGTCGCACAGCAGGATATCAATGCCGTTATCCTTTGCGAAGCGGCAGCCGTCCACGATTGCCGCACTGGGATCACCGTTTTCCCTGCCCTTGACACAGGGAATATTCAACCGGTTCCCCCATTCAGCCAGCTGGTCAATTGCCCCGGCCCGGAAGGTATCGGCCGCTGTGAAGGCTACGGAGCGGCCCTCATTGAGATACATGCGGGCCAATTTTGCGGCAGTGGTGGTTTTGCCGGAACCGTTGACGCCTTCCAGCAG
>JAFOIT010000022.1 GCA_017420585.1 Solobacterium sp.
ATGCCGGAGCCGAAATTGACAAACTCCATGTCTGCCCCGCATTCTTCCCTGAGCATGACCGCGGTCTTCATCGTATCAATGTAATACTGGCCGATCGTCTCAGCGTCCAGCACCTGGGAGCGCAGGTGCACATGCATGCCGGCAATCCGCACATCCGGGCACGCTGCGATGACCTTCTTCAGTTCATCCAGCTGTTCGAGGTCCACGCCGAACTTGCTGGGGCCCGGGCTGCCGGAACCCATGACATACAGCGGATGGACGCGCAGGCCGACGGTGACCTTCTCGCCCTTTTCCGCCGCGATCTTCTGGATCAGCTTCAGCTCATTCAGGCTGTCCGCCACCAGGACACACTTGCCCCAGGCATTGCGCAGGTCCTTTTCACTCTTGCCAGGACAGGAGTAATAGATATCTTCCTTTTTCATCCCGCAGGCCAGGCTTTCCTCCACTTCGCGCCAGGATGCCGCATCCGCGCCGAAGCCGTGGCCGGCAATGGTCTTTACAACCGGCACAAACGGATTGGCCTTGATGGAATACAGGAAGTCAAAGCCCGGAAGTTCCCGTTTCAGCTCTTCACAGGCATCGTCAATTGTCTTTTTATCGTATACATAGCAGGGGACAAGATCTTTCAGTTCCATATTCAGATTCCTCTTTTCTACCTTTTCATTTTACACATATTATCCGGCCTGCATACAGTCGGTTTTGCCTTCTGTCCGGGCCGGAACTGCCTGTCAAAACAAAAGGCCGGAATGCTCCGGCCCAATGTTTTATTGCGGCTGTTCCCGGCCGGCCGAATCAGCCGCCGCGCTGATCCATGCCAGCAGTTCATCGTCCGCTTCCTGCGGCGAACCCAGCAGGACATGGTGGGTCCAGCGGTGCGGATACGGTTCTGACACCGCCGCAATCCGCGCGTTCTCCACCCGGTACCGCAGCCCGAACGTCACCGTCAGGTACGGTTCCGGACGGTCTTTCTTTCGGCGGGCCGGCAGGAACGACACGGCTGCGAACATGTGCTTCACGAAAAATGATATCTGGGTTTTCTTCACATCAATGCGGGCTTCGGGAACAGCCTGCAGCACAGCGGCCCGGAACGCCTCATAGATCGGCAGGGCAGCCGGCTTCTGTTCCAGGAACCACAGTTCCGCCGGGGTGATCATTGTGTCTTTTTATGCCCGTGGAAATACTCATCCAGCTGTTTCAGCAGAAGCTTTTCCACCGCCACGGTCCGGGACACGCCGGTGTTTGCACAGTATGTATCCAGCAGTTTGATCAGGGCGCGGTTCAGTTCCAGTTCCAGTACTTCCGTATCTCTTTTCTGTTTCAGCATAATCTGTTCCCCTGCCTTCATTATATTCCCGGGAACGCAAAAGGGCACGGTTCTCCGTGCCCCTGACGGTTACCCGCCGATTTCGTTGCCGGTATACAGCTGATAGTATCTGCCCTGCTTCTCCAGCAGTTCATCGTGTGTGCCGCGTTCGATGATCCGGCCCTGTTCCAGCACCAGGATGCAGTCACTGTTGCGGACCGTGGAGAGCCGGTGGGCAATGACGAACGTGGTCCTGCCTTTCATCAGCGCGTCCATGCCCCGCTGCACGAGCGTCTCGGTGCGGGTATCGATGGACGATGTCGCCTCATCCAGGATCATGGCCGGCGGGTCAGCCACAGCCGCCCTGGCAATGGCCAGCAGCTGCCGCTCACCCTGGGACAGCGAACCGCCGTCACCGGTGATCTTCGTATCATAGCCGTTGGGCAGACGCCGGATAAAGCCGTCCGCGTTGGCCAGCCTTGCGGCCCGGCGGCATTCCGCGTCGGTCGCGTCCAGCCGGCCGTAACGGATGTTGTCCATGATCGTGCCGGTAAACAGGTGCGTGTCCTGGAGCACCATGCCCAGGGACCTGCGCAGGTCGCCTTTCTTGATCTTGTTGACATTGATGTCATCGAAGCGGATCTTGCCGTCGGCAATGTCATAGAACCGGTTGATCAGGTTGGTAATGGTTGTCTTGCCGGCCCCGGTGGAACCGACAAAGGCAATCTTCTGACCCGGCAGGCCGTACAGCGTGATGTTGTGCAGGACGGTCTTCTTGCCGTCATAGCTGAAGTCCACATCGTCCATGGTGATCTTGCCGTTGAGTTTCTGATAGGTAACGGTTCCTTCCGCCTTGTGGGGATGCCGCCAGGCCCAGGTGCCGGTCCGTTCATCGGTTTCACTCAGCGTGCCGTCTTCATTTTCCCGGACCCGGACCAGTTCCACATAGCCCTCATCCGTTTCGCTTTCTTCATCCATCAGGTCGAAGATCCGCTCGGCACCGGCCATGGCCATCGCCACGGAATTGACCTGCTGGGAAATCATGTTCACCGGCCTGGTGAAGTTACGGTTCAGGGTCAGGAACGATACCAGCGTACCCAGGGTCAGGGCGCTCAGCCCGGACAGCGAGAGGCCCGCCCCGACCACCGCCACCAGCACATAGCTGATCTGGGACAGGTTGGCATTGATCGGCATCAGGATATTCGCGAACTTGTTCGCGTTGTTGGCACTGCTGCGGAGTTCTTCGTTCAGTGCGCGGAAATCACGGATGGATTCCTCTTCGTGGCAGAAGACCTTGATGACCTTCTGGCCTTCCATCATTTCCTCGATATAGCCGTTGACCTTGCCCAGGGCTTTCTGCCGTTCCACAAAGTACTTCCTGGACTGGCCGCCGATCTTGCCGGATACCGTCATCATGATCGCGATCATGAACAGCGATACACCGGTCAGCGGGATGCTCATGCGCACCATGGACACAAAGGTTGTCACGATGGTGGCCGAGGAGCTGATGACATTCGGGATGGTCTGGCCGATCACCTGCCGCATGGTGTCGATGTCATTCGTGTAGATCGACATGATATCGCCGTGGGCATGGGTATCAAAGTAGCGGATCGGCAGGGTCTGCATATGGCTGAACAGCTCCACCCGCATCTTTTCCATCGTGCCCTGGCTGACCGTCACCATGATCCGGTTATAGGCCCAGGCCGAGAAGATACCGACCGCCAGGATCGCCGCCAGCCGGCGCAGCGCCAGGGCCAGCGGGACGAAATCCGTGCTGCCCTGCGCGATCATCGGCAGGATATAATCGTCGATCAGGGTCCGCATGAACAGCGTTCCCTGCAGGGTGCACACCGCATTCAGGACAATGAAGACCACAACCAGGACCATATGCGGCAGATAGTTCTGGAACATGTATTTCAGAACCCTTGTCAGGGTGCCTTTCTTGACCTTCGGCCGGGGCCCCATGGCCCGCGGTCCTCTTGGTCCTCCGCCTCTTGGTCCGCTCATCTTGACTGTCCTCCCATGCGCTGCGGCTCATCAAAGTCCGCGTTGCCATGCATCTGTGTTTCATAGATTTCCTGATAGATCGCGTTGTTCTGCAGCAGGTTTTCATGGGTGTCAAAGCCGTCCACCCGGCCTTCGTTCAGCACGACGATCCGGTCGGCATGCTCGACACTGGAAATCCGCTGGGCAATGATCAGTTTGGTCACTTCCGGAATATATTCCGCAAACGCGGTCCGGATCTTCGCGTCCGTGGCGGTATCCACGGCGGAAGTCGAGTCATCCAGGATCAGCACCTTCGGGCTCTTCAGCAGGGCCCGCGCGATGCACAGCCGCTGTTTCTGGCCGCCCGACAGGTTTTTGCCGCCCTGTTCCACCCGGGAGTTGTAACCGTCCGGGAACTTCTCAATAAACTCGTCGGCACAGGCCATCCGGCAGGCCGCGATGCATTCTTCCTCGGTGGCGTCTGTCTTGCCCCAGCGCAGGTTCTCGAGGATGGTCCCGGAGAACAGCACGTTCTTCTGCAGCACGACCGCCACGTTGTTCCGCAGCACTTCCTGGTCATATTCCCGCACATCGACCCCGCCGACCCGGACCGCACCGGACGTCACGTCATACAGCCGGGAGATCAGGGACACCAGGGTTGACTTGCCCGAACCGGTGCCGCCGATAATGCCGATGGTTTCCCCGGAGTGAATGTGCAGGTCGATGTCTTCCAGCACCGCGTCGCCGCTTCCCTCGCTCTTGTAGGAGAAATACACATCATCGAAATCGATCTGCCCGTCTTTAACTTCCATGACCGGGTTCTGTGTATTGGTGATATCCGGTTCTTCATTAAGCACTTCGGAAATCCGCTGGGCGCTGGCCCCGGACATGGTGATCATGACAAAGACCATTGACAGCATCATCAGCGACATCATGATGTTCATGATGTACGAGAACATCGAGGTCAGCTCACCGGTTGTCAGCACCCCGCCGACCACCTGCTTCGCGCCGAACCAGGACAGCGCGATGATACAGCCGTAGACAACCGTCATCATGATCGGGTTGTTCAAGGCGATAATCGCTTCCGCGCTGACAAACATCTTCTTCAGGTTCCGGGCTGCCGCGGAGAACTTCTGTGTCTCATAGTCTTCCCGCACAAAGGCCTTGACGACCCTGGCAGCCGACACGTTTTCCTGCACGCTGGCATTGAGCTCATCGTATTTCTCAAAGGTTTTGCGGAAGATCTTGGTGACATTGACCATGATCAGGGCCAGCCCGACGGCCAGCACTGCCACCGCCACCGCGAAGATCGAACTCAGCGACGGGCTGATGGTCAGGCACATCACAACGCTCATAATGAGCATCATCGGAGGCCGCACCGCCATGCGGATGATCATCTGGAACGCGTTCTGGATATTGGTCACATCCGTGGTCATCCGGGTAATCAGGCCGGCCGTCGAGAACTTGTCGATGTTCGCGAAGGAAAAGGTCTGGATTTTGTCATACATGCTGCGGCGCAGGTTCGCGGCGAACCCGGTGGACGCGTAGGCAGCGTTGCGGCCGGACATGAACCCGCAGAACAGCGCCACAAACGCCAGCACCAGCATGATGCCGCCGTACTTCCAGACATTGGCCATATTGCCGGCCTCGATGCCCTTGTCAATCAGGCTGGCCGTCACATAGGGAATCATGACGTCCATCAGGACTTCCCCGGCGGTGAAGAACGGCGTCATGACGGCTGCCGTCTTATAGATTCCCACCTGTTTCCTCAGTGTTTCCAGCATTCGTCCTCACCTCCCGCATTCTGTTTCATCGCTTCGTAAATCCTGTCCAGACAGCTGACAAAGCAGCTGTATTCATTTTCACTGAGGACACCTTTCAGGGCTTCCTCCCGTTCTTCCATATGCCGCCTGGACACGGCACAGGCTTCCCGGCCCAGTTCCGTCAGGGCCAGACGCTTGACCCGGCGGTCGGCCGGATCTGTGCTGCTGACGACAAAGCCCTTGGCTTCCAGACGGACTGCGATGCCGGCCATGGTGGCCTGGGCAACCCGGAAATGCTTTTCCAGTTCCTTCAGGCTGACCGGCTCTTTATCATGATGGATCAGATAGATCAGCACATGATGCTGGGAAAAGGTCAGGCCGAGCTCTTCCAGCATGGCATTGACCTGTTTTTCCATCAGATCATTGATCTTCTTGATCCTGAATCCGATATCCATGAACAATACCTCCCGCAGGATATGATACGGCGGCTTGATCAGAAAATCAATAGCGTGCGTTCAATTGCGTGCTGTTTTTTTTGTGCTTTCTACATGAATGAAAAAACTGCTGTACGTACTGTACAGCAGCGGGCCGCGCTTCAGGGCAGCGGTTATTCCTCAGAGTTCTTCCTTGTTTGCCGGACCCGGGGTCGTCACAATGATGCGCTCCGGATTGATGACCAGCAGTCCCCGGCATGCCAGGGCACCGCCGAAGGATGCCTTGACCGTTTCAGCCATCGC
>JAFOIT010000206.1 GCA_017420585.1 Solobacterium sp.
GAAATTACCGAGGAAGGCATCAACCGGGTCTACGGCCTGGCGACAGCCGATCAGAAACTGGGCCTGCTGGAAGATATCTTCTCCCGGAATATGGCCGGGGTCCTGACCCGCCTGCAGAAATACGAGCAGGGCGGCCTGGACCTGCGGAAACTGACCGAAGACCTGGCGGCGGTGCTGAAGGACGGCGTCATCTGGCGCTATACGAAGAAAGAAGCCCTGCTGCGCACCCTGACGGCGGCCCAGGCTGCCGACCTCAGCGGAAAAGTACCGGCTGAGGTGCTGCTGCGGATGGCCGACCGGCTGCTCGCGGCCCAGCAGTCCTACCGGACCGGGCAGGATGTCATCACCCTGCTGGAACTGGCCTGCATGGAAATGCTGCTGTGGCAGAAACCCGCATCAGAACAACAGCCGGAAAACATGCATGCATACATTCCAGCCGAAGAACCGGCACCGGAAAAGCCGGCCGCTCAGCCGGGAATCCCGGAACAGCCGGCAGCCGCTCCGTCGGCCGCGGAGAAACCCGCTGAGCCGGTCCCGGCCCGGGAATATAGCGTCAGTGAAATCGTGTCGCTGCTGGTGCAGTGCCGCAAGGACTGCAAGACGGCTGACCTCGACCGCCTGGCCGTGCGTATGAACGGCATCCCGGCAGACCGTTACGCAGCTATGCTCAGGCAGACGGAAATCAAGGCCAGCGGCGATGACTGCATCCTGCTGGGCTGTACCAGTGATGCCGTGGTCCGCAGCATCAACGATGAAGCGTTCAACCGGGAATTCTATGAATGGCTGAAGCAGAACGGCGTGGACCGCATGCCGTTTGCGGTAAGCAACAGTGCCTATGACGAAGCCGTGCAGGAATTCGTGCGGCTGCGGCGGGAAAACGCCCTGCCGCCGGCCATGCCGGTCGTCCGCTACGTAAAACAACAGGAAGAACAGAAAACGGAAACCCTGGAAGACCGGGCCCGGAACCTGTTCGGTGATATGCTCGAAATCGCGGAAGGAGAATAACCATGGATTTCAACAAACTGATGCAGCAGGCCCAGGAAATGCAGAAACAGATGGGCCGGATCGAAGAAGAACTGCAGAATACCGAGTATACCGGCAGTGCCGGCGGTGACGGCGTCACGGTGAAGGTCAGCGGCGGCCTGGAAGTGCTGGAAGTCACTATCGACGAGGAACTGCTCGAAAAGGACAACCGTGAAATGCTGCAGGATATGATCCTGATCGCGGTCAATGACGCCCTGGAACAGGCCAGCCAGGACCGTGCGGACAAACTCGGGGTCATGACGCAGGGGATGAACATCCCGGGAATCATGTGATGTACCCGGTCAGTCTGCAGAAACTGATCGAAAGCTTCCGGATGCTTCCGGGCGTCGGGGAGAAAACCGCGGAACGCTATGCCCTGCTGATTACCGAACGGGATCCCGAAGAAGTAAGGGAATTTGCCCAGGCCCTGATGGATGTGAAGACAAAGCTTCATCACTGCCGGATCTGCGGCAATCTCTGCGAAGAGGAGGAATGCTCCATCTGCCGGGACACGGAACGCAACCACCGCCAGATCTTCGTGGTCCAGTCCGCCAAGGATGTGCTGGCCATGGAAAAAACCGGTGAATATCACGGGGTATACCACGTGCTCAACGGCCTGATCTCCTCTTCCCGCGGCATCATGCCGGAAGATCTGAATATCGATGCGCTCGTGGCCCGGGCAAAGGATGCCGATGAAGTGATTCTGGCGACCAGCGCAACGCTTGACGGTGAAACAACAGCCATGTATCTTGACCGGCTGCTGAAACGGGAATGTCCGGATATCCTGGTAACCCGTATTGCCCATGGTCTGCCTTCCGGAGGAATGCTGGACTATGCTGATGAAATGACCCTGATCCATGCTCTGTCTGACCGGCGGAGAATGGGCTGATCCATGTGGAGGAAAACAACATGAACAACGATCTTCGCATTGCCCAGGCAGCAGTCCTGGAAGACATTAACATCATTGCCGACAAGGCAGGCATCGACCGGAAGTACCTGGAGCCGTACGGCACCAACAAGGCCAAGATCTCCCTGCAGGTCCGGGAAGACAGGAAAGACGGTCCGGACGGCAAGCTGATCCTCGTGACCGCCATCACCCCGACCAAGGCCGGCGAAGGCAAGTCCACGACGACCATCGGCCTGGCTGACGGCCTGGCCAAGATCAACAAGAATGTCATGGCGTGCCTGCGTGAACCTTCCCTGGGCCCGGTCTTCGGCCTCAAGGGCGGCGCGGCCGGCGGCGGCTATGCCCAGGTTGTCCCGATGGAAGAGATCAACCTGCACTTCACCGGCGACATGCATGCCATCACTACCTGCAACAACCTCATCGCGGCCGTGCTTGACAACTCCATGTACCAGGGCAACCCGCTGAACATCGACCCGGAACAGGTCGTCTGGAAGCGCTGCCTGGACATGAATGACCGCACGCTGCGGGATATTACGATCGGCCAGAAGAAGCGGACCAACGGCGTGGAGCGGGAAGACCACTTTGTCATCACCGTTGCCACGGAAGTTATGGCCATCCTCTGCCTGTCACATGACCTGAAGGATTTCCAGGAGCGGATCGGCCGCTGCATCGTGGCCTACACATATGAAGGCAAGCCGGTTACCGTCAAGGACCTCCATGTTGACGGGGCCGCTGCCGTAGTCATGAAGGAAGCGATCAAGCCGAACCTTGTGCAGACCCTTGAACACACCCCGGTGCTGATCCACGGCGGCCCGTTTGCCAATATTGCGCATGGCTGCAACTCCCTGATCGCCACCACAACAGCCCTGAAACTGGCTGACTACGTCGTCACGGAGGCCGGCTTCGGCGCTGACCTCGGGGCAGAGAAGTTCCTCGATATCAAGTGCCGTTTCGGCGGCCTCAGGCCGAACGCGGTGGTAATTGTCGCCACTGTCCGGGCCCTGAAGATGCACGGCGGCGTGGAACAGGAAGACCTGACGAAAGAGAATGTCGAAGCGATGCTGGCCGGCGCGGAAAACCTGGCCAAGCATGTGGATTCCATCCAGCACTTCGGCGTCCCGTTCATCATCGCCATCAACAAGTTCTCGGCCGATACCGAAAAGGAAGTTGAAGCCCTGAAGAACTGGTGCGCGGAACGCGGTTTCCCGGTTGAGCTGAGTGACGGCTGGGCCCGCGGCGGTGACGGCACCATTGAACTGGCTGAAAAAGTTGTGGCCCTGTGCGACGGGGAGACACACTATGCCCCGATCTATGACGAAAATGAGCCGATCAAGGCCAAGATCCTGAAGATCGCCCAGACCATCTACGGCGCGGATGATGTCGAATACTCCGAACTGGCCGAAGAGAAGATCAAGATCTTCATGGCCAACGGCTGGGATCACATGCCGGTCTGCATGGCCAAGACACAGATGTCGCTGTCCGACAACGACAAGGTCAAGGGCCGTCCGAGAGGCTTCAATATCCATGTCCAGGATCTCAGTGTTTCGGCCGGGGCCGGCTTCCTGGTTGCCTACACAGGGACCATCCTGACCATGCCGGGTCTGCCGAAAGTACCGGCGGCCATCAACATGGGCGTCGATGAAAACGGCGACAGCTTCGGTATTTTCTAAAGGATTCTGATTATGAGCTCGATTGCGTATGTAACTGACGAAAAAATGATTGAGTACCACCGCCTCTGCGGAAACCGCTCGATGAATTTCTGGCGGCTTTCGGCAAAGAGCGGCTTTACGAATTTCCGCCGGGGCGACCTGCTGTTTTTCTACGCCCGGCGCGGTCACATGCGCACCAAGGCCCTGCTGGGCTATGCCCATTACGTCGCCACGGAGAAGCTCTCCCTGCGGCAGATGTGGAACAAATACGGAAATGCCAACGGCTATGATTCGCGGGAACAGATGGAAGACGCAATCCGCAAGGCGGCCCGGCGCGGGATCGTCCCGGAGAAACTCAACTGCCTGTACCTGACGGATGCCGTGTATTTCCGTGAACCGGTGATTCCCGAAGAAATCGGCATCACCATTTCCAGCCAGCTGGAAAGCTACTGCTATCTGGACCGGGAAGATCCCCAGGTAACGGTCCGGATACTGAAACAGGCCGAAAAGGGCGGCATTGATCTGTGGAGTGCGGCCCAGTCCTTCGAGCCGGAAAACAGTTTCCGCGCCGATGAAGTCCGTCACCAGCTGGCGGTCATCCGGGCGGAGATCGGCCGTGACGGCCGCAACGGCCGGGAAGAAACCCGGGCCCGGCGGCTGGTCCGGCAGCGTCTGAAGGAACCCGGCTGGGAAATGATCCGCGGCAGTGAAACAGACTGTTTCCGCATGGAAAACGATGCGCTGACAATCGCTGTGCCGTTTACCTGGAATACGATGGATCGTGATATCCGGATGAAGGAAATGATGGGCACGCTGGCCATGTACCGCGTCAAGGCGGAAGCGCACCAGCTGCCGGTCAGCCGGATATGCTTCGATGTAATGAGTGAGGCAGAAGAGCCGGATCTCGATCCGCTTCTGAAAGTGTTCAACCATGAGTGATTACGAAATTATAGTTGTCGGCGGCGGTCATGCCGGCATTGAGGCAGCCCTGGCGGCGGCCCGGCTCGGCCATAAGACGATGCTGCTGACACTGAGTGTGGAAAACATCGGCAAGATGCCCTGCAACCCCTCGGTCGGCGGTCCGGCCAAGGGTGTTGTCGTGCGCGAAATCGATGCGCTGGGCGGCCAGATGGGCATCACGGCAGACCGTACGGCCCTGCAGTTCAAGATGCTCAACAGCGCCAAGGGCCCCGGTGTGCGGGCCCTGCGGGTCCAGTCGGACAAGCTGGAATACAAGGCCATGATGCAGTATGTATGCACCCACCAGCCCAACCTGACCGTACTGGCCGGCATGGCCGTGCATCTGGATGTGGCAGACGGGTCGGTCCGGGGCATTACCCTGAAGGACGGGTCCCGCATCACTGCCGATGCCGTCGTGCTGACCACCGGCACATACATGGCCGGGCTCAACATGATTTCTTCCGAAGTGACACCGGGCGGACCCGACCGGGAACTGACGACGGAGGATCTTTCCGCCTCCCTGCGGGAAGCGGGCCTGCGCACCTTCCGGCTCAAGACCGGTACGCCGCAGCGGGTCTTCACCAAGACCATCGATTTCTCCAAGACACCGCTGGAACCGGGCTCCACGGAATTCCTGCACTTCAGTGAATCCACCCGGCCCCAGGACGTCCGCTCACCGGAGCAGCAGATCAGCTGCCATATGACCTGGACGACCCCGGAGACGCACGAAATCATCCTGCGGAACCTGAACAAGTCCAGCATGTATTCCGGCGTTGTCAAGGGGGTCGGACCGCGCTACTGCCCGTCCATCGAGGACAAGCTGGTGCGGTTCTCCGACAAGCCAAGGCATCTGCTGTTCCTGGAACCGGAATCCCTGCAGATGGACACGATCTACGTGCAGGGCTTCTCCACATCCCTGCCAAGGGATGTCCAGGAGGAAATGATCCACACGCTGCCGGGCTTTGAGCACTGCATCATCAAGAAGTATGCCTACGCGATTGAATATGACGCCGTGGATCCGATCCAGATGATGCCGAGCCTGGAAAACAAACTGATCAGAAACCTGTTTACTGCCGGGCAGATCAACGGCACTTCCGGATATGAGGAAGCGGCCGGGCAGGGTCTGCTTGCCGGCATCAACGCGTGCATGAAGCTGGAAGGCAGGAAGCCGCTGATCTTCGGGCGGGATGAAGCGTATATCGGCGTCCTGATCGATGACCTGACCACCAAGGGAACTCTCGAACCGTACCGGCTGCTGACCTCACGGGCTGAGTTCCGGCTGCTGCTGCGGCATGACAACGCCGAACAGCGGCTGCTGGCCAAAGGCCATGAAGTGGGCCTGGTCAGTGATGAGCGCTATGAAGCTTACCTGCGGAAGATGGATGACCTTTCCGCCCTGAAGGATCATCTGCGGGAGACCGTGTTTACCCTGGATGATGACCGGGTGTACGACTATCTCAGTGCCCGGGGCTATGATGAATACTCCCATACCGGGGTCAACGGCATGGACCTGGTGAAGCGGCCGAAGGTCACCACCCGGGAGCTGCTGGAAACCATCGGCGAGGAACCGGATGCCGAACTGGCGGCCAAGTGTGATATTGACCTCAAATATGAGGGCTATATTTCCAAGGCCAGGAAGGAAGCCGAAAAACTGCAGGCCATGGAACAGCAGATCCTGGGCCTGGACTTCAACTATGACGAAGTGGACAACCTGTCGCTGGAAGGGCGGCAGAAGCTGGTCAAATACAAACCCGCGACCATGGGGCAGGCCTCCCGCATCTCCGGAGTCAATCCGGCGGATCTGGCGGTGCTGGCCATTGCGATCCGGCAGGGTAAAGGCAGGAGGACAAAGGAAAATGAGATATGAAGATGTAGTATCGAACGTCAGGGTCTATGGCCTTGAGGAATCCGTGCGCGGGTCCAAGTATCCGATGGCTGTCGACCTTTCGACCGTCAACGGGGAGATCACCGAGCGGACATTAAAACTGGCCAGGGCCGTTCCCGGCAGCGGGCATGACAATTTCCTGAACGGCGTGATCGTGCAGTTCGACCTGACTTTCACGAACAAGGCCTGGGTGGAAGCGGAGCGCTACCACTTCCTGGATTTTGTCTCTTCGCAGTCCACCATGCACCGGATCACGAAGTTCGACCTGGACAAGGCGTATATCGAATACACCGATCCGCGGATCATCTCGATCATGAAGGAGAAGACAAGGGAATACAACGAACTGCAGGATGACATCCGGCGCCTGAAGGCAGAAGGCAAGGATGTGACAACCCTGCGGGACCTGTCCGCCCAGAAATATCTGGAAATTCTCTACTCCAATCCGGCCGGCTTCAAGCTGACCGCGCGGATGACCACCAATTACCGGCAGCTGAAGACCATCTACGCCCAGCGGCGGGATCACCGTCTGCCGGAATGGCGGGCCTTCTGTGACTGGATCCGGACCCTGCCGAACAGTGAATTCATCGTACGGGAAGATGAAGCTTAAACAGATTCTTTCCTGCCTGTGCCTGCTGGTCCTGTGCGGGTGCGGACAGGCCGAACAGAAACTCCCGGACAGTGTCTACGGCATGTGGTTCTCCTACCTGGATTATGAAGAGATGTTCCATGGCCAGGACGAGAAGGAGATGCAGGCCGATCTCACTGCCGCGGTGGAAAACATGCGGGATCTCGGCGTTAACACGGTATATATCCATGCCTGTGCTTTTACCGACGCCTTCTATGCGTCCGACATCTATCCCCGGACGGCGAGCCTGCCGGGCATTGACTATGATCCGCTGGCTCTGTTCGCCGGGGCCGCGCATCAGGCCGGCCTGCAGGCAGAAGCCTGGATCAACCCGCTGCGTTCCGTGGCCGTCGGTGAGGAAGGAAACCTGCCGGAGGATTCACAGATCCGCATATGGATTGAGCGCAACGATGAACGGGTGCGGCAGGTCAACGGCCGCTGGTACCTGAACCCGGCCTATCCCGAGGTCCGGAGCCTGGTTGTCGCGGTTGTGCGGGAAGTGCTGGATCGCTATGACGTGGACGGGATCCACTTCGATGACTACTTCTATCCGGAAGGGGCAGACCGCCGCTTTGATGCCTATATCTTCGGCCTGGCGGCAGACGCGGAAGATATTTCCCGGGAAAGTTTCCGGACGGCGCAGATCAACGCGCTCGTGCAGGAAGTACATGCGGTCTGTGCGGAACACGATAAACGCTTCACGATTTCCACCGCCGGCAATATGGAAAACAACCTGACGCTGTACTACGCGGACCCGGCTGCCTGGGTGGAAGCGGGGACCGTGGATATCCTGATCCCGCAGATTTACTGGGGCTACGGGCATCCCGTCAAGCCCTATGCCGAAACATTGGATGAATGGCTGGCGGTAACGGCGGAAAGCGACGTCATGCTGGCGGCCGGACTGGCGGCGTACAAGATCGGCACCGAGGACCAGTGGGCCGGCAATGCGGCTTCCGAGTGGGTGGACAGCGATGACATGCTGGCCCGCCAGACCCGCACGGCGCTGGAAAAAGGCTGTGTCGGGGCGGCGTACTTCCGCTATGGCTCCCTGTTTGCCACCGATAACCAGAATGCCGCAGGGGAGATTTCCCATCTGCGGGATGAAATCAGAAAGTAGGTAACCATGAACCTTGAGCAGCTGCAGACATTTGCGGAACAGCGGGGCCTGGTCTGGACGGACCGGACCGCTTTCATGCTGCGGCGGTATGCGGAACTGCTGAAGGAATGGAATGAAAAAATGAACCTCACGGCCATTGCGGAACCGGAGGACGTCTATGAAAAGCATTTTGCGGACTGCCTGATCCCGATGGCATACCTGCCCGTAAGCGGGACGGTATGTGATGTCGGCAGCGGCGCCGGCTTTCCCGGCCTGGTCTTTGCCGTTGTGGCCCCGGAACTGCATGTGACGCTGCTGGAACCGATGCATAAGCGCTGTGTCTTCCTGCAGGCGGTGATCGCGGAGCTGGGTCTGGACAATGTCACGGTGGACAACCGGCGGGCCGAGGACAGCGCTGACCTGCGTGAGCACTTCGATGTCACGACGGCCAGGGCCGTGGCGAACCTGCCGGTGCTCAGTGAACTCTGCCTGCCCCTGACCAGGACCGGCGGCATCTTCCTGGCCATGAAGGGATCACAGGCCGAATCCGAACTGCAGGCCGCGGCCCATGCTGTTGCCGTGCTGGGCGGAAAGACCGAAGCCATTCAGAACGAGACACTGCCGGGCGGCGAAGCCCGCACGAATATCATCATCCGCAAGCACAAACCGACCCCGGCCAGATATCCGCGGCCGTACGCGAAGATCAAAAAGAACCCGCTTTAAGGAGGACCGCATGGAAAACAGCGTAAGAAGAAGATTATTGGATGCGATCGGGATCTCCGGCGGGGCCCGTGTTGTAGATATTCCCATGGACCGGATCGAACCGTCCCGTTACCAGCCCCGGATTCACTTTGATGAACAGGCGCTGCAGGAACTGGCAGTCTCCATTCAGAAGAACGGCCTGATCCAGCCGATTACCGTCCGGGAAGTCGACGGGCACTATGAGATTATCGCCGGGGAACGCCGCTGGCGGGCGGCCAGGCTGGCCGGTCTCGACCGGATTGCCGGCTATGTCCTCTCACCGAGCGAAACCCAGGCGGCGGAGATGGCCCTGGTGGAAAACATCCAGCGGGAAGACCTGACCGCCGTGGAGGAAGCCAAGGCTTATGTGCAGATCATGCGGCAGTCCGGCATGACCCAGGAACAGGTGGCGGCCCGGGTGGGCAAATCCCAGTCGGCCGTGGCCAACAAGATCCGCCTGCTCAACCTGAATCAGTCGGTACAGGAAGCCGTCATGGACCGGACCCTGTCCGAGCGCCATGCCCGGGCCCTGCTGGCCCTGAAGCCGGAGCAGCAGGAAGAAGCCCTGAAATATGTAACGGAGCGGGAACTGAATGTCCGGCAGACGGAAGCGTATGTGGAAAAGATGACCCTGAAGCAAAGCCGGAAAAAACGGCAGAAGACCAGGGGGTATTCCCGGAACATCCGCATCGGCATCAATTCCGTGAACCAGTGCGTGCAGATGATCAAAAACATGGGCATTGATGTGGTCAGTGACATGGAAGAAACAGATACAGACGTCCGGATTGCCATCCGGTTTCCGAAATGAGGGATAGAAGTATGGGAAAAATCATTGCTGTCGCGATGCAGAAAGGCGGCGTGGGCAAAACAACAACCAGTATGAATCTGGCCGCGGGGCTGGCGTATGCCGGCCGCCGGGTGCTGCTTGTGGACCTGGACCCGCAGGGGAACGCCACCCATGGCATCGGCGCGAACAAGGTGGGCTTTGACCGCCAGCACAGTGTCTATGAAGTCCTGGTGACGGATGAGCCGGTCAGCTCGGCTGTCGTGCACCTGCAGATGCCGCCGCTGGATGTGCTCCCCGCA
>JAFOIT010000207.1 GCA_017420585.1 Solobacterium sp.
AAAACTAAAAGGCATGACTCCCTATCAATTTAGGGAATCATACCTTCATAAGTAAATTACGGCTTTTTTAAGAGTGTCCCATTTTTGTGGGGCAGTTCATGCCGGACCGGGCTGTCCTGTTTACCGGAATGAGTAGTCAGCGTCAATGCCGATGGATTCCAGGACCATCTTGTAGTCTCTGGTAAACGTGCCGTCCGGCATCTTGATCAGCGGGAAGCCGATGCTCATGGTGCCGTGCAGGCCGTCGAAGCAGGCTTCTGTATCACGCAGATACATGAATTCTTTGAGCAGGGTGATGGAACCGGTGACGTTGATAAATACCGGCATGTAATGATTTGAAGTCAGAATGTTCAGAAAAGCGAGCGTGCCCGGGCATACATTACTGCCGTAAACGGTAATTTTATCCATAGAATATTCCTCCTGTTGTACGCAGATTATATCATACCTGAATCCGGTTTGAATAAACTACCCGATAGGGGGAGAAATGTCTCGATATTTTAAGACATTTGCATAAAAAAACGTGTTACATTAATTACAGAAGGATCTCTTGAGTTTCAAATTGAAGGAGGAAATATCATGGCATTGAAAGATCTGTTCAAGAAGAAGGACACAAACGACGCTACACAGAGCGCCAGCGGTGTAACTGCTGCTGACATCGCTGCTCTCGGCAAGAAGAAGGACGACAAGAAGGAAGAAGTCAAGCCGGCCCCGGCACCTGTTAAACCGGCTGCCACCGCTGTCAAGCCTGCCGCTACCGTTGTCAAGCCTGCCGTTAAGCCGGCTGCTGCGCCGATCAAGCCGGCGGTTACCGTCAAGCCGGCTGCTCCGGCCCTCAAGGCTGTTGATGACATTGCCAAGGAAGTCATTCACGGCGACTGGGGCAATGGTGAAGAGCGCAAGGAAAAGCTGACAGCTGCAGGTTATGACTATGCGACTGTCCAGGCCAAGGTCAATGAAATCATGTCCGGCAAGGCTGCTCCGGCTGCCGGCCTGAAGGCCCTTGATGTTGTTGCCAAGGAAGTTATCCGCGGCGACTGGGGCAATGGAGAAGACCGCAAGCAGAAGCTGGCCGCTGCCGGTTATGACTATGCAGCTGTCCAGGCCAAGGTCAATGAACTGATGTCCGGTGCTGCACCGGCTGCCGCTCCGGCTGCGCTGAAGCCGCTGGAAGAGGTTGCCAAGGAAGTCATCCGCGGCAACTGGGGCAATGGCCAGGAAAGAAAAGACAAGCTGACAGCTGCCGGTTATGACTACGCCGCTGTTCAGGCAAAGGTCAACGAACTGCTTAAATAAACATATAATTCAGAAAGCATTTACGATCTGAGATCCTCGGCAGCCTGCGAGCTGCCTTTTATATACGGGGCGTATTCGTTGATACCAAAGGGTTCATATGTAAGAATGGCAGAGGGACAGATATACCATTCCTGTATACAGGAAAAGGAGGATATATGAAAATTGCATTTTTTGATACAAAGCCTTATGACAGACCGGCTTTTGAAAAGTACGGAAAAGAAAACGGCCTGGATATCCGTTTCTTTGAGACACGTCTGACCGAAGAAACCGCGGCCCTGGCAGAAGGGTGTGAGGTGGTGTGTGTTTTTGTCAATGATACGGTCAACGCCGCGGTGATTGACCGGCTGTACGCGGCCGGGGTGAAGCTGATTGCCCTGCGTTCTGCCGGATACAACAATGTGGATGTACGGCACGCGTTCGGCAAAATCCATGTCGTGCATGTACCGGCCTATTCACCGTATTCCGTGGCAGAACATGCCATGGCCCTGCTGCTGACATCGGTACGGCGCATTCATAAAGCCTACAACCGGACCCGGGAGTTCAATTTTTCCCTGAACGGCCTGACCGGGTTTGACCTGCACGGCAAAACGGTCGGGGTGATCGGGACCGGCAAGATCGGCATGATCTTCGCGGATATCTGCCGGGGCTTCGGCATGCGGGTGCTGGCGTATGACAAGTTCCCGAAGCCGGACAGCGGGATCGAATATGCGGAGCTGGATGAAGTGCTGAAGGAAAGCGACATCATCTCCCTGCACTGCCCGCTGACCGAAGAAACCCGGCATATGATCGATGACCGGGCCATCGGGCTGATGAAAAAGGGCGTGGTGCTGATCAACACATCACGCGGAGCCCTGGTGGATGCGGAAGCCCTGCTGAACGGTATCAAGGAACGTAAAATCGGGGCCGCCTGCCTGGATGTCTACGAAGAGGAAGCGGATATCTTCTTCAACGACCTGTCCGGGCACATCATGAGCGATGATGTGCTGGCCCGGCTGATCTCGATGCCCAATGTCATCGTGACATCGCACCAGGCGTTCCTGACCGAGGAAGCACTGAACAATATTGCCGAAACAACGGTGAACAATATCCTGTCATATTTCCGCAGTGACGGGGTCTGCGACAATGAGCTGTGCTACCGGTGCGGGCATATCGAAGAGTGCCGCCGGGAACGCCGGCAGCGCTGTTTCTGATATATCCGAGTCCTGCCGTGATGCCTGCAAAAAAAAGAGATCCTCACCCTGCGGTGAAGATCTTTTTCTTATTCTTCGTGTACCAGTTTGCCGGTCATGTGTTCAACACACAGTTCCAGCGCGGCAACCCGGTCGGCAGTCCGGTTCAGAATCTCATCAACAGCTTCTGCCGTCGGATAATACTTCAGTCCGATCCGCCGGGTTACGGAAAGCCGCTTTTCCCGGTCTGCAATGACCTTGATCCGGCCGAAGACAATGACGCTTCTGACCCAGGCAGCCCAGTCACCTTCCCGGAATTCTTCATTGTCAAAGACGGTGAAGCAGACTTTGTCGTGTTTTGTGACAGCGTCGATCTTGTGGCCCGTCGGCGCACCGTGGAAGTACAGATTCCCGGTTTCCTCATCATAAATATAATCTACCGGGATGCCATAGGGATAATCATCATCGCCAAGGACACTGAGCACGCCGCGTCTGCCGGTCTTCAGGACTTCGATGCATTCGGCTTCGGTAATCTGCTGCTTGATTCTCCGCATTTCTCTGAACATAATAGGCCTCCTGTTCTATCCTGATTGTAACAGAAGCGGGAACGTAAAAAAAAGACCATGCACCGCATGGTCTCTGTATGATTATTCGCTGTAAACCTGCATCGGGGTTCTGAGCTCGGTGTTGTAGATATCGGTCAGACGATATCCGAACATGGTGCCCTGGCCGGCGATGTGGAAGGTGCCGACTGTCAGCTCACCGTCGTAAGGAATCGGGTCACTGATTTCGTAGACATCATCGAAATTGTTCTGGTAGTCATAGTAGTCGGCGATGAAGGTAACAACATCGGCGTCATGTTCCTCGTCGTCAACAACCAGCTGGTAAATACGCGCTTCCACGCCGTCCTCATAGACGTTCTGGACACCGTAGACAACACCGTCCGGGTTTTCCGGGGTGAATTCAATCAGCAGGTGGGCCTTCTGGTCATTGACCAGGCACGGGACATAGCCGGTGGTGCGGTAGTTATCATCATCGACATATTCGTCGCTGATCATGTAGTAGGCGACCGGGTTGTCGTCAAGGGACATCCAGTTGCCGTCATATTCTGCCAGCAGGTTGCCGTCATCATCGAATTCGAAGACGTTGTCCAGGCCCATGTCGATATAACCGGTGCCGTCATCCACGAATACGCTCTGTTCAATGGAGCGGATCAGGGCCCAGGTTTCCTCACTCAGGGCGACAACCTTGTGGCCGTTGACCTCGGTCAGTTCCAGCTCGCTGGTGTCAACCACGTTGGCCCGGTTCGACAGCATGCCGGAGATCAGCTGCAGCATGATGTCTTCCGGTGTGACGGCGCTGCCTCCGCCGCCCAGCAGGGAGTTCAGGGAATTGCCGTAGGAACTGGACTGCTGCGGGGCCGGTGTCGTGCCGAGCAGGAGGTTCATGATGTCCTGGCTGGAGATGGTCTGGGTGGACGAGCCGCTGTAGGAGCCGCTGCCGCCGAGGATGTTGAACAGGTTGTTCTGCCCGGCCCCGGTGACCATCTGGCCGCTGGCCTGCACGCCGGCAAAGGAACGCACGGCGCTGCCGTATTCGGACATGCCGATATTCTCATAGATGCCGGACATGACCGACACGGATTTCAGTGAGGAATACGGGAAATAGATACTCATGCCGTAGGCATTGTTCATGTTGTTGGTGCGGTTGTACTTCACACAGGACTGCACGGCTTCGGCCAGGGCCCGGGATTCCGGGGAATTGATGTTCTGGCAGAAATGCACGATGTCAATCTGGTCAATCCGGGTGGACTGGGCGAATTCCTTGGTCACATAACGGGCATCCGCGATCGGCTGGTAGTTCTCCTGCTCGATATTCGTGTTGATGGATACGGCAAAGTTCTTCAGGGCCGTCGGGACAACCGCGTCGAATTCCGCCAGGTCGACAATGGACAGGGATGTCTTGTCACGGCTGGACGTACGGGCCGACTGGATGATGAAGTCATCGATAATCTGCTTGCCCAGATCAACCGTCGGGATGGATGTGTTCGCGGCCAGCCGGCTCAGCCAGTTCGTGTAGTACCAGCCGGTGCCCGGTTCTGTTTCTTCCGAAGCGATCAGGTAGTCTGCGTACGGCGCGACCGCAACGGCTGTTTCCGCGTTGGCCATCAGGCAGGCGTCAAAACCGACGACATCAAACTTGATGCCGGAATCGGCGAGTGCCTTGGCGATCTTCGGAACGGTCATGGTGACGCCGGTGTGCTTCTGGTCATGGCAGTAGCCGGTGACCGAGCCGCCGCCGTGATCCCACAGGATGAGCATATAGCGGTCGGCAGGGAAGTTCTGGGCACTGAACCGGATGAAGTCAGTCAGGTTGCCCGGATCGGACATGACCCGGTCATCCAGCGTGGCCAGCCGGGCGATCTGCCGGCCGGACATGATCTTGTACCGTTCGTTGACCCGGTTGGAGATAACGGAGTTGTTCCATTTCCGCGCCCCGCCGGTTTCAACAATGATATTCACGTTGTCAGCCTGGTCGGCATACAGCATTTCGTTCAGGTCCGAAGTGGCCATGCCGTAATTGGTTTCCAGGTCAGATCCGCACATGTAAATCATGATGGTTACGGTATCCTGGCCGTTGCCCTTCAGTTTCGTGAACTTATCCCGCACGCCGCTGACCGAAGCCGTATTGATCTCCTGCGAGTCAACCTGGGTATAGGTCGTAACCGGCGGGTTGTACCCATGGAGCACATTGCCGGACTGCTGGGCCGGAGCCGGGGTTTGTACGGCCGGTGTCGGGGCCGGGGTCGCAGCTGCCGAACCTGAACCGGAGCCGCTGCCGCAGCTGCCGAACATGTTCATCACAAGCAGGACCAGCAGGATGAATACGATGATGCGGATGAAACCGCCGCCCCCGCCGCGGCGTCTGCCGTAGGACGGCCCGCCGCCCATCATGCCGCGCTGCACAGGTGTCTCTGTTTTGCGTTCATAGGTTTCCCGGCGGTCCTGCCGGGCTTCTTCACGGCCGTTGTTCAGAGTGTTGCCGGGGCGGCCGGAATCTTTGCCGACGCGGTCCGAATTCAGGCCTTCGTTACGTCTGTTTACACTTCCCGAGGAAGTGGCTTCCCCACGCTTGCGGGAATGAGGTCTGTTTGTCATTGTAATACCTCCTGAAACTTCTGCTATTAATTATAAGGCACAACCGGAAAAGTGAAAATGATCAGGATATTAATTATCCCGGACAAAAAAACAGCGCCCCGGGGGACGCTGTCCACGCTTATTTTTTCACACTGTAGCGGGTATAAACCTTGGCCACGGATTTATGCTCGTAAATGGCCTCGATGGTATCCGCAACCATGTCCGCAATGGATACCTGGCGGATCTTGGTGGTCCGTTCGGTTACATTCTCCGGCAGCGGGATGGTATCGGTAACGACCATCTTCTTGATGACGGATGCCTCGATCTTCTCCAGGGCATCACGGGAGAAGACACCGTGCGTAATTGCCGTATAGATCTCTCCGGCCCCGTGGTCCTTCAGGATCTGGCAGGCTGCTATAAGTGAGCCGGCTGTATCGCAGATATCGTCAACGACAATGCAGGTTTTGCCGTTGATGTCACCGATGACATTCTTGGCTTCCACTTCGTTGGCCCGCGGTCTGCGCTTGTCAACGATGGCAATCGGCGCGTCGAGGATTTCCGCCATCCGCCGGGCCCGGACAACGCCGCCGTGATCCGGTGAGACAACCACGAGGTCCTTGCCCTTGAATTCCTTGCCGGTAAAGTAGTAGGACAGCAGCGGTACGGCTGTAAGGTCATCCATCGGGATATTGAAGAATCCCTGGATCTGGGCAGCGTGCAGGTCAACCGTGACAATCCGGTCAGCCCCGGCTGTCGTGATCAGGTCAGCGACCAGTTTTGCTGTGATCGGCTGGCGCGGGCTGGCCTTGCGGTCCTGTCTGGCATAGCCGTAGTAAGGCATGATGACGTTGATTTCCCGGGCAGAAGCACGCCGCAGGGCATCAATGCAGACCAGGACTTCCATCAGCCGTTCGGTGACCGGCGGGCAGGTGGACTGAATTACGAAGACAGAGCGGCCGCGGACTGTTTCCTGCGGCGTAACGAGGATTTCCCCGTCTGCGAAGTGATCAACCTTGATTTCACCCAGCGGCAGTTTCAGGTTGTCGGCAATTTTCCTGGCCAGATCGGTGCTTGAGGTCAGTGCGAAGATAATCGTGTCTTTTACCATTTCTTTTCCCTTCTAACAACATCTATTTTACAGATATGAATGGATAATGCCATAAGAAAATCATTGATTTCTCAGGTAAGTATAAGGCTGAATTATCGTTTTATCCGCAAGTGTCCGTCCGCAGATTACGGAGGTATTGACGGTGCAGTCCGCACCGACGGCAGTGTCGGTCAGCTGGCAGCCCGGCATGATGACAGTGCGGTCACCGACAGATGTTTTCCCGTACAGGGTAACACCGGGGCCAATCGTGACATCTTTGCCGATGATGACATCCGGGCCGATATATGCGGTCTCCGGATCGGTGATGGTGACGCCTTTTTTCATCCAGGCGGTGTTGATGCGGCGCTGCAGAATCTTTTCGGCCTTGGCCAGTTCGGCATTGTCGTTGACCCCGCGGACTTCATCCGGATCATCGGATTCCACGGCTGCGACCCGCAGGCCGTGACCCAGCAGGATCTGGACCATGTCGGTGATATAGTATTCCTTCTGGGCGTTATTGTCAGTCAGCTCTCCCAGATGGTCAAACAGGGTCCGGTTGCGGAAGGCATAGAAGCCGGCATTGACTTCGCGGATGGCTTTTTCTTCCTCTGTGCAGTCCTTGAACTCCACGATCTTCTCGAGGCTGCCGTCAGCCCGGCGCACGATGCGGCCGTAGGCACCCGGCTGCTCCAGGGAGACCGTCAGGACGGCCATGTCGGCATCAGCCAGGGCATCATAGAGACGGTTCAGGGTTTCCGGTTTCAGACACGGGGCATCCCCGTTGACAACCAGGGTCAGGCCGTCTTCCCCGGCCAGCTGCCGGGCCTGCATGACAGCGTGCCCGGTGCCCAGCTGCGGCTCCTGCAGGGCAAACTCACACTGCCCGGCCAGGGCCTCTTCAACCAGCGCGTGACCAAAGCCGGTAACGGCTACAATGCGGTCCGTGCCGGCCTGTTTCAGCACCTTGACAATGACTTCGGCCATGGGCATGCCGCAGACTTTATGCAGGACTTTCGGCACATCCGAGTGCATACGGGTTCCTTTCCCGGCGGCCAGGACAATTGCGTTTTTCATATAAAGAATTCCTCCACCCGCTATTATAACGGCTTATGATCACGGTATCCGCAAAAAATGAAATGCGGTTCCGGAGTGCCGGAGCCGCATTGAAATTACTGATCAACGGTGAAGCTTTCCACCACGTAATTGGTAAAGTCATTGATCTGGGCGGTGGAATCCTCAGTGAACGTTTCCATCGTGATGATATGGATGGTTTCCGCATCATCCTTGAAGATCACGTTGGTCAGCGCGGAATCATCACTGAACAGGAGGTCTGCCCGGGTGCCGTTATAACCGTTAATGAAGACCGGAAGGTCATAGATTTCGCTGGTCAGGATATCGGCGTATTCCTCCGCGGTGCCGCGGGCAGTCTCGTCAATCCAGGTGTCCAGTTCACCGTACTCACTGCCGAAGGGTTCCCACTCGGCCTTCGTGTAGCTGTAGACCATCAGGCTGTAGGTGCCGTCTGCGGACCAGTAATGCAGGGTGATCGCGGCCGGATCATCAGTCTTGCTCTGATCCACCCAGTCTTCCGGAATGTTGAAGTAACCGATATCGTCCATGCCGACCCGCTTGGCGGATGCGCCGCCCCAGGCGGACGCTGCCGGAGCCGCAATCGGAGCTGACGTGGCTTCCGGGGTCGGTTCGGCGGCCGGCCGTTCGGTCTTTGTAAGCGTCATGGAGTCTTCATCCTGGGTGAGGACAATCACGCCGTCTTCATAGGTGAAGTCGATTTCTTCCCCGTCGGCGTAGAACTTCATGGCATCAACATCGTAAGTCAGATCCAGCGGATCACCGAAAACGTTCAGCTCGGCATTGGTGTCATCCTTGACATCCAGGTAGACGATCATGCCCATATCCCGGAGCAGTTCGAGTTCTTCCGACGCCATTTCTTCACCGCTGTTGACCATGCCGGTGAGTTCGTAATAGCCGGTGATGTCGAGCTTTTCCGGTTCCGGGGCCTTGGAGCCGCAGCCGGCCAGGGAAAGGGCCAGAGCGGCGGCAGTAACTATAGTAAGCTTTTTCATAATTCTTTCCTCCGATACCATTATATATGGATATAAACAGGTAAATAAACGAAAACCTGTCAGTCTTAAACGAAAAGCCGGGAAAAGCCCGGGAATGTAGTATACTTTTGCATATGAACACATTTGCTTTTGTGACCAGGAAAGATGAACACTCGGCTGCCCTGGCGGAACAGATCCGGCAGCGGCTGACAGCCGCCGGCTATACCGAGGCAGACAGTCCGGAGACGGTGTTTGTCATCGGCGGGGACGGGACCTTTCTTTATGCCGTGCACCGGTACCTCGACCAGCTGGAACATGTAACGTTCTATGGCCTGCATACCGGGACGCTGGGGTTCTGCACGGATTACCGGGAGAGTGATCTGGAGGAGTTCCTGCAGGTGTTCCTGGACGGGAAAACAGAAGAAGTGCGCCTGCCGCTGCTGGAAAGCATATCAGCCAGCGGCAGAACCTATGCGGTCAATGAGATCCGCATCGAAAACGCCGCCCGGACCCAGGTCATGGAAATCTATATCAACGGGGAGAAATTCGAGACCTACCGGGGCACCGGCATGTGTGTGTGCACGCAGCTGGGCAGCACGGCCTACAACCGGTCGCTGCGGGGCGCGGTGCTGGCAGAAGGCCTGCCGGTCCTTGAACTGTGTGAGATTTCGGGCATTCATCATTCCCGCTACCGGTCGCTGGG
This sequence comes from Solobacterium sp., assembly GCA_017420585.1. Classification (GTDB taxonomy): domain Bacteria; phylum Bacillota_I; class Bacilli_A; order Erysipelotrichales; family Erysipelotrichaceae; genus Bulleidia. The sequence continues at coordinate 9,453 of JAFOIT010000207.1, forward strand.
CTCGCCGCTGGTGCTGAAGAATACAGCCGAGATCGAATTCCGCGCCGAAAGCTTCCAGGGTGCCCTGCTGGGCAGTGACAATGATGTGCTGCCCATGGATGACATCCAGCGGGTGACCGTCCGGATGAGCCCGGGCCGCAGTGTCAGAGTGCGGCGGGGCCGGCGGATCTCCTACTTTGAACGGCTGAAAACACTGTTCTGAGTTTGTGCCGGCATTGTAATGATGATAAAATAGGCAACGGAGTAAATAATACATGCGCAACTGGCATTCACTATATGAAGTTCTGCAGTTTCCCATCGGCGTGCTGTTCGCGGCGATGTTCCTGCTGGGCTTGGGCAATCTGCTGTCCAACCCGGCATTTTCATCATTGATCAGCATTCACAGCAGCATTATCCTGGCCCTGGCCGAAGCGATGATCCGCATCGGTTCGTTCCTGGTCACGAATTATCCGCTGCTGTTCCTGATCCGCCTGGTAACCCGCAAAGCCGGCAGCGCCACCTCGATCATTTCGGCCCTGAGCGGTTATGTGACTTACCTGGTGATGACCATGTGCTTTGCGCCGGGGAACCTGCCGGCAACGGCTTACAGCTCGATTCTCGGCATATCGACAGCCAGCGTGAACATCGTCGGGGCGACCGGCGGGGTGCGCTATCCGCTGCAGACCGGGGTGTTCGCGGCGGCCATCGTATCCGCTTTGACCCTGTGGTGCTTCAGCCGTTCGCGCCATCACAGCGAGTACGGGCTGTTCTCGTTTATCTCGAAAGATGTCTGGTGCGTCATCCAGACGATCCTTGTCTGCATGCTGGCCGGTGCGCTCATGGCCTTTGCCTGGCCGTATATCATCCGCCTGCTGCAGAGCCAGATCCGCTTCATTTCGGCAGATACCACCAATCCGATGAATCTGATGATGTACGGGATTCTGGACCGCATCACCAGCGTGCTGAACCTGAACGCGGTGCTGCGCAACCCGTTCTGGTACGGGGTCAGCGGCGGTTCCTGGATCTCCATGGCCGGGGCGAACCTGATCGGCGATGTGACCATCTGGACGTCACAGCTGTCCTCCAGCAACCTCAACGGCATGGCGGGCCGCTTCATCACCCCGTATTATGTGCTCAACATCTTTGCCCTGCCGGGCATGCTGTGGGGCATGTTCTCCATCCGCACGGATAAAGTCGACCGCCGGCGGATGCTGATGTTCTATATTGTGGTCTCCCTGATTTCCATGTTTGCCGGGGTGATCCTGCCGCTCGAGCTGACCCTGGTGCTGCTCTGCCCGCTGCTGTTCGGCATGCATCTGATGTGCACGGGCATCCTGTTCGGGGTTTTCCAGGCCATGCACGTATATCTCGGCTTCAACTATACCGGCACGGGAACGATGGCGGTCATGCCCGGAACCCTGCCGGAATACCTGACGTATCTGACCAATCCGCACCTGCGGCGGGCAACGATGACCGTAGCCCTGATCGGGGCCGGCAGCTTTGTGCTGTATTTCTTCATGACCCGGCTGTATTTCCGGTATCTGGCCCTGGACCTGTTCCATGTCGGTGACCGGCAGCGCCTGGTTGACGGCACCATTGAGGCGGTCGGCGGCGTCGCCAATATCAAGATGACGCAGTCCTCCCAGAACCGTCTGGTGGTCAGCCTCTATGATCCGACGAAACTGAATGCCGCCCGGCTGCGGCAGCTGGGTTCGGTCCGGGTCTATGAGACCAAGGCCGGCTATGCGATATCCTACGGGGCAGCGTCCACCATGGTGCGCATGGGAATTACCCAGGCGATCCGGAATACCATCCGTCCGGGCACGCCGCGGTAGATTCGCTGTTAACAGGCTTGACAGGCTGTGATACAATAGTTTTACGCTCTTTATGAAACGTGCAAAGATGATGACATGCGCGGCAGCGCTTCTCGGTATGATCGTCACGGCAGGATATTCTCCTGACGATTTTAGCCTTGCCGATCTGAAGGACTACCACAAGGAGTTCCGTTCGGAATCCGTCGGGGCCTGCTCGGCATCGTCAACGAAAACCTATGAAGACTACCGGGCAATCACGGACACAGCTTCCATCCAGTGGCGGCGGATCCACAATGACATGACGGTGGATGAGACAACCGGCTTCCTGGTGGACAAGGACGGCTTCATCGGTGTTGCCATGGGTTACAGCTTCGGCGCCCTGGGCACCCGTTACTACGTGGAACTGGACACCGGCATTGTCATCCCGGTCATCAAGATCGATGCCAAGGCGGCGGAACACGCGCCGGACGGCTGCAGCGCCGGCCACGATGCCAGCGTGATCGAATTCGTCATTGATTCGAATATTGCCAAGGAATACTTCGGGGCGGCCAACGGCCTGGCTTCCTGGGGCAACTTCAATAACTACGAATACCTGCGCGGCAATATCCAGGATATTGAACTGGTGCTGGATGAGAAATTTGAAGAAGGTATTGTCTACGAAGATCATCTGACCGAGGAGGACAGCGAACTGGCCTACGGCGATCAGGTGGAAGTCATCGAAGGCGGCTACTGACCGGAGAAAACACTCCGGTTTTTTTGTGCACAAAACGATAATTTGTATAATGTACACAATATCCTTGTATAGGATTTTTGTGATACTCTTATTTTAGTGAAAGGGAGGACTTTTATAATCTATGACGAATTTCGAACTGGCAAAGAAGTATGAAGATTATATTATCTCCATGCGCCGTTACTTCCACGAAAATCCTGAACTGTCCGACCATGAGGACGCGACGGTTGACCGTCTGTCGGAAGAACTGAAGAAGATCGGCATTGAACATGTTGTCATTCCGCGCGGCGGCATCCTGGCCACCATCAAAGGCCCGGCTGACAAGGACAGCGGGAAGACCGTTCTGCTGAGAGCGGATATCGATGCCCTGCCGGTGCAGGAAACCGACACGGTTCTGTTCGACAAGCCGCGGACTGTCAAGTCCAAGAATGACGGGGTCATGCATGCCTGCGGCCATGATGGCCACATGGCGATGCTGCTGGGGGCTGCCAAGGTCTTACTTGACAGAAAAGACGACATCGAAGGCACGGTGATCCTGTGCTTTGAAAGAGGCGAGGAAATGACTGGCAATGTCAGGTATATTTTCAAGTACATGGAGGACACGGGCCTCGACAAGAAGATTGACAGCTGCTGGGGCATCCACCTGCTCTCCACCCTGGAGACCGGCAAGGTTGCCATTAACGACACAAACATGATGGCCGGTTCCATGGGCTTCGATGTAACCCTGGAAGGCCGCGGCGGCCACGGTTCCAGACCGGACCAGTCCATTTCCCCGGTTGACGCGTTCGCGGCGATTTACCAGGGCCTGGAAGGCATCCGGCTGCGCAAGATCGATCCGTACAAGACCCTGACATACTCGGTCGGCAAGCTCTCTGCCGGCCTGCAGGGCAATGTCATCCCGGATGAATGCACCTTCGGCGGCACGATGCGGACCTTTGACCGTGACGGGGCCGGCATGGTGTTCTACAACGCCTTCAAGAAACTCATTGAGGATACTGCCGATGCCTATGACTGCACCGTCAGGTACAACCGCTTCACAATGCCGGGCTATGCCGTGGTCAATGATCCGGAATGCGCGCAGTTTGCCCGCAAGGTCCTGAAGGAAGAACTCGGTGACTGCGTCATCGGCGACGCTGAGCCGTGGATGGCTTCGGAAAGCTTCTCCAGATATCTGCTGCAGTGGCCGGGCGTCTTCGCCTTCATCGGCATGAAGAACGATGACAAGGGTGTCGGCGCGGCGCACCACAACAGGTACTTCGACATCGACGAAGACGTGCTCGTCAAGGGCGCTGCCGGGGCTGCCACATATGCGATCGAATTCCTGAAGAGCGATATCGACAATTCCAAAAAGCCGCACATGACCTTCAAGGAAATCCTGATCAAGGGCGGCATGAGACCTGAACTGAAGGAACTCTACGGCGAAGA
>JAFOIT010000208.1 GCA_017420585.1 Solobacterium sp.
GCTGTTCGGGGTATGTTCCGGGTTTGGGGGCGTATTGGAATATGAGACGCTTTCCTATGTGGAATTCTGGCTTTACGGGTGCGCATACACGTTGCTGGTTTATGAGTGCGCTGTGGAAGTGAAAGCACTGCTCAGCCGGAATAAGGATCCCCGCTGAGAACCGTATCATGAAAAAAGAGAAGTCGTTCACCGGAATTGAAGCAGCTGTTATCCTGTTTTTTCTGTGCCTGACTGTTTTCAGCCTGTATTGGAAAGTACAGACCGGGTTCGATACCGATGAACAGTACGCAATTGTAACCGCAGGCAGGTTTCTGCGCGGTGACCGCTATATGCTGGACATCTTTGATGCCTACCAGTTTTCCGGATTGTTCGAATCTGTATTCTGGGCTCTGGGCCTTCGGTGGTTTGCAGATAATCCGGTAATCGGGTACCGTCTGATCAGCATTGCCGTCTCCATGCTGGCAGGACTGCCGGTCCTGCACCGGCTTTACCGCAGGAGTGAATCATTGGCTCTGGCAGTGATGGGATACCTGGTCTGGGTAACTGCCTTGCCCAAAAGCATCCTCTCTCTTGAGCATGCCGGCATAGCCAAAATCCTGATTACATATCTGATCCTGCTGGGGGATGAATGGGTGAATGCCAGGCCGCATCCTGTCCTGGCAGGCATCGTATTTTCACTGCTTGCGCTTGCTTATCCGACCATGGTGGTGCTGGCAGTCCCGGTTTTCCTGTACCAGACCATAAAGAAACAGTACCGGGAGGCAGGTGTTTTTGCGGCTGTGTGCGTACTCATCGCTGCCGCGGTATTCGCCCCGGTCGCTGCCCGGGCGGGTATTACCGGGCTGTTCCAGAGCATCCGCATGATCGGCATGGATGAATCCCACACTGTTTCTGCGGCCGGCAAGCTGGGCCTGCTGAAAGAGGACGGCATGGAATTTCTGCGGTATGGCCTGCGGATGCTGGAATATGGCGCCGCGGCCTGTGCCGGGTACTTCCTGGCCAGATACGTATTCCGGAGAGCAAAGCCGGACATGGCAGCCGGGATCATTGTCATGTGCGCTGTCCCGTTTCTGCATGTCGTGATGAAACTGGCAATGCAGCGGTGGACACCACTGTATCTGTATGACCGGTATCTTCTTGTTCTGCTGGTTACGGCAGCTGCCGCGGCGGTCCGGAAGGACAAAGGGGGAACAGCCGCATCTGTGCTGCTGGCCCTGATCTGGATCGTCGGCTTTGTGACCACCAACAACGGTTTCTATTCCCCGGACGGGCTGATCATTCCGGCTGTTCTTGTGTTCGCGGCAGTCATGGGTGATAAGCAGCGGCAGCGCCTGGTACAGGGATTCCTGGCCGCTGTGCTGCTGAGCCAGTGTGCCTGCATGGTTTTGACCGCCCGGCTGACCAGCACGATGGCCAATACGGTTTTTGCGGAATATTTCCGCAGCTATAAGGGCCTGCCGGGCCTCAGAATCGAACCGGAATCGGCAGATTTCTTCACTTTTGCGGAATACTGCACACCCCTGATGGAGAGTGACAATCTCGTTGTCAGCGGCTATGACGGATATGCGTACATTATCACCGGGAAGAACGTGGTCGCCCCGGTAACCATGTCAACTGTTGTCTATGGCAAACAATGGGATTGCTACTACAGTGCCCGCATGCCGGAGAATCTGAATGTCCTGGCTGAAAATGATGACTTCGAAAGCGGTGAACTGCTGCGTATTCTCGAACAGTGGTATACGAAAAAAACCGTGGTATCACGGCATGGATATCAGCTGTATTATCTGGAACGGCAATAAACTACTTCAGCATCTCTTCATACAGGCTGAGGTAGTTTTCATACATGGTTTTCAGATCAAACCGGCGGGAATATTCCCGGCAGGCTGCGGGACTGAGCGGCCTGTTTTTCATCTCATCCAGGGTGGCAATGAGATTGGCGTCATCGACCAGGCGGCCGCATGATTCATCAAACGTTTCAATGTTGCCGCCCGCCCCGTAAGACAACACGGGCGTACCGCAGGCAAGGGCTTCCGCGTTAACCAGGCCAAAGGATTCCACCCGGCTCGGATTGATCAGGACATCGGCAGCGGTATAGATTTCGGCCAGTTCCTGCTGGCTGGAAGTGCGGGGAATGTACACGATCCTGTCACTGCCGTTTTTTTCTGTTCCGACCATGACCAGCTGGAATGTGTCGTCCAGTTTTTCCGCCAGAGCCAGCATCCGGTCGAGACCTTTCTGGTTTGTCCAGGGGAACGCTACCGCGAGGACAATGAATTTGCCGTCCAGGCTGTGACGCTCCCTGAAGGCAGAGGAAACCGGCCGGAATACATTCCGGTCAATGCCGTTGTAAATCACCCGGGAAGGATATTCGCAAAGAAAAGAATCAGGCAGAAACCGGCGCATCCATTCGGAGGGCACCGTCAGCGTCATCTTCGGGATCCCGGTAAACATCTGTTTCTTTTTTTCATACATCTGTGCCGAACGGTCGGTCATTGCGGCCGGGTATTCTCTGTACAGGGGACAGTCATGACAGCCTGTTTTCCACAGCTCACAGCCGGCGGTCACAAAGTGCGGGCAGTGCCCGGTAAACGCCCAGCAGTCATGCAGGGTCCAGATGACCGGGATATCTTTCTTTTTGATATAGGCAAACAGGCTTTCCAGATTAATGAAATTGGAGTGGAGGTTATGCAGATGGATCAGATCAGGACCTATCCGGTCCAGTTCTTTCAGAAAAGCGTTTGTGCCGAAGTGATTCAGCGCGCCCTGGTATCCGGTGACCGTGTTGACCGCATCGGAAATCCGCTTCTCCACCCAGGTGCCGATAAAGGAATTGTCAGGAATTCCCTTGATCTGGGCATGCCCGTCCTGACAGAAAGTTTTATATACGCAGCCGCTGGCGCGGGCCTGTTCTGCCAGGCCAAGCATCAGTTTACCGGTGCTTCCGTAATTAACCGTATTGATTCCGACAATTGTTTTCATCCTGTCATTATCCTATCATATCCGCAGTTTGACGGTGAATATGATAAACTTAAGCATAGTCTATGAAGATTCTCTGGATAACAAACATGGCCCTGCCGCAGATTGCCGAAGCACTTGGCCTGCCGGTGAATTACGGCGGCGGCTGGCTGGAACAGCTGAGCCGTAAACTGTCGGCGGAAGCGGAGCTGACGATTGCCTTTCCGATGGACCCGGCAGCCCTGCCGGTCAGCGGTACTGCCGGGACAATCCATTATGCCGGCATACCTTTCATTGCGTCACCGGAGGATATCAATGAAAAAAACAATCAGATGATCCGTGAAGTGATCGCCGCCTGCCATGCCGATGTCATCCAGATCTGGGGCACGGAGTATATGCATTCCTATGCGGTTTTTCAGCTGTGCAGGGAAATGGGCCTCGTGAATCAGACCATCGTTTATATTCAGGGACTTGTATCGGTCTATAAAGACTATTACTGGGGATATATCAAGGATCCGTCCATCCGCCGGCCGACGCTGAAAGACAGACTGCGCAGAACCGGACCGAACCTGGAGTATGAAGATTTCTGCCGCCGGAGCAGTTATGAAATTGCAATCCTGGAACAGGCTGCGCATGTCATGGGCCGCACTTCCTGGGACAGGCATTTTGCGCTGCTGCACCAGCCGGACGTAAATTATCATTTCTGCAATGAAACCCTCCGGCCGGCATTCTACGAAGGGCAGTGGTCACTTGCGGACTGCGAGCGGCACCGCATTTTTGTCAGCCAGAGCAGTTATCCGATCAAGGGTTTCCATCTGGCCCTGCAGGCAGCCGCACAGCTGCTGAAGCACTATCCGGATATCAAGCTTGTGACAACGGGCAAGGACCTGAAAGTGCATTCGCTGCATGACAAAATCCGGGAGACCCGCTATGAGCGGTATGTCCGGCAGCTGATCGAACGGTATCATCTGGAAGACCATGTTTTCTTTGCCGGAAAACTGAATGAAGAAAAGATGAAGGAACAATATCTGCGGGCCCATGTATTCCTGTCGGCTTCCTCGATTGAGAATTCTCCGAATTCGGTCGGCGAGGCAATGCTTCTGGGAACACCGGTAGTTTCTAGCGATGTCGGCGGGGTTGCCGATATGCTGAAAGACGGCCGGGAAGGACTGTTGTATCAAGCTGACCGGGTTGACGAGATGATCGCCTGCATAGAAAAGGTGTTTTCTGATGACACGCTGGCAAATGAGCTGTCAAAGAGCGCCAGAATACGGGCCGCGGCAACGCATGATCCGGAAGTGAACTACAGACAGCTGCTGGGCATCTATGCTGAAGTAACCGGAGGGAAACTATGAAAAAACGGTCTCTGCGGGTCAACGCGATGCTCTATGCTGCCCGTACAGTGATGAGTTTTCTGTTTCCGTTCATCACATACCCGTACGTGGCGCGGGTGCTCGGCGTTGAAAATATCGGTAAGGTAACGACCTCGGCGAATATTGTCAGTTATTTCATCCTGATTGCCCAGATGGGTGTGCTGACCTATGCGACCCGGGAAGGGGCCCGGCTCCGTGATGACAGTGATAGACTGAACCGTTTTGCCAGCCAGGTGTTTTCCATCAACCTGATTTCGATGACCGCCGCGTATATACTGCTGATTCTGACGGTGGCGGTAATCCCGCACTATCACGCGTACAGCCTGCTGATCCTGATACAGAGTTTCAACATTGTCGGCACAACGATCGGTGTAGAGTGGATGTGCGCAATCTTCGAGGATTACGCCTATATTGCGGTCCGTTCGTTTGCCGTGCAGATCGCTACGGTGATCATGCTGTTTACCATGGTGAAACAGCCGGGGGACTATGCCGTCTATGCCGCAATCTCGGTGATTGCCAATACCGGCGCAAATGTCATGAATTTCTTTCATGTCAGAAAGTATGTCCGCATCCGTCTGACCCGGCAGCTGCAGCTGGATGTGCATCTGCGGCCGCTGCTCATTATCTTCTTCTCGGCGGTTGCGACCACCATCTATGTCAATTCGGACGTAACCATGCTCAGTTTCATGTGCGGTGACTACAATGTCGGCCTGTACAATGCATCGGTGCGTATTTACACAATTCTGCAGTCCATGATTGCCTCAATCTTCCTGGTAGCCCTGCCAAGGCTTTCCAACGATCTTGTAACATCGACACAGGAGCAGTACCGTCACACCCTGAACGAACTGCTGAACGAACTGCTGCTGTTCCTGCTGCCGGTCATAACCGGTGTATATCTGATAGCGGATGAAGCAATCCGGCTGTTTTCCGGCAAAGCCTTCATGGAATCGGTGCCGTCCCTGCAGATCCTGAGTATCACTTTGCTGTTCTCGATGCTGGCAAGTTTCCTGACAAATACAATACTCCTGCCGAACAAGATGGAATCTTCAGCCCTGCGGGCCACGATAATCAGTGCGGCTGTGAATGTCATGCTGAACTTCTGGCTGATTCCCAGGATTGCCCAGAACGGTGCGGCCCTGACGACACTGGCTGCCGAAATACTTATGGTGGGGGTACAGTACTGGTTTATCCGGAACAGGAAACTGCTCAGGGTCAACGGCAGGCATCTGGCCCAGATATTGTGCGGATGTGCGCTGATCACGCTGTGCTGCCTGTTTGTCAACACACTGCCGCTTTCGGCAGCGGGCTCGGTTCTGTGCAAAGTCGGCGGCTCAGCAGTTCTGTATATGGCTGTGCTGTATTTCACAAAGAACGAAATTTTTATTAATATTTTTACGGGCATACTGCACCGCAGAAGTCTGAAGAATACATAACGGGAATGAAAATACTGCTGATAGATCTTGAATTTTATCCGATGGCCAATGCGAATATTGCCATTCTTTTCAGACTGTTCGGCAGCCAGCCGGAACCGGAAATCACTGTATTGACCGAGTGGATTGACGGGCCGCAGCGTGAAACCGTACAGGGCATGAATATCATACGCAAAGAGATTCATTCTGCCCGGACGGTTCATAAACCGAAGCGGAGCCTTGCCGGAGTCGGACAATATGCCGGTCTGCTGGGGGCCAAGCTGAAAACAATGCGGGCAGACAACAACATCGACTACAAACGGGCTGAGGATTTCCTTGCCGGGATCAGGGATGTAATCGGACCGCTGCAGTTTGATGCGGTGATCAGTGTATCAAGCCCGATCGAATCACATGTCTGCGGCCAGCGCATTGCGGCCATGTACCACGTTCCCTGGATTCCGTACTATCTGGATCCGTTCTCGACAAACCATGTCTTTCCTGAAGGCACCATGGCCAGCCGGATCCGGTTTGAAGAGGAGCTGCTGTCACATGCCGCGCATATTCTGATGATGGAACCGATTCCCGAAGATTACTTCAGGCACCAGGTGAATCTGGAAGAAAGCAGGGTAACTGTACTGGGGCTGCCGGGCATCCGTACGGTAGCAGCTGCCGGCAGGAAACCGGACTACTTTGATGCCCGGGCAGTAAACTGCGTCTTCATCGGGAATCTGTATGCCGGCATCCGTAACCCCGGCCGGCTGATTGAACTATTTAAAGCCCTGGGCAGGGGATATCATCTGTTTTTTATCGGCAGCCACAATGATCCCGAACTGCAGAAACAATACCGGGAAAACGGCTATGACAAACTGGACAATGTGACATTTATTGACCCGGTCCCGGCGGCGGAAGCAGAAGCTGTCATGATGGCGGCTGATGTCCTGGTCAATATCGGCAACAGCGTTGACAACCAGATTCCCAGCAAGATATTTGATTATATCAGTTCAGGCCGGCCGGTACTGAATCTGTATAAAATCAGTAATTGTCCGTCCCTGCATTATTTCCGGGAATACCCGGCGGTTGTCCATGTCTTTGAAGATGATGCGGATAAACCGGAAACAGTCTGTACGGTCAGGGATTTCCTGGACAATGCCCGGCAGATGATACCACCAGATGCCGGTATGATCCGGCA
>JAFOIT010000209.1 GCA_017420585.1 Solobacterium sp.
CGGCCGTCCGGACCACCGCCTCAGTGCTTTCCAGCGGCGCCTTGACCTGGTCCCGGTAAAGAATGGCGGCGTCATCGTCCATCAGGGCATATTTGACAAACGTGCCGCCGAAATCCATGGCAAGATACTGTGTCATAATCATCGGTTCCTTTTCGCAACTATTATAAGGCATGAAAAAAGCCCGGCTCAAGATGAACCGGGCCGGTGATGATCAATGGTGCACGACGTCTGCCATTGCCTGAATGGCCGCGATGACCGGCGCCGCTTCCGGGCTCAGGAAATAGTCCAGACTGCTGACCGGCAGATAGTCCCGCAGTTTTTCCATATCACCGTCATGAATCAGCTGGCGGACCATGGACGCGCTGATGATGCCCGCGGGTCCTTCCCGGCGCGGGACAACCACCAGCTCCACCCCGGCCGGGGGCAGCTGGGCCTGCATGACCTCGTTGTATATGGCGGTTACCCGGCTGAACGGTTCCTCACCGGCATAGCGTTTCGTGATGTTCATGGCCCGGGCGATGCGGACAAAGATGCCGGCATCCACCAGGGCATGGCTGCGGCTGACCTCATCCTCGTTTTTCTGGAAATAGGACGGGAAGGTTGCCGAACTGATGATGTAGGAGCCGCTGTCATGGATGACCACGTTGTCCAGGTGCGCGGTCCCGGCCGTGATCAGCCGTTTTCTGACCGCATAAGGAATCGGGCTTTTCTCCTCGCTGACCGCGAACAGGTGCACGGTATCATTTTCCGCCGCGGCCTTTTCCACCAGGTACCGGTGGCCCAGGGTAAACGGGTTGGCGTTCATGACAATGGCCGCGCACCGGCCCGGCTGAACGCTCTCCTGCAGTTTTGCCAGATAGCTGCCGAAGCCATTCCTGCGGTTCTCCATGAAGACGATGTTGTCTCCCCGGATGATCTCATAGAAGCCTAGATCCCCGAAGAACCTGGCTGTATCCGGTTTTGTGTACAGGAAGATGTGGGTGTTGCCGCGGGCATACTGCACTTCCACCAGGTGCGAAATCAATGTGTTGGTCAGGGCTTCCCCGGCATGGTCGGGGGAGACGGCCAGGCACCGCAGTGTATTGCCGCTGCAGCTGCCGGTCGCTGCCGCCTGATAATCATCATCCAGGATGACACAGGAATAATCCGCACCGGCATCATACCGGATGTTCTGCTGATGAAGAAGATCCGTCATCTTCCGGAACATCCGCGTGTCGGCCGGGGTTACTTCCGCAATGGTATAACTCATGATCAATACTCCTCAGGAACCTTCTGCAGTTCGGCCCGGGTGATATCCACCAGGTCCCGGCTGTAACGGGGCAGTTCCTGTTCCTGCCGCGAGCAGGCATAGAAATCGCGTTTGTTTTCATAGCCCTTGAGCGGGAAGAAGACCCCCTTCCGCAGGGCATACGCATCGACAAAGATATCCGAGCAGAACATGCAGAGATCAGCCTCCAGGGCAGCCCGGCGGGCCATCTCAAACGAGTCTGTCTCAATGACGATCTGCGGCTGTATCCCGTGGTCATGGAACATCCTGTCCTGCACCAGCCGCACACTGTGCCCGGGGCGCAGGGCAACGAACCGCTCCCCTGCCAGATCGGCAATATCCGCTTCCGTTCCCTGCATCTGTGCCAGCCGGGTATTCTTTCCGGCCAGGATCCCGATCGTTTCCTTTTCAATCAGCTCATAGCGGATCCGCGGGCTGGCCGGTTCCACCGCCGCCAGGGCCAGGTCCAGCCGGTTCATGATCAGCATCTCTTCCAGCCGCGCGCTGCCCGCTTCAGTCAGCTCGATCCGGACATGGGGATAGCGGCTCAGAAACTCCGGCAGGATATGCGGCAGGATCTGCATGCTGCGCTGCACGCTGATGCCCAGCCGCAGGACCCCCTCCTGTTCGTTCTTCATCCGCCGTATGCGGTTCTTCAGTTCCAGGTCCTGCCGCAGCATGGTTTCGGCTGCTTCAAGGACCACCCGGCCCGCATACGTAATCTGATGCGGACTTACGGAACGGTCAAAAATCACCACCCCCATCTCATCTTCAATCTGTTTCAGTGTCTGACTCAGTGAGGGCTGGGAAATGTACAGCTTCCTGGCGGCTGCCGTGATCGATCCTTCTTCAGCGATCGTCTTCAGATATTCTGCCTGCTTGATATTCATAAAAAAAGAGTACCATTAGGATTTCCTAATGTAAATAGTTATTGTATATAGGATTAAATTTATAATTTGTTAATGATTTTTGTATTTGTTCAAGTGGTTTATTAATAAGATGATTAAATTACCAGAAAAGGAGGATCTTCTATATGAAAATCCAGAAACCGGCAGTAGCCGGCACGCTGGAGTCCAGTGATGTCCAGGTAACCGTAGAACCGGGAACCGGATCCGTGGAACTGGAACTTTCCAGCAATGTCATGAATCAGTACGGCCGTCAGATCAAGGAAACCGTGCTGGCGACTCTGGAGCGGCTGGATGTCAATGATGCCCGGGTTACCGTTGTCGACAAAGGTGCCCTGGACTGCACCATTGCTGCCCGGGTGGAATGTGCTGTTTTCCGCAGCTGCGGAGCTTCTGACAAGGACCTGCCTTGGGGAGGAATCATCAGATGATCCCGAGACCAAGACCGGAACGGTTCCGCCTCAGAAGAACCATGATGTTCATGAACGCCCAGAAACCGGGCCTGTTCAAGGACGCATACATCTATGGCTGTGACAGCATCATGCTCGACCTCGAAGACGCGGTGGCCGAGAACCAGAAGGACGCAGCCCGCTTCTCCCTCTATCATGCGCTGAAGACCATTGACTACGGTGATACCGAAGTCATCGTCCGGATCAACGGCCTGGACACCCCGCATTGGCAGGAAGACATCCGTGTATGTGTCGCCGCCGGCGCTGACGGAATCCGGATTGCCAAGTGCGAAAGCGCCCAGGACGTCAAAACCGTTGAAGCGGCAGTGGAAGCGGCGGAAAAGGAATTCGGTGTGGAAGTCGGCAGAACCCTGCTGATGGCAGCGCTGGAAAGCCCGAAGGGCATCCTGAACGCCTATGAGATCTGCTCTGCTTCCGACCGTATGTTCGGGGTTGCGATCAGCGGCGGCGACTTCCGCAAGAGCATGCAGACAGTCCCGCAGCCGGACGGCGTTGACATGCTGTTTGCCCGCGGCCAGATGCTGCTGGCAGCCAGGGCAGCCGGTATCCAGTGCTTCGACACTGTCTTCACCGATCTGGATGATGAAGAAGGCTTCCGGCGTGAAGTGCTCCAGAACAAGGCCATGGGCTTTGACGGCAAGAGCCTGATCAACCCGAAGCAGATCCGCTTCGTTCACGAAGTTTATGCCCCGTCCGAAAAAGAAGTCATCCAGGCTGAAAAGATTGTCCGGACTGTCCGGGAAAATGCCGCCAAGGGCCTGGGTGTGTTCACGGTAGACGGCAAGATGATTGACATCGCTTTCCTGCCGGGAGCTGAGCGGACACTGCGCCTGGCAAAGGCATACGGAATGTATGAAGGAGATCTGGTATGAAGAACGCAGTAGGCAGAGACATCCCTGAAGAACTGCTGGTCAACGGCAAGGAAGTCTATCAGGGCAAGAATTACATGGACGGCAAGTACGTCCAGAAAGTCGGGCCGAAGACAAGAAGATACGAGGCGCCGCAGGAATCCAAGATTGTTGCCTCCCTGGCAGATGCGCTGCGTCAGTGCGGTGCGGCCAGCGGCATGACCTTCAGCTTCCACCACCATCTGCGTGACGGTGACTATGTTGTCAACATGGTCATGAAAGCCGCCATCGAAGAACTGGGCCTGGAAGACCTGACCATCGCCGCAACCAGCCTGGGCAATGCCCATGACCCGATTGCCGACTACATCGAGCAGGGCAAGGTCATCGGCATCCAGACCAGCGGTATCCGCGGCCGGATCGGTGAAGTTGTCTCCGCCGGCAAGCTGAAGACCCCGGCCATTGTCCGTTCCCACGGCGGACGCCCGCGGGCCATCGAAGCCGGTGAAGTGCATATCGATATCGCCTTCGTGGCTGCCCCGACCAGTGACTGTGTCGGCAACTGCCGCGGCATCGGCGGCAAGTCCAACTGCGGCAGCATGGGCTATGCCATGACCGACGCAAAGTTTGCGGATCATGTCGTTGTCGTCACGGACTGCCTGGTTGACTTCCCGAACATGCCGGCCAGCGTGGAAGCCATCGACGTCGACGCAGTTGTCGTCGTGGATTCCATCGGCAATCCGAAAAAGATCGCTTCGGCTGCTGCCCGTATTTCCCAGAACCCGCGTGACCTGATGATGGCTGAGAATGTCGCCAAGGTCATTGCCAGCACCCCGTACTTCAAGGACGGCTTCTCGTTCCAGACCGGTGTCGGCGGCCCTTCCCTGGCAGCCAACCTGTTCATCGAGAAGATAATGGATGAAAGAAACATCAAGATGGGCTGGGCCATCGGCGGTATCTGCGGACCGATGGTTGAACTGCTGAAGAAGGATAAGGTCGGCAAGGTCATCGATGTCCAGGACTTCGACCTTGACGCTGTCAACAGCATCAACCAGACCCCGGGCCACTATGAGATGAGCGCTTCCCAGTATGCCAACCCGGCCAACAAGGGTGCCTTCGTCAACAAGCTCGACTTCGTTGTCCTGGCGGCCCTGGAAATCGACACCAGCTTCAACGTCAACGTCCTGACCGGTTCTGACGGTGTCCTGCGCGGCGCGCCGGGCGGACACCCGGATACGGCTGCCGGCAGCAAGTGCTGCGTCATCGTCACGCCGCTGGTCCGCGGCCGCATGGCAACTGTCTGTGAACATGTTGTCACGGTTACGACACCGGGCGACTGCGTCGATGTTCTCGTCACCGACTACGGCATCGCCGTCAACCCGCTCCGTCAGGACCTGGTCAAGTGCCTGGACGAAGCCGGTATCCCGCACGTCACGATCGAAAGCCTCAAGGAAAAAGCCTACAGCCTGGTAGGCCGGCCGGATGATCTGCAGTGGGAAGACAAAGTCGTCGCTGTCCTGGAAGCCAGGGACGGTACAATCCTTGACGTCGTAAAGAAAATCAAGCCTTACCATATCTGAGAAGAATAAGACATAAGTATAGTCAAAGGGGATAATATGTCAGAAATCATGGTAGGAATCCTCGGATTCCTCTGTATCATTGCAATTGTTGTCACACTGTTCAAGAGCATCACTCTCCCGAGTATTGCCTTCATTCTCTTCCCGTCCATCCTGGGCCTGATTCTGGTTATCGGCGGTTATTACACATTTGATAACCTGGCTGCCCTGATCAAGGCCGGCTTCTCTTCGACCGGCCCGACGGCTGCCCTGTTCGTCTTCTCCGTCCTGTACTTCGGCATCATGACCGATGCCGGCATGTTCGATGTCATCATCGGCAAGCTCATGGGCCTGGTCGGCGACAACGTCATCGGTGTCTGCGTCATGACAGCTGTCATCGCGCTGATCGGTCACCTCGACGGCGGCGGCGCTTCCACCTTCTGCATTGTTGTTCCGTCGATGCTGCCGGTCTATAAGAAGATGCACATGCGGCCGACAACCCTGCTGCGGATTGCCGTTCTGGCCATGGGTGTCCTGAACCTGATGCCGTGGGCCGGTCCGACCATGCGGGCTGCCTCCGTGCTGGGCATGGAAGCCGGCAAGCTGTGGAACACCCTGCTGCCGATCCAGGTCTTCGGTGTCATCCTCGCGCTGGCGCACGCGGTTCTTGCCGGTGTGCAGGAAAAAGCCAGAGGCGCAGGCCTGGCCGGCAAGCTGGCCCGGGAAGAGGGCGACGTTGCCGCGGATGAAGAAGTCCAGGCCGCCGAAACCAATGACCTGGCCCGGCCGAAGCTGTTTGCCTTCAACCTGCTGCTGACCATCGCGGTCATTGCCATGCTGATCTGGGACGTCTTCCCGAGCTATGTGCCGTTCATGTGCGGTGTTGTCATTGCCCTGCTGGTCAACTATCCGGGTTCCAAGATGCAGAAGAAGATCATCAACCTGCATGCCGGTCCGGCGCTGACCATGTGCTCCACCCTGATGGCTGCCGCTGTCCTGATGGGTATCCTCGTCAAGACAGTTACCGTCAATGATGTTGCCATCCCGTCGGTTGTTTCCTGCATGTCCGCCATTATCAAGATGGTTCTGCCGGCTGCCCTGGGCAAGCATCTGCCGCTGGTTATCGGTATCCTCTCTGTACCGCTGGCTCTGGCCTTTGATACAGACTCCTACTTCTACGGCATGCTGCCGGTCATGATCGGTATCGGCGAAGGCTTCGGCGTTGCCGCCCTGCCGATCGCGATTGCCATGGTTGTCTGCCGCAACTGCGCTACATTCATCAGCCCGATGGTCCCGGCTACCCTGCTGGGTGTCGGTCTGGCTGACGTTGACATCAAGGACCACATCAAGGCAAGTTTCTTCTATGTCTGGGGATTCTCCATCCTCTGCCTGATCTTTGCCGTCATGATCGGCCTGATGCCGTTCTAATCAAAATACAGGCAGGTACTGTCAGGCAGTGCCTGCCTTTTTTCCTGAATTGTGAGATCATGTTTATGGAGCTGAAGCTATGACAGAAGGAAACAATACTGTAAGCCTTGCAGAGATGCTGGATGCCCGGGAACAGCGGGTATACCGCCAGGATGCCCTCCGGCAGAAATACGGTGTGCCGCTGGTTTCCTTTACCATGAATATTGCCGGGCCTGTCAAGAACACACCGGCGATAGAACGGACATTTAATGAAGGCCTGGAACTCATGCACCGCAGTCTGGCCGGCTCATTCATCATCTGTGAACAGATCGTAATCCGGGCAAAAACAGGCTGTGAAGCCCTGCTGGCGGTAGATGGTGACGCGGCGGAAATCAAAAAGCGCTGCGTGCAGGTTGAAGAAGCCGCCCCGGTCGGCCGGCTGTTTGACATGGATGTCCTAGATGCTGACGGCAGGAAACTGGACCGGGCCCATGAACGCAGCTGCATTGTCTGCGGCCGCCCCGGCAGAACCTGTGCTTCCCGCCGGCTCCACAGTGTTGCGGAACTGCAGGACGCTGCCCGTGATCTGATTGCCGGTTACTGGCTGGACAGGGATGCCGAACAGGCCGCCCAGATGATCGTGTCGGCCCTGAGTGAAGAGGTCTGCACAACCCCCAAGCCGGGGCTGGTGGACCTGAACAACAACGGAAGCCACAAGGACATGGACGCCCCGCTCATGCTGAAAAGCGCCCAGTGCCTTTTGCCCTATTTCAGGACAGCGTTCCGGATCGGCTATGCATATCGGAAGAAGCCGGCGGCGGAAACCTTCCCGCCTCTGCGCCTGGCCGGTCTGCAGGCTGAAAACACGATGTTTGAGACGACCGCCGGGGTGAATACCCACAAGGGCGCAATCTTCCATTTCGGGCTGATTGCCGGGGCCCTGGGGCGTCTTTACAATGGTGTCCTCTGTACCTCGGCAGCGGATACGGCAGCCACAGCGGCGGCCATCTGCCGGGATGCCCTGGCCCGGGAACTGGAACAGCCTGCCTCAGGCAGAGGCAGTACCTTTGGTGAACAGATGTACAGACTGTATGGCCTGCGCGGGGCCCGCGGGGAAGCCATGGACGGCTACCGGACAATCGTCTCGGATATCCTGCCGGCGTTCCGCCGTGACCTGGAAAAAACCGGCGATCACAACAAAGCCGGCTGTATTGCCCTCCTGCGGCTGATTGCCGCTTCCGAGGACACCAATATGATCCACCGCGGCGGCTATGACCTGGCCGCACGCACCAGGGAGCAGGTCGCCGGCCTGCTGCAGGGTGAGATCACGGAAGCGATCCTGCTGGAACTGGACAGGGCCTTCATCAGCCGGAATCTTTCCCCGGGAGGAGCTGCCGATCTGCTTGGCATTCTCTACTTCTTCCATGAACTTGAAGCACAGAAAAACCCGGACTGACATCAGGGATGCCGGTCCGTGTTTTTTTTCAGTTCTTTTTCTTTGCCAGTTTCCTGCAGTACTCCTCAAATGCCTTCTGGTCCCCGTAGGATGCGAATTTATACTCCTGGTACATGTCCGCGTCACCTTTCCA
>JAFOIT010000210.1 GCA_017420585.1 Solobacterium sp.
CACGGCCCAGGGCGGGAAGATTGTGGCCTACTATGACAGCAAGGGCCAGATCCGGGGCTATGCCTCGGTGCTGTTTGGCGGCAAGGAAGCGACCGTGGAGGAGTGCATCTACCTCGACAGCATGTCGCTGATGAAGCTGATTAACGCGGCCCTGCAGGAACGGCCGGTCGTGCACGTCATGGTGTCGGCCGCGGAAAATCTCAACAAACTCATACCAAACGCACAGCGGCGGGACTTCGGCAGTACGATGGCCCGGCTGAACAATCCGGAATTGTTCTCCAGGCTGTTCGGAACGGAAGTCCGTACAGTGGAAGAAGCGTTCGCGCTCAGCAGCCGGCCGCTGAACCTGAATGAATTTGCCTGAGGGAGGACAGCATGGAATTTATCGAAGCAGTCAGAAACAGACGTACCGTAAGAACTTTTACCGGTGAACCGGTGCCTGAGGAAGTGATCATGAAGATGCTGGAAGCGGGACTTCTGGCACCGACCAATGACCATATGCGGAACTGGGAGTTCGTACTCCTGCATACCGCTGAAGAGAAAGAAACCGGTCTGCAGGCCGTCAAAGCCTGGACCCTGGAACATGGCGGCCGGAGGCATGAGGTCCCGGACGCAGCGGCCCAGGTCATGTATGACCACGCCCTGCCGCGGCAGTACACAATGCTCTATGACGCAGACTGGGTGATCCTGCCGTTTTTCAAGTGTTCCGATCAGATTTTCCGGGAGGGAATCCTGAACCGGCTTAATCCGTTCGCGTCCATCTGGTGCGTGATTGAAAACATCCTGCTGGCGGCTGCGGATGCCGGGCTCGGCTGTTCGCTGCGTATCCCGGTCGGGGATGAATGGCAGAAGACTGCGGCCCTGGTCAAGGCACCGGAAGGGTGGATCCTGCCGTGCTATATCGGTGTCGGCGTGCCGGACGGACAGCTGCAGGAAACCCAGCATATGCGTTCCGCTGCAGAGAAAGCGCACCGCGGCACGTGGCAGTAAACCGTTCGCACCGGGCGCAAATAAAAAATGCGGCATGAAACCGCTTACTGATTTGACCCGGCTGAAACAGGTAACTATAATTCTATATGGATAAAAATAAAAAAAGGAGGAATTTTTATCATGAGTGATGTAAGAGTAGCGATTAACGGCTTTGGCCGTATCGGCCGTCTGGCTTTCCGTCAGATGTTTGGTGCCGAGGGATATGAAGTCGTCGCTATCAACGACCTGACAAAGCCTTCCATGCTGGCTCATCTGCTGAAGTATGATACAGCCCAGGGCGGTTATGCAGGACACATCGGAGACAATCTCCACACAGTCACAGCTGACGACGAAGCAGGCACAATTACCGTTGACGGCAAGACCCTGCAGATCTACAAGGAACCGGATGCGGCCAACCTGCCGTGGGGCGAACTGAAGATCGACGTTGTCCTGGAATGCACAGGCTTCTATACAAAGAAGGAAAAGGCAGAGGCCCACATCAAGGCCGGTGCCCGCAAGGTTGTTATCTCCGCTCCGGCCGGTAATGACCTGCCGACCATTGTCTACAATGTCAACCATGAAACACTGAAGCCGGAAGACACAGTCATCTCCGCTGCTTCCTGCACAACCAACTGCCTGGCTCCGATGGCTGACGCGCTGAACAAGTATGCGCCGATCCAGGGCGGCATCATGTGCACAGTTCATGCTTATACAGGCGACCAGATGATTCTGGACGGCCCGCACCGCAAGGGTGACCTGCGCCGTGCAAGAGCCGGTGCTGCCAACATCGTTCCGAACAGCACAGGTGCTGCCAAGGCAATCGGCCTGGTTATCCCGGAACTGAACGGCAAGCTGATCGGCGCTGCCCAGAGAGTCCCGGTTGCGACCGGTTCCACAACCCTGCTGACAGCTGTTGTCAAGGGTGAGGACATCACAGTCGAAGGTGTCAACGCTGCCATGAAGGCTGCTTCCAACGAGTCCTATGGCTACAACGAAGACCCGATCGTTTCTTCCGATGTCATCGGCATGCGTTACGGTTCCCTGTTCGACGCTACCCAGACCCTGGTCACAAAGATCGCGGACGGTCTGTATGAAGTCCAGGTTGTCTCCTGGTATGACAACGAGAACTCCTACACATCCCAGATGGTACGGACAATCAAGTACTTCTCCAACGTCAAGTAAGAAGTATTCAGTAACAGAAAATATTGATAAAGCCCCGCTGAAACAGACAGCATACTTCCCGGTATGTCCCTGGTTAAGGCGGGGCTTTTATTACGCAGCCGGAAGAAAACAATTCTCTTTCAGGGCAGACTGGTTTCCCGCGAAAAAAGCTGTACAGATGCATTTCCGCACATCTGTACAGCTTTTTACGTTGTGTCATGCCAGAACTCAGTCTGATTCGGTGATTTCCATTCTGCCGATCATACCGGCGATCACATCATGGAACAGATCCCAGTCTTCTTCCGCGCTGCGGATTTCGATCAGATACAGCCAGTTCTTATCCGGAATGACGGTCCATGTATCGATAAAGTTTATATCCTCGGATTCCGTGATCCCGTAGGAGTAATATCTGCCGTCAATCTCTTCAATCACCCCCGGGGGAGTCAGCGCTGCCACCAGGCCTTCCTGATCATTCAGCATGGTTTCGGCTGCTCCACCCGCCGCCAGATCATCGTGTTCACCGACCCGACCGACGATCATGCCCATATAGTCACAGGTAAGGAAGAACTGGTTCTCAGGAACGTCCGCTTCTTCATCTGTATGCATGCCCAGGGCTTTCGGTACATAGAATACCAGGTTGTCTTTCTGATACTTCTCCATATCGCTGAGCAGTTCTTCTGCTGTAAGTGTATAGGGATCGACAGTTGTTTCGGTTTCAGGTTCAGTGGTATTCTGTACAGCTTCGGTTTTTTCTGTTTCCGCGGTGACCGTCTCAGTGGCAGATGTTTCCGCTGCGGCCGTCTCAGAGGCAGCTGTTCCCCCGGGAGCGGCCTCTGCGGAAGCGGGCTGCCGGGAACACGCCGTCAGAAACAGCAGCAGGACAATGATCAGGTGTTTTTGCATTTTAATGACCTCACGTATAAAAGAATATCAATCCCAAAATACCACAGTATTCATGAATATCAAAGATTCAGAGGGGCGGATGACAACGGAAAATCCTGCACATCCCGGAAGGCGGGAACAATCAGGCACGTCTCCAACGTCAAGTAAGAAGGAAAAAGAACACTGAAGGCAGATGCCTGCGCATCTGCCTTTTATACTTCAGCAGGCACAATGTTAACGCTTACATGATCAAACTTACATTATTATTCGTGAAAACATATGAAAGAATTCGGTAAATAACTGAAATAATAATTGAAAAACTTTTTCACCTAACTTACAATCAGAAATATATCTGGAGGGGAAAGAAATATGAACAGAATCAAAAAGACGGCTGTGCTGGCATTGTCCCTTGGCATGCTGACAGCCTGCAGCGGTTCAGGTTCCGGTTCCGGCTCTGCCACAGCGGCGCCGGCAGATGACGCAGAGAAGAAGACATCTGTTGTCATAGCCATCGATGCCGACCTGAATACGATGGATTACCAGTATGCGACTGACGGCAACTCGTTCATCATGCAGACACTCTGCATCGCCGGTCTGACCGAACTTGACGCGGACGGCGTTGTCCAGCCTGACATGGCGGAAACCTGGGAAGTCTCTGAAGACGGCCTGGACTATACATTCCACCTGAGAGACGGCATCGCCTGGTCTGACGGTACACCGGTTACGGCAGACGACTTCGTCTTTGCCTGGAGAAGACTGGTTGACCCGGCCCTGGCTTCCGAATACAACTTCCTGCTTGACACAGCCATGCATGTAGAAAATGCTGCTGATGTCATCACCGGCGCCCAGCCGCTCGAGGCCCTCGGCGTTGCCGCCCCGGATGAGAAGACATTCACTGTCCATCTCTCCTCACCGTGCGGCTTCTTCCTTGGCCTGTGCGCGTTCCCGAGCACCTTCCCGCTGAACCAGGCATTCTTTGAGGCCCAGGGTGACAAATATGCCCAGAGCGTTGAAAACCAGCTCTATAACGGACCGTTTGTCATGTCTGACCGCAAGGATGGCAGTATCTACACATTCACAAAGAACCCGGATTACTGGAATGCAGATTCCATCGATATGGAAAGCATTTCCTTCCAGCTGATTCAGGATACACAGTCTGCCATGATGAGCTATGAAAACGGCACACTCGATGTTGTCAAGCTCGTCAGCGAACAGGTTGAAGCCTATGCTGACCAGGATGGCTACACATCCAACCTGTCGGGCTTCCTGTGGTACATTTCGCCGAACTACACACATGACTTCCTCAACAACGCTGACCTGCGTGAAGCCATCATGTTCGCGATTGACCGTGACACGATCTGCGACCTGGTCCTGAAAGACGGTTCCGTCGCAGCCCGCGGCATCATCCCGAGAGCCTTCGCAATCGGTCCGGACGGCAAGGATTACTGTGATACAACCGATGTCCTGGTCGGCTACGATCCGGAACGGGCAGCCGCTGCCTGGGCAAGAGCGCAGGAAGCACTGGGTGATGAACTGACAATCTCCCTGCTGTTTGAAGACAGTGAAGCCTCCAAGGCCGTTGCCGAGAACCTGAAGTCCATGATCGAAGCAGCCTGCCCGGGCCTGACCATCAGCCTGGATCAGAAGCCGAAGAAGACACGTCTGGAACTGATGAGAAGCCTGGATCCGTCCTTCGAGCTCGGCCTGACAAGATGGGGTCCTGACTATGCTGACCCGCAGACCTACATGGATCTGTTCAAGTCTGACGTTGCCGGTTACAACGGTTCCTTCAGCAATGATGATTACAACGCTATCGTGAACAAGGCAGAAAACGGTGCTGATGCCGCAGATCCGGAAGCCAGATGGCAGGATATGAAGGATGCTGAAAAGCTCCTGATCGCTGATCTCTATGCGATGATCCCGGTCTACCAGAACGGCGGTGCCATGATGATCAACCCGGCGATCGACGGTATCGAATTCCACGCCGGTGCAGTTGACAACTACAGACACATCCACAACAAATAAGGATTCTCAGTGAACAGCCGCATATGCGGCTGTTCTTTTTCTTTGTCCGGCGAGGGGGTGAAAGTTGAAGAGAAAAATGCTAGAACGTATAATATACGCGTAGAAACAGGAGTAACAGGATGAAAAACCGTTTGCCGGAAAAACTGACTGCGCTGAGAAAGAACTTCAAGTTCTCACAGGCGGATATTGCCCGTCAGATGAATGTGCCGGTCAATGAATATATGCACTGGGAGAACGGCAGCGCCGTCTGCCGGATCGATCAGCTGAAGCAGCTGGCCGATTTCTATCATGTCCCGATGGTGGAACTGCTGGACAACCGGAGGGAACTGACCATGCCGGATCCGGAGATCATGTATGCCAGTGTCGAGATTCCTTTTGCAAAGAAAAGTGATGAACAGAAAGACCAGGATGAAAGCGTTGAGATCATGCCGGTCAGCGGCCTGCTGGAAGAAGCGGAAGTTGACTTGATGCCGGTGGCCGGGGTGGTCAGTGAAACGTTGCCGGAAGAAAATACACGCAAGGTAACAGCCGGGACAATCGAGCTGAACACCCTCGAATTCGAACCGACGGTCACCAACCGCATCGTGGATGACCGGCAGCTGGAAACGGGACAGCCGTCATCGGAAGACGGGGGCGGAAAGAACCGGAACCTGCTGATCATGCTGGTCTGCCTGCTGCTGGCCGCGGCCGGCATCTTCGGCATCATAAAAATGCGGAACCGCACACCGGCCGGACCGGATGAAATCAATAAGCTGGGTTCTGTGAACCGGCTGGCTTTGACTGATACCTGCTCGCTGTATATCGATGATGACGGCAGGCTGAATACGATGGGCACCGTGCCGCCGCTGGATGATTATGACGGCGTGGTGCAGATTTCCGCCTTTGACGGCCATCTGCTGGGTCTTAAAAAGGAAGGAACGGTTGTTACCAACAGCGGCCTGAAACTGGACGAATGGGAAGGGATCACCATGATCGCCGCCGGAAAGACACACGCGGCCGGGCTGAAGGAAGACGGCACCGTGGTCTGTGAAGGCTCCGAAGCGGGCTGTGATGTGGCGGACTGGACAGATGTGCAGGCCGTCTATGCCGGCCGGGATCTGACAATTGGCCTGGCCAAGGACGGCAGCCTGCTGATCAGCGGCAAAGTCAATGCCGAAGAACAGCTGAAAACCGTAAACAGCGCCGTTGACCTGGCTGTCAACGAAAGCCAGATTGCCGTGGTTACAAAAGACGGGCGGGTTACCTGCTATGCTATCGGCACCGGCAGTCCGTTTAATACGGCAGCCTGGACCGGGGTTGAAAAGGTGGCGCTCGGTTCTGATTTTGCGGTCGGGCTCAGCGGCGGGAAGGTGCTGACCGCCACAACCAACGAAGACGTGATCGAAGCCGTCAGGAACTGGAACGGCATCCGCATGCTGGCCGGGCGGGGCAGGACCCTCGTGGCCGTGAACGCGGCCGGGAAGGTCGTTGGCTGCGGTGACAATACCTGGGCTGTCTATCCGGAGACAGAGGAAACAGCGGATCCGGAGAATGACAAGGAAGAGAAGCTGGCCGCGGTGCAGAACGTGAAGTTCAATGTGGCGACCGGCAACCTGAGCATCAGCTGGGACAAAGTGCCCAATGCGGACTTCTACGAGATTACCGTATCGACCAGCCCGGTAACGAAACTGAAATCGGCGAAGAACTCCACCAGCATTTCCACCTCAAAGCTGGAAGACGGGGCTGAATACAGCGTGACGATTACCGCCTGCTCCAACAACACGAAGAAATACCAGAACAGTGACGCGGTGAATGTGGTCTATACGTTTAACGCGGCCACCGAGCAGCTGGAAGCAGTCAGCGGCCTGAGCGCCGATGCGACCGACGACGGCTGGCATCTGGAGTGGAACGCGGTCAAGAACGCGGCCTGGTACCGGGTCAGGGTCGGCGACATCGAAAAGAAAGCCGAAACCAATCAGATTGACATCGCCGGCAGTGAGCTGACAGACGGCATGGCATACAACATTTCTGTCAGTGCGTGCCCGAAGGACGGCGACAAAAAGTATACGGAATCCGCGGCGTCGACAATGCAGAAGACCTTTGCCTACAGGACTTATACTGTAACGGTGCATTTCAGCGGGGCACAGTCGGATACGTTCACCCTGAACCTGCGCAAGGGAACCTACACCTATAAGGACCAGTTCACCGCAAAGGTGCAGGAGGGCAACCAGCTGGCTGCGCCGGACAGTTCCTTTACAGTATCCAGTGATCTGGAGATCAACGGCGTGGCAGTGGAAGTGATTCCGACGCCGGAGCCGACCCCGACGCCAACCGCGACACCAACCCCGACAACAACGCCGGACGTGACGGAAACCCCGGGCGAGACAACGGAGCCTGAACCCACGGCCGAGGGGGAAGGGCATGAATAAAGTCTGGTACTATACGCTGGACGGATCGGAAAAGCCGGGCCCGTACACTGATGATGAACTTGTGCGGCTGATCCGGCAGGATATCGTGACTGCTGACCACTATATCTGGATGGTGGACCTCGCGTCATGGATCCCGGTCAGGGAATCGATCTACGCGTTCTATCTCAGCGAAGATCCGTTCCACCCGGACGAAGCGGCCGACGAACAGGAATGATCCCGATATAATCGGGATTTTTTCTTTCCGCGGGCGGTGATTCTGCCTGTGCGAAGGTCTGTTTCTTGAGCCGGATTACAGGAAAATGATAGAATAGTCGCGAGGAGATTTTTCGTCATGAAGAAAGTCTTAGTTTTAATGTTTGCCGCCCTGATGCTGGCCGGGTGCACGGTGTCTCCGGCCGGGACAACAGCTGCCCCGACAGCGGAACCGACGGCTGAAGCAGCAGAAACAGCTGTTCCGGACGAACCGGAAGAAACTGCTGCTGCGGGGACCGAAGAAGAAACACAGATGATCGAAGCGGTGCTGGAAGAAGAACTGCCGCAGTCCCTGAATGTCATGATCCAGGACATGCCGGCGGTATTCACCAAAGATCTCAACTATACATGCGAGGACAAACTCAAGGCCGGCGATGAAGTGATCCTGTATTTTACAGGTTCCTTTGAGGAGGGCCGGCTGACCGTCATCAGGGCTGAAAAGAAATAAACCATGAGCAGTACGAAACCATCCGGAAACATGCAGATCATATCCGCGCTGCTGGCCGGCGCCGGGGCGGGCATCATCATGGCGGCAGTCATGCTTTTTCTCATGTCTGCGTACGGCTTCCATTTCCACTTCATGTCCGCGGCAGCTGCGGGCATGGTGGCCGTGGCGCTGCCCTGGTGCATGGATGTGCTGGACCGGCGCGGGCTGAATCTGTATGTCTGCGAGGGTGCGGCAGTGCTGGTATCGGCGGCTGTCTGCCTGCTTTATATCCATGCGGCGGCGAAGGACGCGGTGACTGCTGACCGCATGCTGAACATGGTGATCAGCCTGCACGGGGCATCCCTGCTGATCAACGGGGCCCGGCTGTTTTTCCGCCGGAGACGGGAGGGTGTATGACACTGCTGAGTCCCTGGGGTGAAAAACTGAATCGGGATCTGCCGCTGCCGGAATACCCGCGGATGCAGCTGCAGAGAAACAGCTATACCTGCCTGAACGGGGTCTGGGAGTGCCAGATCAATCACGGTGAAGAACCGGAACAGACGGCCTGGCAGCCGGTAGTTGTACCGTTTGCCGTGGGCTGCGCGCTGAGCGGGGTGAACCATGAACTGCAGCCTGGGGAAGTTCTCTGGTACCGCACGTATTTCCGGTATGAACTGACCGGGGAACGGGTGATACTGAACTTCGAGGCGGTGGACCAGCATTGCACAGTCTGGCTCAACGGCCTGGAAGCAGGCAGCCACCACGGCGGCTATACACCGTTCTCGCTGGACGTCTCACCATATATCAAGGTGCACAACGAAATGCTGGTGCAGGTCACGGATGACAGCAACCTCGGCAGTTATGCCTTCGGCAAGCAGCGCCTGGATCACAGCGGCATGTGGTATACCCCCACGGCCGGCATCTGGCAGACGGTCTGGCTGGAAAACCTGCCGGAACATGCCGTGCAGGACATCAAGATTACCCCGGATTATGACAACGCGCAGGTGTTTCTCCGGCTGGCCGGTGATTTCAGCCAGGCGGTTGTCACGGTTTTCGCTGACCGGAAACTGGTGCACCGGGGCATTACGGGGAGTCATGACTATACCATCCCGCTGCCGGATTTCCATCCCTGGAGTCCGGATGACCCGTTCCTGTATGACCTGTATATCGAAACGGAAGACGATACGGTCAAGAGCTATTTCGGCATGCGCAAATTCGGCCGGCGGCGTGACAGCAGCGGCCAGCTGCGGTTCGCGCTGAATGACCGGCCCCTGTTTCTGAGCGGGCTGCTGGATCAGGGCTACAGCGTGGACGGGCTGCTGACCTATCCGTCGGAAGACGCAATGGTTTATGAGATCCGGCAGGTGAAAAACCTCGGCTTCAACATGCTCAGGAAGCACGTCAAGCAGGAATGCCGGCGCTGGTATTATCTGTGTGATGTATACGGGCTGCTGGTCATGCAGGATATGCCCAACGGCGGCTGGCCATACGATTTCAAGGCAATCGGGGCCCTGCCGACCATCGGCTTCCGGAAGATGAGCGACGACAACAACGAAAAACTCGGGCGGACCGACGCGGAAGGCAAAGAGATCTACTACCGGGAACTCATGGCCATGCTGGACAGCCTGTACAATACGGTCTCTGTCTTTGCCTGGGTGCCGTTCAATGAGGGCTGGGGCCAGTTTGACAGTGAGAAAGTAACGGCTTATATCCGGGAATATGATTCGACCAGGCTGATCGACAGTGCCAGCGGCTGGCATGACCAGGGAGCCGGGGATTTCGATTCCCGCCACTGTTACTTCCGGCCGTTCCGGGCCCCGAAACCGGAAGAACGGCTGATGTTCCTGAGTGAATTCGGCGGCTATTCCTACCTGGAGCAGGGCCACAGTGAGCCGGGTTCGGTTTATGGATACAAGAAGTTCTCAGACCGCCTGCAGTGGAATGAAGCCGTACTGGAAGCGTTCCGGCGGGATGTGCTGAAGAATATCCCGAAAGGCCTGGCCGGCTGTATCTTCACCCAGGTATCGGATGTGGAAGATGAAATCAACGGCCTGTTTACGGCAGACCGGCGGGTATTGAAAATCGACGGCAGGAAAATGCGGAGAATCAACGAGAAATGCATACGGAGTGTGAAATAAATGGCTGAAGAAATTGTAATCGCGGAAGCACTGAACGGCCAGGTGCGGATCCACGCGGCAGATACAACCGAACTGATCCGGACAGCCCGGGAAAAACATGACCTGTGGCCGACGAGCTGCGCGGCGCTGGGCCGGGTCCTGACGGTGGACGCGCTGATGGCCAGTGACCTGAAAAACGCGGATGAACATGTCACGGTAACAATTAACGGACACGGACCGGCCGGCACGATTGTCGCCCAGGGAAACGGCCGGGGCGGGGTCCGTGGTTTTATCGGCAATCCCCGGCTCAATATGACCAACCCGGAAACCCATAAACTGGATGTCGGCAGGGCAGTCGGCCGTGACGGCACCCTGACGGTTACCCGTGACATGGGCCTGAAGGAACCGTTCACCGGGGTTGTACAGCTGCAGAGCGGGGAAATCGGTGAGGATTTCGCGGTCTATTTTGCCTACAGCGAACAGACCCCTTCGGTTGTGGCTGTGGGTGTATATGTCAACCCGGATGCTACGGTGGAAGTGGCCGGCGGGATGATCATCCAGCTGATGCCGGACGCGGTGGAAGACACGATCCGCTATGTCGAACTGGTCAGCCAGACCATGCGGCCGATGACGGATTACCTGCGGGCCGGCAGAACCCCGGAGCAGATCATCATGGAACTCTTCCCGGACGCCGCCGTTCTCGAGCATAAGGACACATACTGGTACTGCGACTGTTCCCGGGATCACTTCCTGCGGGCGCTTTCGCTGGTGGACCCGCATGATATTCAGGAGATGATCGATGAAGATCACGGCGCGGAGGTGGTCTGCCAGTACTGCGGGAAGAAATATCAGTTCAGTGAGGAAGATCTGAAGACTGCCCTGGAGAAACGCAAAAATGTGGAAGATCGGCAGCGTATCGATTCATAACCGGCTTGCGGCAGCCCCGCTGGCCGGCATATCCAATCCTGTATACAGGTCCCTCTGCCACGCGTACGGGGCAGGCCTGGTCGTCTCGGAGATGATCTCCGACAAGGCCCTGCACTACGAAAGCAGAAGGACTTTTGACATGTGCCGGACCGTTCCCGATGAGCATCCGGCCGCCCTGCAGCTGTTCGGGCACGATCCCGACACCATGGCAGAAGCGGCAGAGTACCTGAGCACGCATACGGACTGTGACATCATTGACATCAACATGGGCTGCCCGGTCACAAAAGTCCTCAAGGCCCACGCCGGCAGCTGGCTGCTGAACCATCCGGAAGACGCGGAGGAAATTGTACGGGCAGTAAAAAGCCATACCGACCGGCCGGTGACGGTCAAGATCCGGGCCGGCTGGGACAGCCGGCACATCAACTGCGCGGAGTTTGCCCGGCGCATGGAAGCGGCCGGGGCTGACGCGATCACGGTACATGGCCGCACCAAGGCACAGATGTATGAAGGCACCAGTGACAATACCTATATCCGCATGGTAAAGGAAGCGGTCCGCATCCCGGTCATCGGCAATGGGGATATCCGGACAGTGGCGGACGCCGAACGGATGTTTGCGGAAACCGGCTGTGACGCGGTTATGATCGGCCGGGGGCTGCTGGGCAGACCGTTCTTCATG
>JAFOIT010000211.1 GCA_017420585.1 Solobacterium sp.
AATCCTATGACGGGATTCTGGCCGCCATCGGGGCCCAGGTGGAAAACACCTTCGGCTTTGCGGCGGGAGACGGGGTGGCAGCGGGCCTGACCCTGCTGTATGACCTCAATATCCTGCACCGGGCCGAAGCTTATGCCGGATACCGGAAAGCCATCGTCTGGGGCGGCGGGAACGTGGCCATGGACTGTGCCCGCAGCCTGATCCGGATCATGCCGGAAGTAACGGTGGTATACCGGCGCTCGGAAAAGGAAATGCCGGCGAACGCGAAGGAAATCAATGACGCCAGAAAGGAAGGAGTACAGTTTGCTTTCCTGACCAATATTAAAAAGATCGAGCGGGATGATGCCGGTACTGTCACAGCCGCGCAGGTCATCCATATGTCGCTGGGGGAACCGGATGAAAGCGGCCGGGCGTCTTTCCACGAAATCCCGGGCAGTGAGGAAACGCTGCCGGCAGACCTGGTCGTCATGGCGATTGGTCAGAAAGTGGACTTCACGGTATTGGCAGACAATCTGGAAATCACTGCCGGACATATGACAAACATCAAAAATGTGTGGACAGCCGGGGATGCCTGGACCGGCCCGAAGACCATCGGGGCGGCTGTACAGGACGGCCGGGCTGCCGCAATGGAAATCATAGCGGCTTTTGCCGAAGGAGGAGAATCAAATGCGTAAGGATCTTGGAGTATTGACAGCTGTATTTCCGATGCCGGTCCTGATGGTGGCATCCTACGATGAAGCAGGCACGCCTGATGTCATGAACGCAGCCTGGGGCATGATCTGCGACTATGACAAGGTCGCCCTGTTCCTGGCGGAAGATCATCAAACCACAAGGAACATCCTGAACCGGAAGGCCTTCACCGTGGCCCTGGCTGATAAAGCACACGTGGAAGAGGCGGATTTTGCCGGGATTGCCAGTGCCGCGACCATGCCTGACAAGTTTGCCCGTTCCGGTCTGAAAGAGACAAAGAGCACCTTTGTGGACGCGCCGGTGATCGAGGAGTTCCCGGTGTGCATGGAGTGTGAACTGGCGGAGGTCATCGACACCCCGAACATGTATGCCATTGTCGGAAAGATCGTCAACGTCAACGCCAAAGACGATGTGCTGGATGATAACGGCAAGATTGATATCACAAAGATGCAGGTGCTGACCTTTGACCCGTTCAAAGCCGGCTACTATGTGACCGGGCCGCAGGCCGGGGAAGCCTGGCGTTCGGGCAAAGTCCTCATGGAAAAGGAGGACAAGGAATAGCGTCCGTACGGCAGTTCTTCCGCAAAACAAAAACCCGCCGGTTTGACGACGGGTTTTCATATGGCTTCAGCGGGTGATGAATTTGCGGCGGTAGCGCATGTAATAGAGAATGAAGATCACCCCGGCAGCGATCCAGGAAGCCGGATAGCAGGCCGCGATGGTCTGCACGGTGCCGCCGATCCGCGGGGAGATCAGGGCAATCCAGACAAAGCGGAACAGACAGATCGCGGACAGGGAAATGGCCATCGGGACAAACCCTTCGCCGGAACCCCGGATAGCCCCGGAGAGAATCTCGATAAATGAATAGGTGAAGTAGAACGGCGCGCATACCCGCAGCACGGAGGCACCGATGGAAATGACATCTGCTTCGGCCGCGAACAGCGAGATCATGACCGGGCCGAAGAACCACATGGCAAGGCTCAGTACCAGGGTGACACCGATGCTCATGAGCAGGCCGGCCCGAACGCTTTCCCGCACCCGGTCGTATTTCCTGGCGCCGTAGTTCTGGCCGACGAAGGTTGTCGCGGCCATGCCGAAGGCACCCTGTATCATGAAGATGATGTTGTCAATCTTGCCGAAGGCGACCCAGGCAGCCGTGGTGGTGGCCCCGAAGGAGTTGACCGCCGCCTGGATGACCGCGTTGGAGAAGACATAGGCCAGGGACGTGCCGCCGGCCGGCAGGCCGATGCGGATAATCTCCTTGAGGATATACCTGTCGATGCCCAGCTTCTTCGGGTCAACCCGGAAGATGTCGCTGGTGGTCAGCAGCACCCGGCCCACCAGGACGGAAGAGACCGCAACCGACAGAATGGTCGCGATGGCTACGCCGGCCACATCCATATGCAGGGCCAGGACAAACAGCAGGTCCAGGAAGATGTTCATCACGCAGGTCAGGATCAGGTAGTTCCGCGGCCGTTTGGAATCGCCGACAGCCCGCAGGATGCCGCCGCCCAGGTTGTACACGGTGAAAAAGATCATGCCGGCGAAGATGATCCGCAGATACAGTTTGCCCATATCCATGATGACCGGGTCCAGCTTGATCAGCTGCAGCAGGGTCCCGGACAGGCACTCACCCAGCAGGGTCAGGAACAGGCCGCCGATCAGCGCCAGGGTGACGGTGGTGTGTACCGCCTTGGACAGGTTTTCGTGATCCTTTGCCCCGTAATACTGGGAGATGATAACCGTACCGCCGCTGGCCATGCCCATGAAGAAACCCACCAGCATGCCCATAATGATGCCTGTGCCGCCGACAGCCGCCAGGGCATTGGCCCCGACAAAACGGCCGACGATGATACTGTCTACTGTATTGTAAAGCGTCTGGAATACCGAACCGACCAGCAGCGGAAAAAAGAAGGCAAGCAGCTGGCGGGGGACATTCCCTTCGGTGATCTTGTTTTCTGTCATGAATAACATTTTATTGGCAGGCAGTTTTATTTGCAATGTGTTTGATTCAACTTCTTACGTATAAACGATACAATAAGGAAGAACAGACTGTCCGTACAGGCCGGGCAGCGGAGATGGCGGTATGGAAGAAAAAGAGATGAAAAAAACATTCACGACAACGGACCTGATCCGCACCGATGCGCACGAAGACATTACCTGGGACCTGATCCATATGGTGGAGCACGACAGTGAACTGAAGGAACTGCTGCAGACGGCCATAGCGCAGGCCTATGCCCTGAATCCCGATCCCGAGACCAACCCGGTCAGTTCTTTGGATTCGTACTACGAATTCCTGGACAGGTCCTGCCGGGCGATGCCCTGGGCAATCCATCCCGAGGGCAAGCATATCCGGCTGTATGACCAGATCGATCAGAGCATGGGGTGTTTCTACTTCATTGCCGACCAGCCGCTGGCAGCCCTGCAGGACAGGGGCTACTACTATAACTGCCTGACCTATCATGAACCGTTCCGGAGCTGGCTGAACCGGTATATCGGCATTTACGGGGCCTGGCTGAACACGCCGGCATCGTGGTGTGACGAGTATCTGGAAAGGGCCCGGACAAATCCGGATTTCAATCTGGAAGACGGCCTGTATGAGGATCCCGCAAACTGGCACAGCTTCAACGATTTCTTTGCCCGCCGCCTGAGCAGTCCGGACCGGCGTCCCATTAGTGCCCCGGCTGATGACAGCGTCATGGTTTCACCGGCTGACGCAGCGCCGCAGGGGGTCTGGCAGATCGATGAGGACAGCCGGATTATCCTGCCGGAAGGGGCAGGGGATGCCGGGGTCGGCATCAAGACAGCCGTGCTGAGCGATGTCTCGGCCCTGCTGGGAAAGAGCCAATATGCCAGGGCCTTTGCCGGCGGTACGCTGACCCATACATTCCTGGATGTGAACAACTATCACCGGTACCATTTCCCTTTCAGCGGCACGGTCAGGGAAGTCTTTGCGATCCCGGCCGCGGATGCCCCGGGCGGGGTGATCACCTGGAACAAGGCAAGGGGGAAATACCAGCAGTACCACTCGGATGATTTCGGCTGGCAGATCATTGAAAGCCGGGCTGTCATTACCATGGAACTGAACGGCGGCGGCCTGGCGGCGATTGTGCCGGTCGGCATGTGCCAGGTGAGTTCTGTCAATTTCGAGCCGGAAGTCGTGCCGGGGGCCGTCGTCAGGAAAGGCGACCCGATGGGATACTTCCTGTTCGGGGGCAGCGATATCGTCATCCTGTTCAGCCGGGACATCACCTTCACCCTGACGGCGGAAACCATGGGAATGCTGCCGACCGGCAGGGAATACGGCCGGATTGCACGGAAATGACAGACCACAGGGGAAAGATCCGGACCGCTGTCATCATAGCAGTATTCTTCTGCCTGCTGTTTGCCGGGGCAGGCGCCGTCTACGTCTATACTGAAGAAATACCGGGCATTATCCGCGTTGTTTATGCGGCGCTGATGTTTGCCCTGGCAATCGGGATGATTGCCGTACTGAAAGAAAGG
>JAFOIT010000212.1 GCA_017420585.1 Solobacterium sp.
CCAGGTCAATGGCCATGCCGGGGATGGAATAGGTGATCAGAACCAGTACCCCGGCGGCGGCGGAAATGCCGGAAGCCAGGGAACATACGCCCTGCACAAAGCCGGTCAGCAGGCCGGCCGCGGGCTTGCGGATCAGTGCCGCCGCAAAGACCAGGAACAGAATGCTGATGCCGGCTGTCGCACTGCCGCCGGGAATCCGGATAAAGTCGGTCAGCAGGTTGAACAACGGGGAAAACAGCGGCTTGCATATGAGGCCGAGCACTGCCAGATTCCCGCATAGAATCAATTCCTTCAGGGTCAGTTTCTTCATAAATAAAATCAGGTAACACAGAAAAGAATTACCTGATCAGGGGCATGATACGGGTATTTCTTTTCAAACACGGAAGGCATGCGGGTTTCCCCGCATACCCGTGAGCGCATGGCTCAGACATATTTCCATGGTTTCCTTTAGGAGAATATGTTCGAAATACAATATTCGGTTTTAGTAAAGGTTATTTCTGGCTTTCGGACAGGACCGCGCACTGGGCCACGAGCGAACGTTCAAACGGCAGCTGTTCGTCTTCCGTATGGACCAGCTTCAGGGCATCAAAGGTGCAGCCCTTGACACAGGCCGGCAGCAGCCCGGCTCTGATCCGGTTGATGCAGCCGTCGCACTTGCGCATCTTGTTGTCCGGGCCGAAGGTCGGTGCCCCGAACGGGCAGGCCATGGCACAGCTGTGGCAGCCGATGCAGTAGGTGTTGTCGTACAGGGTCAGGCCGGTCTCGGTATCCTTGTAGAGACAGCCGGAAGGGCAGGCGGTTACACAGGGCGCATTGTCACAGTGCATGCAGCCCATGGAATAATAGGCGATTTCACCGGTCCGCCGGTTTTCCTGACGGAATACCGTACGGAACGGCCGGACGCCGGTGGACAGATCAATATCATTCTGATCCATGCAGGCAATGGCGCAGGCCCCGCAGGCACAGCATTTTGCCAGATCAAGTTCAAGTTTCAGTGTCATGATATCCTCCTGATGTTGCAGTATGCGCTGCGGTAGGCGGGGAAGCCGGTATACGGATCCAGATTTGTCCCGTCAAGGATGCTGTTGATATCCATTTCCCGGTAGCCGTGGTAGATGAAGACATCACCTGCCATGACGGTTGCCGTCGGAATGGCCTTGAAAGTCAGGGACCCGATATTGGTTACGATCTCCACATCGTCACCCAGCTCAATGCCAAGCGCGTCTGCGTCTTCCATGCTCATCTCCACCGAGGGCTCCGGAAGCAGGTTCCGTTCCCAGGGCAGATCGTGCAGCCGGGAATGGATGGCATTCGGGATTCTGGCTCCCGCACACAGCCGGAACGGATACTTCTCAGGATCCGGATTGTACGGCGGGGTGTATGTGGGCAGGGGATCGAGACCCCATTCCGGATGGGACGCGATGATTTCCGAATACAGTTCGAGCTTCCCGGTCGGTGTCGGCAGGCCTTTTTCCAGTGTGCTGCCGATCTGATACGGGGTGAAGCCCGGCAGTTTAAATGGCAGCTCGGCGGCCTTGAGTTCTTCAAGGGTGATCGGCAGATCCCGGATGATATAGCTGACGCATGCGTCATAGCCGCCCTTAAGCAGCGGATCGTCCAGATCCATGCGCCGGGCCAGCAGGGAGAGAATCTCCGGATCGGATTTTGATTCACCAAGCGGTTCAATGGCTTTGTTGGTATACCAGACCATGCCGCCCGGGTAGGAGATGAACTGCTCGCGTTCCAGGGATGTGCAGGCCGGCAGGACAATGTCAGCGTATTTGGCGGTGTCAGACATGAATATGTCAACATCGACAAACATCTCCAGCTTTTTCAGTGCTTCAATGTACTTGTTGTCTTCCGTGAACATGCGGTAATTCATGCCCAGTCCCAGCAGGACCTTCACGGAGTTTTCATCCTGTTTCAGGATGTTGTCAGCCAGTTTGTTGGCCTGCATGTCATGGCGCAGGTAGTACCAGAGCGGGAATTCAGCCGAACCGATGGCTTTCGGTGCGTCTTCCGGGTACTTCTCCTCCATGAATTCTTCTTCATGTGAACTGAAGCCGGAAGCGCGTTCCATGAAGCTGAATTCAACCGGCAGCTGGGCGCCCTTGCGGTCAAAGTTCCCGGTAATAATCAGCAGGGACATGAGGGCCCGGTAATTCTGCATGCCGTTGCGGTGATGGCCCAGGGTGCTGCTTTCGGGAATGCATATGCCATGGCACGAATGGATCAGCTCGGCTGCGGCGATGATGTCCGCTGCCGGCACCCCGGTCAGTTCCTCGCCCTTTTCCGGTGTGAACTGCTTTACATAATCACTGTATTCTGCAAAGCCATGCACATACTTGTCGATATAGTCATGGTCAACCCAGTCATTCTCGATCAGGACATGGGCAATGCTGAGGG
This sequence comes from Solobacterium sp., assembly GCA_017420585.1. Taxonomy (GTDB): domain Bacteria; phylum Bacillota_I; class Bacilli_A; order Erysipelotrichales; family Erysipelotrichaceae; genus Bulleidia. Next base: position 2,407 of record JAFOIT010000212.1, read on the forward strand.
CCAGGGCCCCGTCCGTGCCCAAGTGCGGCCGCAGGTGCAGATCGGCCAGCCGCTGTGAAGCTGGGGTAATCCGGGGATCCACGATCATGATTTTCATGCCCCGCTTTTCCCGGTTGGCAATTTCATTGCGGACGATCGGGTAACGGGAGAAGAAGCCGTTCTGTCCCCAGCCGATCACCAGTTCGGCATTCGGCAGGTTCATGCCCATGGAGGTGCCTGAGGCAACCTGCCAGGCCATGGCGCCGGAGGTAAAGCAGGCACTGGATTCAGTCCCGTAGTTCTGGGTGCCGAACGCGCCCGCAAACCTTCTCAGCATGAACCGGTAGTATTTCTGATAGCCGGAATAGAAGGCGGCCTTGTCAGCCCCGTAATCCCGGCGGACCTGCAGGAACTTTTCGCTGATCAGGTCCAGGGCTTCATCCCAGGAGATCGGCTCGAACTTTCCTTCGCCGCGCTCACCGACCCGCTTCAGCGGCGTCAGGATGCGGTCTTCGCGGTAGACGAACTGACGGTTGCCTGCGCCCTTGGTGCAGAGATGGCCGTTGCTGACCGGGAAGCCTTCGGTGCCTTCCACCTTGATGATCTTCCCGTCCTTAACCAGCACATCGAGGCCGCACTGCATGCCCGGGGTGCAGATGTCGCACATGGAGTGGCGGACTTCAATGCCGCTGTCCTGTCCTGGTATCTTGCCGTGTGTGTAATCAACGTTTGTCATGATATGAGCCCTCCAGCTTTTCGATAAATGACGGCCGGAGTCCTTCCTTGATCAGAATGCCTTTCTGAATCGGAGAGATCTCTTCGCTTTCTCCTTCCATCATGCGGTAGAGATAGTTCTTGATGGCCCCGCTGATCCGGTAGTTGTCCAGAATATTGACGCCGGCCAGCCGGTGATCCTTGAGTACTGCCTCAACATAGAGGCCTTCATGGATGTTGCCGGAAGTCAGCACATCGCCTTTGATGCGGTTGTCGCCGAAACCGATGAAATCCATATCCATGAAATGGGTGATGTTATGCAGGAAGTTGCCGTCGAAGGCAGCTTCTTTGCCGGTCATGTTGGCCCCGGCCGTGGTGCCCTGGTGGGCGGCATTGGCCCAGAGGCCGATGATCATGGTATTGCGGCTCTGCAGTTCATGGCCTTCGCAGCAGTCACCGGCCGCGTAAACGCCCGGCCAGGATGTCGCCATGGCATCGTCCACGACAATGCCGCGGTTGACCTTGATTTCCTGCGGGTCAACAATCTTTGTGTTTGCCCGGGTGCCGATGCAGAGCACAACCAGGTCAGCGTCAACAATACTGCCGTCCGACATGGTGCAGCGGTAGCCGGCCGCGGTTTTCTCGGCTTTCTGCAGGGCTTTGCCGAGGGCCAGTTCAACGCCTTTGGCACTGATCCGGCGCTCGATTTCATCCGCCACATCCGGATAGGAAGCCAGCGGGAAAATGGCAGGGGCGAGATCGGCGAGAACGGTATGGATACCCTGGCTGTTCAGCAGTTCCACAACCTTGATGCCGACCATGGAAGCACCGACAACCAGGGCAGAGTGATGCGGTCTGTCCGCCAGTTCCTGCTTGAGCTTTACGGCATCGTCCACGGTGCGCATGTAAAAGGCATCCGCCGGGTCCAGACCCTCGAAGGCCGGGGCAAAGGCAGAGGCGCCCGATGCGATCAGCAGCCGGTCATAGCCGATTGCTTCGCCGTCTTCCAGAATGATTTCCTGTCTGGCCGCGTGCACTTCCTTTACTCTTGTGCCGGTGCGGATATCCAGTTTGAATTCTTCCTCGATCTGCTTCAGGGAACCAAATGGGAACAGGGATTCAAAGGGAATCTTCCCGGCGGCGTAATACGTTGTAAGCATGGGGTTGTACGGGGCATAATCGTGCTCGCTGAATACGGTGATCTGTCCTTCCGGGTCATTCTCCCGGATGGTCCTGGCCGCGTAATACCCGGCACAGCCGAAACCGATAATTGCATAATGCACAAAACCACCTCCTTTATAAACAATGTTATTTAAATTATAGCGTACGGAGGAAGATCCCGGTACAGATACATCCGTGTTTTTTTGCATATAAACAGGTGTTCTTTGCCAAAGCCGCAATATCAGGGCGGATAACCGCATGTTACAATTTATTCATATTCCGGCAGACAGGAGGTGGCTTCATGAAAATTGTTCTTCAGCATCTGACCAAGATCTATCCGAACCGCAATAAAAAAGTGGGCGGGGAAGTAGTCGCGGTCAATGATTTTGATTTTGAAATACCGGACGGCAAGCTGATCGGGCTCCTGGGTCCTTCCGGCTGCGGCAAGTCCACGACACTGAACATGATCTGCGGTCTGGAAAAGCCGACCCGGGGGAGGATTTTCTTCGGGGATGATGACGTGACTGAGCTGCCGCCGGAAAACCGCGGCGTCGGGATGGTCTTCCAGAGTTATGCCCTGTATCCGCACCTGACGGTCCGGCAGAACATCACATTCCCGCTGGAGAATCTGAAAGGGGCAGAGAAACTGACGAAAGCCCAGATGAACGAGAAGGCTCTGGAAGCGGCCCGGCTGGTGCAGATCGACCAGCTGATGGACCGCAGGCCAAGTGAACTTTCCGGCGGCCAGCAGCAGCGGGTTGCCATTGCCCGGGCCCTGGTCAAACGGCCGCGGGTCCTTCTGCTGGACGAACCACTGTCCAACCTGGATGCCCGCCTGCGCCTGCAGACGCGTGAGGAAATCCGCCGGATCCAGACGGAAACCGGCATAACAACTATCTTTGTAACCCATGACCAGGAAGAAGCCATGAGCATATCCGACCAGATTGTCGTCATGTCTGCCGGGGTTCTGCAGCAGATGGGGCCGCCGCAGGAAGTCTATGATGACCCGGTCAACCTGTTTACTGCGAGGTTCCTCGGCACCCCGGCCATCAATGTCTTTCAAGGCACGGTGCGCGATGAGCAGCTTTATATCGGCGAAGAGGCCGTTCTGGCCGTGCCGGGGACAGCCGATCAGGATGTCTTTGCTGGCATCCGGCCGGAAGGCTTTGTGATCAGTGAAAACGGCCCGTTTGTGCCAGAACTGATCCGGGTGGAGGTCATGGGCAGGGACACCAGCGTGGTCTGCAGCCATCCGGCCTGTACGACGCAGACAATCCGCGCCATTGTCCCGTCAGACAGTGTCAGTCATGATGCAGAGATCATCCGGTTTGCCCTCAAGCCGGCAAAAGTGCATCTGTTTGCGAAAGATACCGGACTGCGCATCCGGACCGGGGGAAAGCAGGATGGATAGAGAAGAACGCAAAGCCTGGCTGTACCTCCTGCCGGCAATGATCTTCCTCGGCATCTTCATGGTCTACCCGCTGTTCGATGTCATGGTCTATTCCGTGGAGGAAGGCTATAATTCCGCTTCCCAGACCTTCCGCGGCGTCGGTCTGTACAACTATGCCTATGTCCTGCGCGATCCTTACTTCCTGCAGGCCCTGAAGAATACATTTATCCTGGTGATTATCACAGTGCCGGTCTCCACCGGGATCGCGCTGCTGATTTCCGTGGGGCTCAACTCGATTACCCGGCTGAAGGAACTGTTCCAGACAATATTCTTCCTGCCGTATGTCACCAATACGCTGGCTGTCGGCCTTGTGTTTATGATCCTGTTCAAGAAAACGCCGTATTCAGACGGCTTTGTGAACCTGATCATTCATTTCTTCGGCGGCAGCACCGTTGACTTCATCGAAGGACCGTACTGGGCCAAGATGTTTGTCATGTGCTTCTATACTGTATGGGTTGTCCTGCCGTTCAAGATCCTGATCCTGACCGGCGCGCTGGCTTCGGTGGATCCCGACCTGTACAAGGCAGCCCGGGTGGACGGGGCCTCAAAGGGCCGGATTTTCCGGAAGATCACCCTGCCGATGATTTCCCCGATGATTTTCTATCTGATCATCACCGGGTTCATCGGGGCCTTCAAGGCATACGCTGATGAGGTGGCGATCTTCGGCACCAACCTGAACGCGGCCGGGATGAACACAATTGTCGGCTTTGTCTATGACATGCTGTACGGCGACAGCGGCGGATATCCGTCCTATGCGGCGGCAGCGGCCCTGATCCTGTTTGTCATCGTGCTGACGATCACCGTTATCAACCTGCTGGTCAGACGGAAGAATTCCGTCATCTCGTGAGGTGAACCATGACACAGTTTGAATTAATCGGAAAAAAGAGCAGGGCAGGGGAAACCGTCCGGAAAACCGCCACGTATGTCCTGCTGAGCATCTGGGCACTGATCGTGCTGTTTCCGTTTTACTGGATGGTGCTGACTTCCCTGAAGAGTTACAGCGCGTACAATTCGGAATATGTGCCGAAACTGTACACGACCGCGCCGACCCTGCAGAACTACACGGATGCCTTCACTGCCGTGCCGCTGGCCCGCTATTTCGGCAATACGCTGATCTTCACGCTGGTAACGACAGGGGTCATGCTGGTGGTTACGGTACTGGCTGCCTATGCCTTTGCCCGCCTGCGGTTCCGCGGCCGGAACCTGCTGTTCACGCTGTTCCTGGCCCTGATGATGATCCCGAACGAACTGGTGATCATCACGAACTTTGTGACGATTACGGACTGGAATATGCGCAATACGTTTGCCGGCCTGATCCTGCCCAGCGTGACCTCTGTTTTCTATATTTATCTGCTGAAGGAGAGCTTCGAGCAGGTGCCCGAGGAACTCTACAAGGCCGCCAAGGTGGACGGGACATCGGACCTGAAATATCTGACCAGAGTCATGATCCCGATCTGCCAGCCGACCATTGTCACCATCGTGATCCTGAAGGTGATCGAGTGCTGGAATTCCTATGTATGGCCCCGGCTGATCACGGATGACGCGGCCTATTTCCTGGTGTCCAACGGCATCCAGGAAATCCGGGAGAACGGCTTCGGCCGGGAGAACATACCGGCAATGATGGCTGCGGTTGTCGTTATTTCCGTACCGCTGATCATTCTCTTCCTGATATTCCACAAGAAAATCATGGCCGGTGTATCCAGAGGGGGGACCAAGGGAGCATGAGAAGGAAAATTGCGGCGGCGCTGCTGTGCCTGTGTCTCACGGCGCTGTGCGGGTGCCACGGGTCCCGGGGAATGAGTGCCTTTGCCATTCCGGAGGAATTCGATGAAACAAAGACCTATGAACTCACGTTCTGGGCCAAAAACGATACCAACAAACGGCAGACGGCCGTCTATGAGAAGGCCATTGCGGACTTTGAAGAACTCTATCCGAATATCAAGGTAAACATGCGGCTCTATACCGACTACGGCCGGATTTACAACGATGTCATCACCAACATTTCCACCGGCACAACCCCGGACATATGCATTACCTACCCGGACCACATCGCCACCTATATGACCGGCACGAATGTAGTGGTGCCGCTGGATGAACTGTTCGCGGATGAAAAATACGGCCTGGGCGGGAACGAACTGAAGTATGACGGGCCGCGGCAGGACGAGATCATCCCGCAGTTCCTGGATGAGTGTGCCATTGGCGGCACCCATTACGCACTGCCGTACATGCGCTCCACGGAAGCACTGTATATCAACCGGGATTATGTGGAAGCCCTGGGCTATGAGGTGCCTGATGTGGTGACCTGGGACTTCATGTTCGATGTGGCCGAGGCGGCCATGGCAAAGGATGAGGCCGGGGTGTTCCTGATCAACGGCCAGAAGATCATGATCCCGGTGATCTACAAGTCCACCGACAATATGATGATCCAGATGCTGCGGCAGAAAAATGCCGGTTATTCCGACGCGGACGGGAACATTGCCATCTTCAACGACACGACCCGGGAACTGCTGGAAACCGTGGCTGTCCACGCCAAATCCGGCGCGTTCTCAACGTTCAAGATCTCCAGTTATCCGGCCAACTTCCTGAATGCCGGCCAGTGCATCTTCGCGATTGACTCCACCGCCGGGGCGACCTGGATGGGATCCAAGGCCCCGCTGGCCGATATCCCGGCTGATCAGTTTGTGGATTTTGAAACAGTTGTGCGCATGGTGCCGCAGTTTGACCCGGAGCATCCGCAGATGATCTCCCAGGGACCTTCCGTGTGTATTTTCAACAAGCCGGACAGCCAGCGGGTCCTGGCAGCCTGGCTGTTTGCCCAGTACCTGCTGACCAATGACGTGCAGATCGGATATGCGGAAACAGAGGGATATGTACCGGTGACATCCAAGGCAAGAAATACCGATACGTACCAGGCCTATCTGGAAGAAGCAGGCACAGACGGGAATCTGCACTATGACATCAAGATCCAGGCTTCCCGGATTCTTCTTGACAACGTGCAGTATACCTTTACCACCCCGGTGTTCAACGGTTCTGCGTCCCTGCGTGATGCGGCCGGCCAGCTGATCGAGAAGGTCACAAAATCCGTCCGGCGGAAGGAAACCATTGATGACGCCTACATGGAGAAACTGTTTGCGGATGTGACAGCCCTGTACCGCCTGGATCAGAAACAGGGCGGGGCCGCGTATACGGAAGACAGTCTCGGCCCGCTGCCGGCTGCCTCAAAGGCACTGCTGGCCGGGCTGTGCGGCGTGTGGGTTCTGATCCTGGGCTATCTGGCATGGGATTACAGACGCCGGAGTTCTTAAGAAACAGGTCAAAAAAGTATGCGGAAATCCGCACTTGAAGTATAATAACTACGTTGTTCGGATGGATTCCGCAACAGGGGGGAAAAGAAAAATGAAAAAGTTTCTGACAGCAGCAGTGGCAATGATGATGCTCGCCGGCTGCTCAAACACTCCTAAGCCGACACCGACACCGGAACCGGAACAGGATTACGCTGCCAAGTCGGAGGGAGTCATGACATTTGCCGAGTATGATGCCGCTGAACTTGATACAAAGGTAACCATCGAGGCTTATGTCCTGGGTCATCAGTCCTGGTGGAATGACAAGGTTACTGTCTACGCACAGGATCCGGATGGTGCATATTTCCTGTATGAACTGCCGTGTTCCGAAGAGGATGCCGCAAAGCTGGTGGAAGGTCAGAAGATCAAGGTTACCGGCTATAAGAGCGAGTGGGCCGGCGAAGTTGAAATCACCTTCGATGAAGGCGATATGACTGCGCTGGAGATCGAAGAGGGCAACTGGATTGCTGAAGCTGTCAATGCGGATGAATTCTGGGGCTCGCCTGATCTGATCACCATGCAGAACCGCAAGGTCTACTTCACAGGGGTCACCGTGGAAGACTACACAACTGACGAAGACGGCGCAACCGGTGCTGCCTTTGCCTACAAGAACCCGACAGACAAGACAGACGATCTGTATGTCCAGCTGACAAAGGGTGATACAACCTATGAATTCTGCGTTGAATACTATCTCTGCAACGAAGAAACTGATGTATACAAGGCGGTGGAAGCCCTGAACATCGGCGATGTCGTTGACGTGGAAGGATTCCTGTACTGGTACAACGGACCGAACCTGCACATCACTGCAGTCGGCGCTGCCGAGTAAGTTCCGCGAAGCGAAGATCACAATGATCTTCGCTTTTTTGTTTTTCAGGATATGTTAAACTGATTCTGTTAGGAGGTCCGGTTATGGATAAAGATGAACTGATTCTTTTAGTGGAAGACCTGGTCACTGTACCGCACTGCTGCACTGAACTGAAGGAAGCCGGGCAGAAGTGGATCGCCTCAGTCGGCACCCCGGATGAAAAGGCGGCTGCCGAAAGCCTGATTGCGGAAATCGAGGAAGATATTGTACCGATCGATGACCTGGTGTCGTTTGCCGAGTCTGAGAGTGCCCTGCGGGCCTTCGGGGAAGAGCGGGCAACGGAATTCCGCCTGCATGCCTATGAACTCAAGGCGTCCGGCGCAAAATACTGTGACTGCGCGGCCTGCACCAAGGCGCTGCACGTGCTGGAGCAGAAGGAAGCGCTGCTGAAGGCTGAACCGGATGAGCAGGCTTAATGTCTGTGTCCTGACGCCGTTTACGGAGCGTCAGAAGGAACTTCTGGAAACTGTGGGCGGGGAAGCCTGCAGCTTTCATTTTGGCCCTGATACGGAAATGCTGAAGGCAGCTGATGTCATCATCGGCAACCCGGATCCGGCGGTGCTGAAAGAGGCGGCTCACCTGCAGTGGCTGCAGCTGACCAGTGCCGGGGCAGATCCGTATGTCAAACCGGGTGTCCTGTCAGAACAGACGAAGCTGACAAACGCGTCCGGTGCCTATGGCGTTTCGGTCAGTGACCATATGATGGCCATGACTTATGCGCTGCTGCGGAATTTCAATTATTACAGCCGCCGGCAGAAGGAACATCGCTGGCAGCCGGGCGGCGCGGTCCGCAGCATTGAAGAGTGCACGGTGCTGGTGATGGGCCTGGGTGATATCGGCAGCCGGTATGCCCGGCAGATGAAAGCCCTTGGCGCGAAAGTGCTGGGTATCCGCCGCACCCTGCGGGAACTGCCGCCGTACGTTGACGCCCAGTATACGCTGGATGACCTGGCGGATATCGTCGGCCAGGCGGACATCATTGCCAATGTCCTGCCCGGCGGCCCGGCAACCGAGCATGTCATCAGCCGGGAAATCATCGCCCGCATGAAGCCGGATGCCGTGCTGATCAATGCCGGCCGGGGGAATGCGATCGACCCGGCGGCGCTCAAGGAAGCACTGCGGGAAGGGCGGATCGGCGGGGCCGGTCTGGATGTCACGGAACCGGAGCCGCTGCCGGCGGATGATGAACTCTGGGACTATGACAATGTCATCATTACCCCGCACGTGGCCGGGCAGTTTTACCTGGCTTCCACGATGGAAAGGATCACGCAGATTGTTGCCGCGAACCTCACGGCTTATATCGCCGGGGAACCGCTGACCCACGTGGTGAATAAAGTTCACGGATACTGAAAAAAAACCGTCACAACAGCATATCACTCATGTATAATCTTTCTGTATTGGAGGATAAGGGAATGGAAAACAATAGACGTCCGGAAAGCATGGAAAGAATTACAACCCCGGAACTGGCCCAGGCATTCATTGATGAGCAGGTTGCGGCATTGAAGGCCCAGGTCGGTGACGGCAAGGTACTGCTGGCGCTGTCCGGCGGTGTGGATTCATCGGTTACCGCGGCTCTTCTGATCAAGGCAATCGGCGAAAACCTGGTGGCCGTGCATGTCAACCATGGCCTGCTCAGAAAAGGCGAGCCGGAACAGGTCATTGATGTCTTCCGCAACCAGCTGAAAGCAACCCTGATCTATGTGGATGCGGTTGACCGTTTCCTGGATAAACTGGCCGGCATCGCTGACCCGGAACAGAAGCGCAAGATTATCGGCGCCGAATTCATCAAGGTGTTTGAGGAAGAAGCCCGCAAGCTGGACGGTATCCATTTCCTGGCCCAGGGCACGATTTACCCGGATATCCTGGAAAGCGGCCCGGTTAAGTCGCATCACAACGTCGGCGGCCTGCCGGCTGAGATGAACATGGAACTGGTGGAACCGGTCAAGTTCCTGTACAAGGATGAAGTCCGCATGGTCGGCAAGCAGCTCGGCCTGCCTGACAGCATGGTCTTCCGGCAGCCGTTCCCGGGCCCGGGCCTGGGGGTGCGCTGTGTCGGCGCCATCACCCGTGACCGTCTGGAAGCGCTTCGGGAAGCAGATGCGATAGTCAGGGATGAGATAGCCGGGCTGGATCCGCTGCCATGGCAGTATTTTGCAGTCATCCCGGATTTCAAGTCCACCGGCATCAAGGACAATATGCGTTATATGGGCTGGCCGGTCATCATCAGGGCAATTTCCACTGTTGATGCGGTTACTGCAAAGGCTGTGGAGATTCCGTTTGACATGCTGTGCAGAATCCGTGACCGTGTCATAGAAAACGTGCCGGGAGTCAACCGCGTTCTCTGGGACATTTCCGATAAACCGGTTGCTACAATTGAGTGGGAATGACGCTCGAAACGGCGAAAACCCGCATGAATACAGGCTTTTTTGCCCGTCCATACTGCTCTTGATACTGGATTGATACTATTTGTGTCC
>JAFOIT010000213.1 GCA_017420585.1 Solobacterium sp.
CATAGCTATGCGGATTTTTGACTTCATGGTGCCGCTTGGCAGAATTGAACTGCCAGTTCAGCATTACCATTGCTGCGTATTGCCATTATACTAAAGCGGCATCAGGCTTAATAATAATAACAGAACTGCAGATAAAATCAATATGCAGATGTTCAAATGGAACGGAAAGGCTTATAATATAGGGCAGTGAAAAGGAGATTTGATATTATGCCACTCGTAACATCAAAAGAAATGTTTGAGAAAGCGTACAAGGGCGGCTATGCCATTGGTGCTTTCAATGTCAACAACATGGAAATCATTCAGGGTATTACTGAAGCTGCCAGGGAATGCAATGCCCCGGTTATCCTGCAGGTTTCCAAAGGCGCACGTGCCTATGCCAACCGTACATATCTGGTAAAGCTGGTAGAAGCTGCCGAGATCGAAACAGGTCTGCCGATCTGTCTGCATCTGGACCATGGTGACAGTTTTGAAACCTGCAAGTCCTGCATCGATGACGGTTTCACATCCGTTATGATCGACGCTTCCTCCAAGCCGTTTGAAGAGAATATCGCCATCACCAAGCAGGTTGTTGAATATGCGCATGCCCATGGTGTTGTTGTAGAAGCAGAACTCGGTACTCTGGCCGGTGTCGAGGATGATGTCAAGGTTAAGGCCGAAGATTCTTCCTATACCCGTCCGGAAGACGTTGAAGAATTTGTCAGAAGAACCGGCTGCGATTCCCTGGCCATTGCCATCGGTACAAGCCATGGTGCTTATAAGTTCAAGCCGGAACAGTGCACAAGAAACGAAGAAGGCATCCTGGTACCGCCGCCGCTGCGGTTTGACATCCTGGAAGAAGTTTCCAGACGTCTGCCGGGCTTCCCGATCGTTCTGCACGGCTCCAGCTCCGTTCCGCAGGAATATGTCAAGATGATCAATGAGAACGGCGGCAACATGCCTGATGCTGTCGGTGTTCCGGAAGAACAGCTGCGCAAGGCTGCTGCCATGGCGGTCTGCAAGATCAACATCGACTCTGACCTGCGTCTGGCGATGACCGGTACGATCCGCAAGCATTTCCATGACTACCCGGCTGATTTTGACCCGCGTCAGTACTTGAAGCCGGCCCGGGCCAACATCAAGGAACTGGTCAAGCACAAGATCGTTGATGTTCTCGGCTGCGACAACAAGATCTGAATCTGAACAAGGAATGCTCCGAAAGGGGCATTCTTTTTTTGTCTGCAGGGGAAAACGGGCATATGCTAGAATATGTAAATACCGGAAGAAGGAACGGATATCGATGAGTTTTAATTCCATGCTGTTTCTGTGGCTGTTCCTGCCGCTGTGCCTGGCTGTCTACTGGCTGTGTCACGGGCGGGGAAGAAAGGCGGCTCTGCTCGGACTGAGTCTTTTTTACTGGGCCTGGAATGATCCGTATCATGTCATCATCGTGCTGGCGGTCTGCCTGGTCATTTACGGTCTGGCCCGGCAGATGGCAAAAGCCGCGGGAAACAGCCGGAGGGCCTGGCTGGGTGCGGGTGTTGTCCTGAGCCTTGGCATGCTGGTCTTCTGCCGCTATGCGCCGCTCATGGATGGGTCAAAGCCCTGGCTGCTGGTGCCGGCCGGCATATCGTTTATTTCCTTCTCACTGGTCTCTTTCCTGATGGATCTCTACCGGGGACAGACGGAATTTCCCGTCAGCCCGGCTGATTTCATAATTTATATCGCCTTTTTCCCGAAGCTGCTCATGGGCCCGATTGCCTCTGCCCGTGATTTTTCGGCTGCTGTCAGCGAAGAGAAACAGTTTGCTGCGGAGCAGTTTGCCGGGGGTGTGCGGCAGTACGCCTTCGGGCTGGGCAAGAAAGTGCTGATTGCAGATGTCCTGGCACTGGTGGTGAAGCGGGTCTTCGGGGATATCGCGGCCCTGACAACCGGGGCTGCCTGGGTGGGGGCATTATGCTATATGCTGCAGATCTACTATGATTTCAGCGGCTATTCGGACATGGCCCTGGGGATCAGCCGGATGCTGGGCATTGAACTGAAGAAGAATTTCGATTATCCGTATCTTTCGGGTTCCATTACCGAATTCTGGCGGCGCTGGCACATCTCCCTGGGGACGTGGTTCCGGCAGTATCTCTATATTCCGCTGGGCGGCAACCGCAAAGGACAGGCCCGGACATATTTCAATCTGATGATGGTGTTCCTGGCAACCGGGATCTGGCATGGCACGGGCATGAACTACCTGCTGTGGGGTGTGCTGAATGGTGTGCTGGTCGTCATCGAACGCATGGGCTTGCTGCACCTGCTGGAGAAATCCCAGCTTGCCGGCCGTTTCTATGCCGGTTTTGCCGTACTGATGGGGTGGGTGCTGTTCCGGGCGGAAAATGCCGCGGCTGCCCTGGCATATTACCGGAAGATGTTCCTGCCGTGTACAGGCACTTTGACCGCCGCGCAGCTGCTGCAGCCGAAGGTCATCCTGCTGATGTTCCTGGGCTTTGCCGGCAGCGGTTTCCTGCAGGAAGGTCTTTCCCGGCTGTCCGGGAAGAAGTCTTCCGGCCGGGATCATGCGGTAAATTTCATCGTTGTCATTCTGCTGGCGCTGAGCATCATGGGCATGGTGAGCGGCACGTTCCAGTCTTTTATCTATGCCCAGTTCTAGGAAGGAGTCCGGATGAGCAGAACCGCCGATAAACTGATGACAGTTATATTTACCGGGATGATTACGGTGCCCTGGCTGCTGTATCCTTTTGTCCGGACCCCGGCCGAGGATACCGGTGAAAACCGTCAGCTGACGGAATTTTCAACGGTTACCGAAGCGTCGCTGCCGGATCTGCCGGATGCCTTCGCGGCATATTACAACGACCATGTGCCGTTCCGCTCGGCCCTCAAGAAACTCTGGAGCAATGCCAATTATCTGCTGCTCGGCGAGGCGGTGGATGAGCGGGTGCTGGTCGGGAAGCCGGATCCGGACCGGGCCCATGTCTGGCTGTTCTACCAGGCGGAAGAAGACGGCAACCCGCTGAAGGAAGCGCAGGGTATCAGCACCTATGATGAAACAGCCCGGGAAGAGATGTATGCCGTGCTGGCTGAAAATGAAAAAACCTTGCAGGACTACGGCATGGAACTGTACTACTTTGCCGGACCGAACAAGGAAAGCGTCTATCCGGAATACCTGCCGGGCTATCTGAAGCAGTACCGGCCGCAGAGCCGCCTGGCGGATTTCATCGGCTGGCTGCAGGATGAGCACGGGTATGACCGCTATATTTACCCGCTGGCGGAACTGCGCCGGGCATCGGAGAACGGGCAGACCTATTACCGCCAGGACATCCACTGGAATGCCTACGGGGCCTATATCGGTTATAAGGCTCTGATGGCGGTGACCCATCCGGAGCTCGATCCGGCCTTC
>JAFOIT010000214.1 GCA_017420585.1 Solobacterium sp.
CGGGAAATGATGGCAAAGAAGTATCACATTGACAAATTTGAGTTCTCCCAGAACTATATCGCCTTCTATGACAAGCTGGAAAAAGTGAATTTCTTCATGGAAGCGGTCCTGCAGGAAATCGATACGCCCATGAACAGTGAGGTCATGCGCTGGCTGCTTGAGACGGCGGTCGGGGACGGCGGCCAGTGGGACATGTTTGTTTCCCTGGTCAAGAAGTATGGACTGTGCCCGAAGACGGCCATGACGGAAACCTGGCAGTCCTCCCATACCAGAGCCATGAACGGTATCCTGAACGGACGGCTGCGGAAATTTGCGGCCGATGTGAAAAAAGCCCATGCGGCCGGGGATGGCAAGGCTGTCGCCGGGCTGAAGAAGGAATGCCTGCAGGAATGCTACGGGCTGATCTGTGACTGCTTCGGCCTGCCGCCGGAGAAGTTCACGTTTGAATACTGCGACAGCAGGAAAAAATACCACGCTGTCTATGACGTGACCCCGGCAGAGCTGTATGAAAAGTATCTGCAGGTCGACCTGGATGACTATGTCGGCTTCATCCATGCCCCGACGGCCGACAAGCCGTACCATCAGATGTATACGGTGCGGTATCTCGGCAATGTGGTATCCGGCAATCCGATTTCCTTCCTGAACCTGCCGCTGGATGAGTTCAAGGAACTGATCCTGAAACAGCTGAAGGCCGGCGAGCCGGTCTGGTTCGGCTGTGACTGCGGCAAGGACGGCAACCGGGAAACCGGTCTCTGGGATGACAAGCAGTTCGATTACGAGCACACCCTGGACATGCACCTGGAGATGAGCAAGGAAGACATGCTGGATACCCGCCACAGCGCGATGAACCATGCCATGGTCTTCACCGGCGTCAACCTGGTCGACGACAAGCCCAACCGCTGGAAGATCGAGAATTCCTGGGGTGAGAAAGTGGCCAATGACGGCTATTATATCTGCACGGATACCTGGTTTGACAAGTATGTCTATGAAGCGGTTGTCAATAAAAAGTACCTGACAAAGGAACAGAAGAAGATCCTGAAGCAGAAGCCGGCCGTGCTGGATCCGTGGGATCCGTTCGGTTCACTGGCTGACTGAGTTTAAAAAATCATTTAACAAACAGTTATGAAAATTAAGTGCGTTTGCACTTAATTTTTAGATTATAATCAATTCAGAAAGATAAAATGAGGAACTTTTTATGGTGAAACTGAATTCTTCCGAAGTCCGGAAGGCAAACAAACAGAGTATCCTGCGCTATATCCTGCAGACCGGTGAATGCACCAAGCCACAGATTGCCATGGATCTGCGGCTGAGCTCTCCGACCGTCAGTTTTATTGTGGATGAACTGCTGGAACAGGGCCTGCTGGAGACGACCGGCATGCAGGCGTCCAGCGGCGGCCGGCGGGCGGCCAAATACCAGATCTGCAAGGATGCTGTCCATGCCTGCGGCATTGAAATATCCCGGGGTCATGTCATCTTCGTGATCGTCAATCTGTGCGGGGAAATCATTGCGACGGAGCGGATCCGCAAGGAATTCTCCGATGATCGTGAATATATTCAGTATATTGCCAAGTACCGGGCGGACATGGCAGAGCGCTTCGGCATTGATCCGGCAACGGTTACCGGGGTCGGCATCTCCCTGCAGGGCCTCATCAGTCCGGATCAGACATCGTTCAAGAGCCATATGCTGGATGACCGCAGGGTTATTGCCACCCCCACATTGACCGATGAATATCCGTGCCTGTTCCTGAATGACGGCAATGCGTCCTGCATGTCGGAGTGCTATTCCAATAAAGCAGAAAATGATTTTGTGTATCTGATGCTCAGCCGGACGGTCGGCGGTGCCATTGTGCATGACGGCGAAATTCAGGCCGGCAAGGATGGTTTTGCGGGTGAATTCGGCCATGTCTGCCTGCATCCGGAAGATGATAAAGTCTGTTACTGCGGCGGGAAGGGACATGCCTGGTGCTATCTGTCTTCAGACCGGCTGGAGGAATTCTGCGGCAGTGTATACTGGGACTTCTTTAAAAAGCTCGAAGAAGGGGAAGAGGGATACTGTGAATTCTTTGACCGTTTCCTCGATGATCTGACCCTGCTGATCTACAATGTCCGCATGATGTACAATACCGATATCGTTCTGGGCGGCTATCTCGGCACATATCTGAAGCCATATCTGCCGGATATTGACAGAAAGCTGCAGAAGATGGATCATCTGTATCCGGAAACCCAGATCAAGATCACCTGCGGCAAGCACGGGCTGGAAGCAGCCGGCGTAGGAGCGGCGAACTATTTCATCGAAAAGTTCATTTCTTCGCTTGTGTAAAAACATAAAATTGCATTACAAATCAATAAAGTCTGTAACATAAAAACAGACTTTTTTAATTTGATTAATAAATTTTCTAAATAACGCTTGACTTTGTTAGTCTTGATGATAATATGAAGACAGTTAAATAAACGGATTAAAAAAGTTGTGAAATAATGAACATCCGTTTAGAGAACGACGTGAATGTTAGGAGGAAAGAAAATGAAAAAGGCATTACGTTTGGTCGCAGCCTCTGTTCTTGCCCTGTCTCTGGCAGCGTGCAGTTCAGGCTCATCTTCCGCATCAGGATCCAGCAGCACAGCAGAACCAGAAGCTTCTGAAAAAATCAAGATTGGTCTGGCAGTCTCCAGCTGGACAACCAACGCAATCTTCGTTGACGCATCTGCCAAGATCCAGAAGGCAGCTGACGAAAACGGCTGGGACTACACCAGCGTCACTCTGACTTCCGACAATGCTGTCAACACGCTGGAAAACTTCATCAACTCTGGCTGCAACATCATTCTGTTCCAGGTCAACCAGGCTCCGGATGCCTTCGCCTCCAAGCTGGATGAAATGCTGGAAGCAGGCATCTGCGTCATTGAATACGACTCCGAAATCTATGCCGACAAAGACACATTTGTCCTGACTCTGGACAACTACGACGCCGGCTACTATCTGGGTGAAATCGTTGCCAACTGGTGCAATGAGAACGTTGAAGGCGAAGCCATCATCGGTCTGGGCAACAGAGAATCCAATGAAACCTTCAAGTACAGAGCCATGGGTATTGCCGACGGCATCAACGAGAACATCAACAACGGCGGCGTCAAGCTCCAGGTTGAAACCCAGCCGGGTAACGCTGAAGGCGGCATGAAGGCTGCTGAAGACCTGCTCTCCGGTCTGCCGGATATGAATGTCTGCGTCATGTGGAACGGCGGCTCTGACGTCGGTGCCTATGAAGCGCTCAAGGGTGCGAACTGGGATGGTGCACTGTTCGGCTTCGATGCTTCCCAGGAAGAAATCCAGGCTATGATGAACGGCGATATCCTGAAGGGTTCGGTCAGCACAAACTGCGGTGAAGAACTGCTGAACGTCATCATGCGGGCAGTTGAATATGTTGAAAACGGCTATGAATACACCGATGAGCAGAAGGCAGATGAAACACTGATCAAGCACTACTTCGAGCCGGTTATGGTCTGGCAGGAAGACGCTGCTGACTGGCTGCTTGAATAATCATTCTCCATAAAATCTGAAAACAATTTGCATATATCCAGCAGAAGCCCGGGTCAGATAAGGATTCCGGGCTTCTGAAAAAATTACGAGAAGTGAAGGAGTGAGCCCTGTGAGTTCAGTATTACTGTCATTGAAAAATATCTCCAAACAGTATCCCGGTGTACTGGCCCTGAATGACGTTTCACTCGATGTCTATGAAGGGGAGACACTGGCCCTGGTCGGAGAAAACGGTGCGGGCAAGTCGACACTGATCAAGAC
>JAFOIT010000215.1 GCA_017420585.1 Solobacterium sp.
CCGGTCGGATAGCTGTTGTACGGGGTCACGTGCAGCACCGAGGCTGGCGTGCGTTCCAGTTCGCTGGTCAGCACCCCGTCCGGTCCCATCTTCAGGAAATCGATCCGGGCCCCGTTGCCCTTGTAGACCTGCTCGATCTTCGCAAAGGACGGGCTTTCCAGGCCATAGATCCGGCTGCGGCCGAACATCTGGATGATGATGCCGTACATGTATTCCGAACCGGAGCCGATGACGATTTGATCCGGGCTGACATAGAAACCGCGGCTGCGGGCCAGATACCCGGCCAGGGCCTGCCGCAGTTCCATCGTGCCGTATTCCGGGCTGCGGTCCATGATTCTTTCGTCATAGACGGAAATGACCTTGCGCATCGTGCGGGCAAAGACAGAGAAAGGAAACGCCTCATCCTCATCCCGGCCCTGCGGCCGGCTGACCGCAGTCATCTGCCGGGCCGAGGCGACGGAGAACGTGTCCTTCGGGCGGTACGTGACAAAAACCCCGCTGCGTTCCCTGGCCTCGACATAGCCTTCATCCGCAAGGATATTGTAGGCATGCTGGACCGTGATCACGCTGACCCCGGTTTCCTCAGCCAGCAGCCGCTTCGAGGGCAGCCGGCTGCCGTGGGGCAGGACCCCGCCGGTAATATCCTCCCGGATCTGCCGGTACAGCTGCAGGTATGCCTTTCCTTCTTCTTTCGAAACGATATATTTCATCTGGTTATATTATTCTATGCCGGACATGTCTTTTCAAGCAGATCACCCGGCAGAAAAAAACAGAAAGTTTCCCTCCTGTTCATCCTTTATTTTGTATAGACGCCCCGGGCCCTGAGCTGCCGGTAGTTGATCATTGTGAACACCGCAGCCGCGATGAGCAGGGCCCCGAAGGTCAGGAACGCGTAGTCCGGGTTGATGTCAAACAGCAGGCCCGCAAAGGTCGGCCCCAGCATCATGCCGAGGCTTCTTGCCGTGTTGTAGAGACCGGCTACCGCCCCCTTGGATGACTCATCATCGTTTTTCAGCATGACGGACTGCTGCAGGGGCAGGTAGATCGCGTAGAAGGCATAGTACATCAGCGCAAAGGCCAGCACACCGGTTGTGGAGCCTGCCAGCACCATCGCGATGATCGCCAGCCCGGACAGGGCCAGTGACCCGGCCAGGCCCTTCGAGATATTCATCCGGCGCACAATCCACATGGAAACCGTCATGTTCATGACCAGCGACACCACGCCGACCACCGCCTTGAACATGCCGGAGGAAGACGGCGCAAAGTTGAACTTGGCCCGCAGGAAGTAATTGAAGTTCTGGTCGAAGCCCGTCGACGAGAACATGGACAGGAACGCCGAGACCAGGAAGACCGTAATGGCGATGTTGACCAGCTTCGAACTGTCGATAATCGAGGTGAACGGGTTGACATCCCGGACGGTCAGTTTCTCACTGCTCTTCTCAAACCCTTCGTGTTCCCGGATGAAGAAGAATGTTGTCAGGGCCAGCACCAGCAGGACCCCGGCCTGGCTGTAGAACGAGTAATACAGATTGATATCCCCGATCAGGCCGCCGATCAGGAAACCGAACGCCCCGCCGATACTCGTCAGGGAAGCGTGCATGACCAGCAGCTTCGACTTCTCCTCAGAGGTGGCGCCCCGCATGCTGGTCAGGTAGGCCATCGAGCCGACCTGGGTGGCACTGACGGTCAGGCCGCCGATAAACCGGCCCAGGACCACCAGGTGCCAGCTCTTCGCCAGGGAAAAGATGATTGCGGACAAACCATAGCCGAGATACCCGTACACCATGGAACGGGCATATCCCATGCGGTCGCCCAGCCGGCCCCACAGGGCACTGGTAATGAACTGGCCCAGGGCCATGGCCGCGAACGCGAAGCCGAACATCGAACTCGAGCAGTTGATCATCTGCAGGAAGGCCGGTGTGACCGGATGGACAAAATTGGAGCACATGGCAAAACAGGCATAGACGATATAGAACAGGGCCAGATGATATTTACGGATCAGATTAAGCATATAATTCCCACCGCTGCACAGACGCAGCATAAAAGGTATACGCCATTCGTTTCTTTTATGTCAATTCATATAATCAGAAACCGCTGTCTGATCTTCACCTGTCTGCCGGCCGGCGCAGGTTGCTTTTCATCTTGTAGCAGTTGACCGTGACTTCCTCCGGTTTGGCGGCGGAGAGCACCCGCTTTTCGGAATAATCATAGATAAAACCCGTCTTGCGGATCACTTCCCGGCTGGCCGAATTGCGCGCGTCTGCTTCGATGAGGATCTTTTCGAACCCCTCCGCAAACAGATAATCCGTTACGGCCCGGCAGGCTTCGGTCATGTAGCCCCGGTTCCACCAGGCCTTCCCGAGCACATAGCCGATCACCGGGAAATCATCCTGCCAGCTGACCACGTCAATCATGCCGGTCAGGGTCCCCGTTTCCTTTTCCTCAATGCCCCAGCGGTATGTGCGCGCATCCTCATATTCCCGCAGCCAGCCGGCCAGCACCGCTTCCGTGACCTGCACGGAGTCATGCGGGTTCCAGGTGAGCCAGCGGGTCACTTCCGGGTCGCTTGCCCAGTTGCTGAAGATGGCTGCCGCATCCGAGGCCTGCAGTTTCCGCAGTTTCAGACGATTCGTTTCCAGTTCCTTCATATCATTTCCCCTGTTTCTTTTTCGGTGCGTAATCTTTCAGTTCCGGCAGCGCGCCGGCGGCGGCTTTCCAGAAGTACAGGCTGGCAACCGAGCAGTACGGTGAGAACCTGCGCCGGTATTTCTCAAACAGCTTCCGGTCAATCTTCCGGTGGTGATAGACCATGCGCAGGCCCCGCTGCACGGCCAGGTCATCATACGCAAAGATATTCTTCCGGCCCAGCGCGAACAGCAGGATCATCTCCGCCGTCCATACGCCGATCCCCTTCAGCCTGCTGAGGGCCGCGATCGCTTCCGCGTCGTCCATGGCTGCCACCGCGGCCAGGTCAAACTGCCCGCTGACAACCTGGTCCGTAAAGTCGAGAATATACTCTGCTTTCCGGAACGTCATCCCGCAGGCCTGCAGTTCTTCCCGGCTGAGCGTATGCATCCTCTCCGGCGTCACCTCGCCCAGTTTTTCCCGCAGGCGGTTCCAGATGGTTTTCTGGGCTGCCGAAGAGATCTGCTGGCCGATGATATGGTGCACGACCGAACTGTACAGGTCATCATCCATGGGCCGGTCGATATGCCCGATGCGGTCTATGACCTCTGCCAGCCGTTTGTCTTTCCGTTTCAGGTATTCGGTTTCGGTTTCCCCGTACTGTACGTATTTCATAGCAGTCTTATTAAGAAAACCCGGATCCGGGTTTTCGTTGTTATTCTGTTTCGTATCCGGTATCTGTCTTCAGATACTGTTCCGGGATACTGTGGCTGGAGAAGAACTGCGGCGACAGCGGGAAGGCATAGCTGCCGGCATTGGTGACGGCAACGATATCCCCGATTTCCGCCTTGTTCATCGTGACATTGTTTTTAATGACATCCAGGGCTGTGCACAGGCTGCCGACCACGCTGACGGTCTCCTGTTCCGCGCAGTCATTGAGCACTTTCACTTCAAACTCGTTGCTGTTGGTGTACAGCGGTTCCATGCCCGGCACCGGCTGGCCCTTGGCCACATTGTTCACCAGGCTCGCGATCGCCGGCCGCAGGAAGGAGTTCATGCCGTTGGGCACGATCAGGTAGGTCACGCCATGGGATGTCTTCTTGTCCACCACGCTGGTGTAGTATGTCCCGGCATGGCAGACGACAAACCGGCCTGTCTCAATCAGCAGCCTGGCCTTCAGGTCCTTGTTGAGGTCCATCAGTTCCGCGCTCTTTTCCCGCAGCTTCGCCAGATCCACCGGTGTTTCCCTGACATGGTCATAGACCGTGCCGATGCCGGAGCCGAAATTGACAAACTCCATGTCTGCCCCGCATTCTTCCCTGAGCATGACCGCAGTCTTCATCGTATCAATGTAATACTGGCCGATCGTCTCAGCGTCCAGCACCTGGGAGCGCAGATGCACATGCATGCCGGCAATCCGCACATCCGGGCACGCTGCGATGACCTTCTTCAGTTCATCCAGCTGTTCGAGGTCCACGCCGAACTTGCTGGGGCCCGGACTGCCGGAACCCATGACATACAGCGGATGGACGCGCAGGCCGACGGTGACCTTTTCGCCCTTTTCCGCCGCGATCTTCTGGATCAGCTTCAGCTCATTCAGGCTGTCCGCCACCAGGACGCATTTGCCCCAGGCATTGCGCAGGTCCTTTTCACTCTTGCCCGGACAGGAGTAATAGATATCTTCCTTTTTCATCCCGCAGGCCAGGCTTTCCTCCACCTCACGCCAGGATGCCGCGTCCGCGCCGAAGCCGTGACCGGCAATGGTCTTTACAACCGGCACAAACGGATTGGCCTTGATGGAATACAGGAAGTCAAAGCCCGGAAG
>JAFOIT010000023.1 GCA_017420585.1 Solobacterium sp.
CGATGATCAATTGTCAAACTTTAAAACCATATCCATACAAATAATACTCTATTGTCTAACAACTATAAATATATATAATTGCTCCGGTATTAAGTATTACTTTTTATGCTGGCCGGATAACCGATTCGGTCATACAGGAATATATTTCGAATAATTTCTAAATATTTACTTGCAATCCTTTGACAACGTGCTATTTTGTATTTAGAGGAATTTCTAAATATGAAAAGAAAACAGTTCTTGCTTTATCTGGCCCTGGTCTTCGGACTGTCGTGGAGCCTGTGGATTGTTGTCCTGCCGCTGCTGCCGCTGCCGCTGAATACCGGCCTGCAGCTCACTTCCGCTGCCGCCATGTATTTCCCGGCCCTGTCCGTTCTGCTGATTGGCCTGATCCTGAAGCGGCAGACGAACTGGCGGGACATGCTGAAGCTGCATGCCCGGGGCAATGGCATATACTACATCATCGCGTGGTTCCTGCCGGCGTTGGTGACCGTCCTCGGCGGGCTGATCTATTTTGCGCTCTTCCCGGGTGAATTTGACCCGAAGCTGACCTACATGGCCTCACTGATGGCCATGCAGGATATGGACGCCGGAATCACCCCGCTGCAGCTGGTCCTGATCCAGGCCGCCCAGGCAGTCACCATAGCCCCGGTCATCAACAGCCTGTTGGCCGTTGGGGAAGAACTGGGCTGGCGGGGATACATGGTACCGGAACTGCGGAAAAAATTCACACCCCTGCAGACCCATCTGATTGCCGGCCTGATCTGGGGCCTGTGGCACACCCCGATCAACATGCTCGGGCATAACTACGGGCTCCGTTATCCCGGTTATCCGTGGGGCGGCATCCTGGCCATGAGTTTCTTCTGCTTCAGCATCGGGGTCATTGCCAGCCGGCTGTTTGAAAAAACCGGCAGTATCTGGCCCTGCGCCCTGCTGCACGGGGCCGTCAACGCTGTCAGCGGCCTGCCCATCCTGTTCCAGAAACCGGCTGTGATCCAGGGGCGGCACGTCCTGCTCGGACCGTCCCCCAACGGCTTCCTGGCCGGCCTGCCGATGCTTCTGCTGGCGCTGTACTACCTGTACCTGATGACAAAGGAGGCGAAAGTATGAGTTTTGCGGATACCTTCAAGGCATTATCCGACCCGGTCCGCCGGGAAATCCTGCAGCTGCTCAAGCAGGGCCGGCTTTCTGCCGGGGAGATCGCTTCCAACTTTGCCATGACCGGGGCAACTATTTCCTACCATCTGAGCATACTGAAAAAAGCC
Organism: Solobacterium sp.; assembly: GCA_017420585.1. Lineage (GTDB taxonomy): Bacteria > Bacillota_I > Bacilli_A > Erysipelotrichales > Erysipelotrichaceae > Bulleidia. The sequence continues at coordinate 1,263 of JAFOIT010000023.1, forward strand.
GACCTGATCTTCGAGACCCGGGAAGGCACGTATATCTACTACGAACTCAACACTTCCGTACTGGAAGAAATCATGCTGTGGCTGTCCGAACTGAAAGGAGATTCATCCGATGAGAAAACTGAAAGCTGAACGGAATACAATCATCCTGACATCTGTGCTGATCCTGCTGCCGGTGCTGGCCGGTGTGCTGCTGTGGAACCGGCTGCCGGAGCAGATCCCGACGCATTTCGGCTTCAACGGCGAACCGGACAGCTGGTCTTCCCGTACATTTACCGTATTTGCCCTGCCGCTGTTCCTGCTGGCCATCCACCTGCTCTGCGCCACGGTAACGGCTTATGACCCGAAGGAAAAAGGCGTCAGCGACCGCATGTACCGGCTGGTGCTCTGGCTTGTCCCGCTGATTTCGAATGTCATTTTTTCCGGTGTCTACGGCATTGCGCTGGGCTATGACATCAACATCAGCCTGCTGACCCGGAGCCTGCTCGGCTTCATGTTCATTGTCATCGGCAACTACATGCCGAAAGTCCGTCAGAACATGACCGTCGGCATCAAGATCCCCTGGACCCTGGCCGATCCGGAGAACTGGAACAAAACCCACCGGCTGGGCGGGTACATGTTCATGCTCGCGGGATTCATCATGCTGGCCAGCCTCCTGCTGCCGGATAAATATACCGCCCCGGCGCTGTTTGTGAGCATCTTCGCAGCCGCGTTCGTGCCGATGATCTACTCTTTCCTGCTCTATCGGAAAACCCTGTAGTTCATGCTATGATGTGTCTGTAGGAGGTATACCCATGGAAGAAAACAGAATTGCCGTTATCGCCATCGTCGTCGAGAACCCGGCTTCCGTCCGGGAACTGAACGAAATCCTGCACACCTTCAGCGCCCACATCATCGGCCGCATGGGCCTGCCGTACCGGGAAAAGAAGCTGTCCCTGATCAGCGTGGCCGTGGATGCCCCGGAAGCGGTCATCCTGGACCTGGCCGGGAAGCTGGCCGCCCTGGACGGTGTCACTGCCGAAACCGCCTGGGCAAAAGCCAGAACCAAAACAAAAACGGAGCTGTAAAGAACTCCGTTTTTTTCTGCCTCAGTCAGCCAGTGCGTAATCCAGTACTTTACGCACTTCCTCGCGGATGTCTTCGTAGCTCATGTAGAGATGCGCTTCGAAGAGCTTTTTCTTCCCGTCAAAGAAACTCGGTACGGCATAGTAGTCATACTGTTCAGCGATATCCATGTGCTCATTTTCTTCGATCTTGGTGATTTTGATATCCTGGTATGCCGGCTTTTCTGCCATCAGCTCATCCAGAGCCTTGTGGGCTTTGTGGCAGTAGCCGCAGTCATCCAGGTAAAACATGGTCAGTTCTTTCATGTGCTCGACACCTCTCTTCTTGCATTTACAGGAACATGTTCCCGCCGCTGATCTCAGATCTTCTCATACACGGCTGTTTGCAGTACCTGCTAGTCATTTATACACTGTCCGGGGCTGTTCCGCCAGTTTTTTGCATTATGTTTAATCTTCCACGGCAGCAATAATCTGCCGAAAGAGTTCTTCCATTTCCTGAATTGCTGTTTCGCTGTACTGTTCTGTTTCATCGATTGTCCAGTCATCGCGCGAAAATGCATACCCATTCATGACATGCCCATCTTTTATGGATACGATCAGAGGCAGGAATAATACTGCATCGCCTTTATCATCTTTCGGTAATACCGGTGACAGAACTAAATGCATTTCTTTCATGAATTCTGCAGTTTGTTCAGAATCCTCTTCCAGATCAACAGAACAGGATATGTCCACACAACTGTTTCTCATGTCAATATAATTGATTTCCTGTTCCTGTTCTGAAATTAATTGGCAGATTATTCGAACTGCTTCCTGTCTTTCGCTGCCCGCTGACGGATCATTGAACAGAACGATGCCGGACATTCCGTCCTGAACATCATGCAGAAAGGTGCTCAATGAGATCTGCTTCACAAGATCGTAATCCTTCACATCAAGATACCGGTATATCGATTGATCCATGTAGTAATAACCATAAGGTTCATAATGATCAATTTCTTCCAGAAGAGCCGTATATGCCTCTGAAGTTATTTCATACACATATCTGTCTTCCCCAAGCAGGATTTTCATCTGGCCATCCCGATAAAAATACCCGGTGATTCCAGCCTGATTCCTTACCATGTAACTGAGCTGGCCTTCGTCGGTGGCAGCATTTTCACTTTCTTTGACCTCTGCATTCAAAAGTGAAGCCTGCAATGCCCGGATCATTTCACAGCCGAAATGATTATTCTGCTCACGGAATTTTGCTTCACTTGCCGTATCAGCGTCCGCAGGATTCAGATATGACGGCAGCCAGTCTGAAAAGCATTTTTGAGAATGGAGCGCACAGCTCTCTTCATAATCAAACCTGATTTTATACACCATATTCTCCGCAGTTGCTTCGATCAATTTGTCCATTGGCGATGTATCGGCTTCCTGCATTGCACAGCCGGCAGGAAACAAAACAATCAGCATACAAATGAGCCTGACAATGTATTCTGAGCATTTCTGTTTCATCATAGTTTCATTATTTCTGCTGATTTTCATGATTATATGGGTTTAGCGTTCTGATGTGAAGAACCAATATAAATCTATATCAGGAAACAGGGCAATATGGTCTTACGTAACCCCATTCAACATAAATATCAGTTATTGGACTGTCTGTTCCTGTGTTGAAAAAATACCCTGAAGTATCATAATAGTAAAATCGTATCAGTTTTGATGTTTGATTTGATTGACCGCCCATTATATATGTGGTGTAATTCGATAACTGATTTGGCAAA
>JAFOIT010000216.1 GCA_017420585.1 Solobacterium sp.
GGCGCGACGGTCAGCGGACCATGATCACAGGCCAGACCAGAAACGCGTTCATGATTATTGAGAATCTGGAACCGGAACGTGTGGATGACCTGAAGGCTTTAATGGATTTTGTGCAGGAAAATGCCGAAAAATATCTCCACGCCAAGGTGGAAAAGACCATCCTGGACAAGGATAATTCCGAGATGGTCATCAGCGAATAAAATCAGTAATTTCACAAGATTGTTGCAAAAACAACAAAGGGAAAAATGCGGGGATTTTCCGCATTTTTTTCTGCCGGATGCGGCTGCGGCCAGTGAGGGTTTTCCGGTGGCGTACGGGCGTGAAAACGATGTTTTCCACAGCTGTTTCTGCCGGAAATATAGCCTTTATCAGCTGCCGGCAGGATAAATTTGCATGAAAAAAAGCGTCAGCTTAATTACATGATAAAATAATCCTGCAGGAGGTAATGCCAATATGAATGAAAAAATCAGCAATCTGCTTGCCAGACGCAGCATCCGCGCCTATAAACCGGAGCCGGTCAGAGAAGAAGACATTCAGACAATCATTGAAGCAGGTCTCTACGCGGCCAGCGGCATGGGCCGCCAGTCACCGATTGTCATTGCAGTTACCGACAGGAAAGTCCGGGATGAACTGGCTGCCATGAATGCGGAAATCATGGGCCGTCCGGGCACGGATCCGTTCTACGGGGCCCCGGCCGTGCTGGTTGTGCTGGCTGACAAGGCCATTCCGACCCACGTCTATGACGGGGCGCTGATGATCGGCAATATGCTGCAGGCCGCTTACCAGATCGGTGTCGGCAGCTGCTGGATTCACCGGGCGAAGGAAGAGTTCGCCTCCGAATACGGCAAGGATCTGCTGAAGAAGCTCGGTATCGAAGGGGATTACGAAGGCATCGGCAACGTGATCCTGGGTTATCCGGCTGAAGATCCGGAACCGAAACCCCGCAGCGAAGGCCGGGTCTATTTTGTCCGCTGATGAATGATCTGCTGGAAATCATGCTGCACCGACGCAGCGTCCGAAATTTTACCGGGGAAGCGGTGCCGGCGGAACAGCTGGAAGTGATCCTGCAGGCCGGCTGTGCCGTGCCCAGCAGCCGGGGTGCCTATCCCTGGCGCTTTCTGCCGGTGACGGACAGGGATCTGCTGGCACGCATGTCACACTGCCGCAAAGGCGCTGCCGGGATGCTGAAGAAAGCCGGAGCGGCCATTGTCGTGCTCGGGGATGACCGGTTCGATGCCTGGGTGGAAGACTGCAGCCTGGCCCTCGGCAATATGCACCTGATGGCGGATTATCTGGGGCTTGGCAGCTGCTGGATCCAGGGCCGCATGCGGGAAGCCGAAGACGGCCGCAGCACGGAAGAATATCTGCGGGAACTGCTCGCGTTTCCGGCCGAGCTGAAGCTGGAGGCGGTGCTGGCCGTCGGGGTCGCGGAGCATCATCCCGAACCCTATACAACAGCCGGATTGAAGACGGATCATATTATCCGCCGCTAGAAAGAAGGAAACCATGAAACTGATCAAAACAGGAAACGAAACCGGGCCTGTGGCAGTGCTGCTGCCGGGGCTGGCCGCTGATGAGGAAAGTCTTGCGGGACTGCGGGATGCCCTGGCTGACTGGCAGGTTTATACAGTCCGCTATGACGGGCAGGGGGAAGGTGTCTTCCGCTCCGCGGATACGGAAGCCGCAGCCATACTGGCACTGCTGAAACAGGCGGGCCTTGAGCATGCCGACCTGCTGTACGGCATTTCACTGGGCGCTGTTGTCGGTCTGAAAATGCTGGCTCAGGAGCCGGATATTTCCACCCGGAATTTCTTTGACGGCGGCCTGTTCTTCCACTTCAATAAACTGCTCCGCATGGGCATCACGTCCCAATTCATGGACTTTGTGCACCAGGCGGTCAGGCTGGATGAGGAAGGCGGCCTGCAGCTGGTCAAGAAACACAACGCCCTGAAACAGATCATCGGGACACCGGTGCCGGCCCAGGACCAGCTGTTCAAAAACATGCTGAAGGTGCTGAAGGAAACCGGCGATGACAGCGTGAAGGCGCAGCTGGAGGCGTGCTTTGATTTCCGCTATCCGGCCTTGAGTGCGGATGTGCAGAAACGGACGGTCTTCCTGTTTGCCGATCAGGATCCGGCAGCGCACTGCCGCAGGGAAGCTGCGGCGGCTTATCCGGACGCGCATATCCTTGACCTGCCGGGCTTCGGCTACGGCGGGTTTGTCGCTGCTGATCCGGCCGGTTATGCCGGTCTGCTGCGCGATTTTCTGTAAACAGATAAAGGGGAAAACCATATGATTGTCGAAAAAGCAAGAGAATTCAACGCCAACTGCAGCACCATCATCATCGGCCGTGACGTATCGACCACCGGCCGGGTCATCGTGGCCCATAATGAAGATGATCCCCATGGCCTGACCGCGGCCTACCTGGTACCGCGCAAGCAGCACGCCCCGGGGGAAACCATTACCTTTGATGACGGCAGCGCGGTGGTGCCGGAAGTGCCGGAGACCTTTGCCTATTACTGGTCAGAAGTCCGGGCCCCGGGCGGGGAGGCGTTCGCGGACCTGTTCTATAACGAACACGGGGTGCTGGTCTGCTCGAACCGGGCCGTTCCGTGCCGCAAAAACGATGATGAAAGCCTGGGCGGCGGCCTGGGCTACGGGATCCGCCGGCTGACGGCGGAACGGGCCAGAAGCGCCCGGGAAGCCGTGAAGATCATCGGTTCCCTGGTGGAGAAATACGGTTATTACAGTGCCCGCATCTACAATGTCGCCGACAAGGACGAAGCGTGGGTTGTACAGGTGCCGCGCGGCCATAACTGGGTCGCAAAGCGGGTGCCGGATGACGAAGTCTACTACATGCCGAACTGGTACAGCATCCGCGAAGTGGATTTCAAGGATGAACTGCATGCCAATTACTACTGGTCGGAAAACCTGGTGCAGAACGCGATCGATGAAGGCTGGTACACCCCGGCAAAGAAGGATGACTGGTCCGATTTCGACTTCGCCATGGCCTACCAGGAAGGCGGGGACAAGAAGTTTGACTGGCGCCGGGCGGATACTGCCTGGCCGATCCTGCTGGGGCACGAGCCGAAGCAGCTGCGGCAGTTCTCGGAAAAACCGTCCCGCTACATCGGTCTGGAGGAATGCCGTGAGGTCCTGAAGAACCACTTTGACGGCAAGGATTACAACATCACCGAAAACGGCACGAAGAGCCCGCATGTGTTCGCGCACTTTGCGCCCTGCAACTGCATGACGCTGGAAAGCTCGATCGTCCTGTTCGATGACGACCCGCGCCTGACGACGATTTACCGGGCCAACCCGAAACCGTGCGTGGCCCCGTATATCCCGTGGTTCATGGGGATCAGCGAGATTCCGGAGGGCTACAACTGGCTGGATGAGGATACTGCCCAGAAGACCCATTTCCGCTGCACGGAGAAGGATTTCCGCTATGATCCGGACCGCCCGTACTGGGCATATCAGACCCTGCTGTACCTGGTGGAAGCCAACTACGCGGAGAACCATGCCGTTGTCCATGATGCGGCCAGAAAACTGGAAGACCAGTGGATTCTGGAAGCGGAATATGTCAAGGAAGCCTACCGGCGGCTCAAGGTCATGAATGAACCGGCAGCCATTGAACTGCTGACCTCGTTTACCAGGGCCAAATGTGCCGAAGGCAGACGCTGGGCACTGGATATGATCCGTACGCTCGGGGAGATGAAAATCGACCGGACCGCCGACTGGGACAACGACGGCGAGTAACCCGGCCTGCATTGACGGAAACAGGGAAGAAGGATGCAGGAATCCTTCTTCTTTTTTATGTTCTGATTATTTTGCTAATAGGAATGTGATACTATTTTTACAAGTTATCCGGCTTTGTCCGCTGCGTGCGGTACAGGCGGGAAGGGAGGGATCATCATGTCAATGGGACCCGGCATGGGCCGTATGGGCCGCGGCGGCTTTCTGACTGAGGAAGAAAAGGCAAACCGTCCGAAAGTCACCGGGGATCTGCTCCGGCGGATCTTCTCATATCTGCGGCCGTACTGGAAACAGCTTCTGCTGGTAATGCTGTGCATTGCCGTTTCTTCGGCCCTGTCACTGTATCCGTCCATCCTGACCGGCCGGATCATTGATGAGGGCCTGATCGGCAGGGATCTGAGCCAGTTGATCAAGCTGATCATCCTGTCGCTGCTGGTGACACTGTCGGCCAATCTGATCGGCGTGGCGGAAAGCTACCTGAACACCTGGATTGCCCAGCATATTACCTTTGATATGCGCAATGCCATGTTCCGGCATCTGCAGCAGATGTCCCAGCGCTTCTTCACCACAAATTCCCAGGGGGATATCATCACCCGCATGACCAGTGACATTGACGGTGTCCGGCAGGTGATTACCAGTACCTTTACGAGCATTCTTTCCAATTCGATCACACTGGTCATTGCCCTGATCGCCATGTTCCGCAAGAACTGGATTCTGGCTCTGATCGGCATTGTCATCGTGCCGCTGTTCACCATCCCGACCCGCAAAGCCGGCCGCACCAGATGGGAACTGACCCGCGAATCCCAGGAATGCAACGATGCCATCAACGGCATCCTGAATGAAACCCTGTCGGTTTCCGGACAGATGTTGGTGAAGCTGTTCAACCGGGAAGAGAAAGAATACAAGAAATATGAAGCGGCGAATCAGCGGATGATTGACCTGAATATCCGCGAAAGCATGGCCGGCCGCTGGTTCCGGGTGACCATGAGCACATTCTCCAGCATCGGCCCGATGCTGCTGTATCTGGTCGGCGGCATCCTGATCATGAATTATGACAGTTCCCTGACCGTCGGTGACATCACGGTGCTGGTGGCGCTGCTGGGCCGGATGTACGGGCCGGTGAATTCGCTGCTGAATATCCAGGTCGACTGGATCCGCTCGATGGCGCTGTTTACCAGACTGTTTGAATACTATGACATGCCGGTGGAGATCCAGAACGCGCCGGATGCGGTGATCCTGGACAATCCGCGGGGCAACATCGAGTTCGACCATGTTTTCTTCCACTATGATCCGGAACGGGAAATCCTGAAGGATATTTCCTTCCGCCTGGATGAAGGCCGCAGCATTGCGATTGTCGGTCCTTCCGGTTCCGGCAAGAGCACCACGATCAACCTGATCCCCAGACTCTACGGCGTAACCGGCGGCAGTGTCCGCTTTGACGGGGTGGATGTGCGGCAACTGGATCTGACGTTCCTGCGCAGCCAGATCGGCATGGTAACCCAGGAGACCTATCTGTTCAACGGGACCATCAGGGAAAACCTGCTCTATGCCCGGGATGACGCCACGGACGAAGAGATTGTCGAAGCCTGCAAAAAGGCCAATATCCACGATTTCATCGCGGCCCAGCCGGATGGTTATGACACCATGGTCGGCAACCGCGGCCTGAAGCTTTCCGGCGGTGAAAAGCAGCGGCTTTCCATCGCCCGGGTGCTGCTGAAGGATCCGGCTGTCATGATCTTTGACGAGGCGACATCTTCGCTGGATTCCATCTCCGAAAGCAAGATCCAGGAAGCGATTGATCCGCTGATTGAATCCCGGACCAGCATCCTGATCGCCCACCGTCTCTCCACAATCCTGGCTGCTGATGAAATCATCGTCATCAAGGACGGGGAGATCGTCGAGCGCGGCCAGCACGAAGACCTGGTGGAAAGGGGTGGGGTCTACACGGAACTGTACCGCACCCAGTTCGGCCGGGAAATCGAAAAGAAACAGTCACAGCCGGCCGGGGAACCTGTTCCGGCCAATGGCTGAAGTGCTATAATCTGAGAAAAGAGCAGAAAGGAAGATAATACAATGTTTGATCTGTACACGATCGGTACGCTGCTGACGGCAGCCTGCACGAAAATTGTTCTGGCACTGCTGGTCTACATCATCGGCAAGGCTGTCATCAACAAGATTGTCGATATCGCTGACAAGTCGGTCCTGACCGCCAAAATGGACGCGACCGGCCGTTCCTTCGCGAAGAACATGATCCGCACGATCCTCTATGTCGTCCTGATTATCTCCGTCATCAGTGTGCTGGGCGTGCCGATGGCTTCGGTCATCACGGTGCTCGCCACGGCCGGCGTCACGGTCGGCATGGCCCTGCAGGGTTCCCTCAGCAACCTGGCCGGCGGCATCATGCTGGTGCTCTTCAGGCCGTTCAAGGTCGGTGACTATGTCTCAGCCGGCGGCGGGGAAGGCACAGTCAAGGATATCAATCTGTTCTATACGGTCCTGAACACGGTTGACAACAAGACCATCACGATCCCGAACGGCACCCTGATGGGGGCCAATGTGACCAACTTCTCCAGTGCTGACACAAGGCGGGTGGACCTGGGGTTCTCCTGTGCCAAGGGTGAGGATATCGACCTTGTGCAGAAGTGCATGCTGGATGTCATGAACGCCGATGACCGGGTGCTCAAGGATCCGGCTCCGTTTGCCCGGCTGTCCGGCGGCACCGACAAGTCCATGGATTTCACGGTCCGGGCCTGGGTCAACAGCGGGGATTACTGGGATGTCTACTTTGCCCTGACCGAGAACATCACCAAAGCTCTCGGCGCGGCAGGGGTGCAGGCTCCGGCGGCCCGGGTCATCACCGAGGAAAAGAAATAACAGGAAACCGGCAGCTGCCGGTTTTTTTACGGAAAGAAAACACCGCCGTTAAGCGGTGTTTTTGCGTTAACTGAGGAATTCGGAATGCCTGCTTTCGAAATAATCATTCAGGCCCTTGAAGGCTTCATCGGCGGCCGGCAGGGCAGGACTCTGTTCCACCCGGATACCGAGCGGGTCGCAGAGACTGTCGATCATGGCCGCAAACAGATCACCGCGCACCCGGATCACCGCCGGGATGCCGTGTTTCTGCATGGCCGTAATCAGGCCTTCAATCAGCAGCTGTCCGGGATTCATGGCCGGGTCACCCATCTGCATGTGCAGCAGATATCCGCTTTCGGTTTCAGCCGTCAGGAAGGCCAGCGGCCGGACCGGCCGGTCATAGCCGGGATGATCCACCGCGACGGGCATATAGCGCAGGTCCGCTTCCAGGGTCTGCTCGGTTTCCTCGCAGCCTTTCATGACTTCCAGGACCTGGTCCCGGCCGATCTGCAGCAGGTTGGTGCCGAAATCCTTTAACGGCAGGACGGTGACCCGGCCGCTGCCGTTCCGCGGGTCATACAGGAACATCTGGTCGGTGGCGAAGACCGGTTTCCCGCTGGCCAGCCAGCAGTTCCAGGCCGCCGTAAATTCCGGCAGCAGCACCGCCATCCGTTCTGTTTCCGCATCATCGAGTCCCCAGGGCTGCAAGCCGGTGCGCAGGGACAGGAACATCGGCCAGCCCTCGGCCGGGGCAAAGCCTGTTTCTCTATAGAGATTCATCTGTGCTTCCGGCACATCATCCGCCGATCCGTAGGTCAGGGCCAGGCAGTTCTGCCGCCGCATCACATAGTCGTAGGACACACCGAGATCAGCCCTTGCCAGCAGCATCATATAGTCCTGCAGCTGTTTCAGGCCTTCATAGAAGACCAGGCCGCAGTTGCCGTCCTGCAGGCCGATGATATTGACAAATACATTATCCAGCGGATTATCCCGCTTCAGCGTGAACAGCTGCTGGCCGCTGATGCCAAGCCACGGAGCCAGGCTGCGGACCTGCCGTTCGGCAGCCAGAATCGTTTTCCAGGATTGTTCGTTCATGCCGGATTACCTTCTTTCGTTCCTTATCGTAACACAGGCCGGTGATCTTACGCACTGTACAGAAAACACGACAGTGGTTCTGCCGGAGCGGGCTAGGATGTAGGCGGGAGGTAAGGAAACTATGGAATACATCAGCCTGGACAATCTGACCGCGGAAAAGTGCGTGGCAATGATGGCCTGGATCCTGCGCCATCCCGGCGGGCAGCCGGAGATGCCGGATGAACAGGACCGGGAAGCGTTCAATGAAATCCGGCGGGTTCTGGCCGTTTTGGGGGCATATCATGACTGAGGCGGCGGAACGTGACATCATCCGGCACCATCTGGCCCAGGAGCGGGAACTCGATGCCGGGCAGCGGGAACGGATCGCGGCCTGCTATCTCGAACACATGAGCGCGGAACAGGCGGCCTGGCGGGTGCACCTGTCAGCGCGGACCACCCGGATGATCTATTACCGGCTGGCCATGGCCCTGGTCCGGAATGCGTTTACCGGGGTGATATCGTCATGACGGAGCGGGGTTTCGTTCTCCCGGTCACAGGACTGCACTGCCGGCCGGGTTATGCGGTATACAACCGGCAGGCCCGTACGGCGGAGGAAGTATTCACCGACCGGCAGGCAGCCGAGTATCATGTGTACATGCTGAACCAGATCTGCCGGGCCGAGATCTATGAAATTCATGTCTGCCGCATCATCCCGGCAGGGGAGAGGGAGTGATCCCTCTTTTTTCGTGGTAAGATATCTCTGAATGGAGACAGCCTATGTTTGAAACCAGATATCCGCATATTTTTTCACCGCTGACCATCGGTGATGTGACTTTCAAGAACCGCATCTGGGCAGCCCCGGCCGGGGTTCACCTGCTGATGGATTACAACGATGATGCGCCCAACGACCGGGTGGTGGCCTACTATGCCGAAAAGGCCAGGGGCGGCTCGGCTGTGATCACTTATTCGGCCATGAATATGGATCATTACCTGCCCCGGGCCAAAGATCATGCCAACGAAGATATTTTCCGTCCGGAGACGCACCGGCAGTGGCAGCGCCTGACGAACGCGATTCATTTTTACGATGCCAAAGCCTCCCTGGAACTGCTGGCATTCGGCTGTCATTTCCCGGATGAAGAGGGGAACCTGCACGCCTATTCCGTCAATGGGGATGAAGGCACGGAACTGATGGATGAAGCTGTCATGCGGCGGCTGGCGGACGAATATGCCCTGGCAGCGGAGAATGCGCTGAAATGCGGCTTTGACATGATCCTGATCCACGGCGGGCACGGCCTGGTGCTGTCGCAGATTCTTTCACCGAAATACAATACCCGCACCGATGCCTTCGGCGGCAGTCTGGAAAACCGGATGAAACTGCCGCTGATGGTGCTGAAGGCCATCCGTGAGCGGGTGGGCCGGAAACTGCTGATCGAATACCGGATTTCCGGGGATGAACTGGCCGGTCCCGACGGCTTTACCATTACCGACTGCATCGATGTCCTGGCTGTCCTGCAGGAATATATTGACATTGCCCATATCTCCGCCGGGTCATTCTTCAACCATACAGAATATGTTACCCATCCGACCGGGTTCCTGCCGGCCGGCTGCAACGCCTACCTGGCGGCCCGGGTCAAGGCCAGCGACCGCATCCATATCCCGGTCCTGACCCTGGGGGCGTTCCAGGAACCGGAACTGATGGAGAAGACCCTGGCGGAAGGCAAGGCAGACATCATTGCCATGGCCAGGGGGACCATCGCGGACGCGGCCCTGGTGAACAAGGCCAGGGACGGGCGTGAAGATGAGATCATCCCGTGCATCCGCTGCCTGCACTGCCTGGACTACGAACGGTTCAATGAACTCTCCTGCAGCGTCAATCCGGAACTGGGCCGGGAGTGGATCCTGCCGCGGCTGAAAAAGCCGGCGGAAAAGAAGAAGCGGGTCGTGGTGATCGGCGGCGGTCCGGGCGGTATGGAAGCTGCCATAACGGCTGCCGGCCGCGGCCATGAAGTGATCCTGCTGGAGAAACGGAGCCGGCTCGGCGGCAAGTGTGTCTTTGCCCGGCAGGCACCGTTCAAGCATGACCTGGACCGTTTTCTGGACTGGCAGATCCGCATGCTGGAGCGCTCCGGGACAGATGTCCGCCTGAATACGGAAGCGACCCCGGAACTGGTGGCGGAACTGCAGCCGGACGCGATTATCGCGGCAGTGGGCTCTGTGTCCGCGAAGCCTGATATTCCCGGCATCAAATCGCCGGGAGTCATGACGGCCATTGAGGTCTATGAAAAAGCCGCGAAGGGGCAGCTGCGCGAGGAATCGTTTGTCATTCTGGGCGGCGGCCTGGTCGGCTGTGAAACCGCGGTTTATCTGTCCGAAACCCTGGAGAAGATTGTTACGGTGATCGAGATGAAGCCGGAACTGGCCAGTGAGGAATTCAATATCCCGCGGGAAGCCCTGATCCAGCACCTGGACCAGTCGGTTACCTGCCTGACGTCCAGCCGGTGCACCGGCATTGAGGAACACCGGGTTACATATATTGATGAAAACGGCCGGGAAATGGAAGCGGCGGCGGATCGGGTTGTCCTGGCCCTGGGCATGCGGCCGGCAGTGGAGCGGGCTGAACCGTTCCGCGGCCTGGCCAGGGAATTCATCCGGATCGGTGACTGTGCTGCCACGGGCACGGTCCGGACAGCTGTACGCAGCGGCTATGATGCCGCCCTGCAGCTCTAGAAAGGGGACGCTATGGAGATCAGAATCCTGCATATGACAGAAGGCGCGAAACAGGCGGAAGGGACCGCTGTCATCATTGATGTCTTCCGGGCTTTTACCTGGGAGGCGGTCATGTTTGACCGCGGTGCCGCTGTTATATACCCGACGGCGTCCATTGAGGAATCCTGGCGTCTGAAGGAAGAATTCCCGGACGCGGTGATTGCCGGTGAGCGCAACGGGGTCAAGGTGGAAGGCTTTGACTTCGGCAACGCGCCCAGCGAACTGGAAACGCTCGACATGACGGGCCGCACGGTAATCCATACGACCAGTGCCGGCACCCAGGGCATCATCCTGGCGGAAAAAGCCGATGAAATCCTGACCGGAGCCCTGATCAACGCGGCCGCGACGGCAGAATATATCCGCCGGAAGAACCCGGCGGTGGTATCACTGGTGGCCATGGGCTGGAAGGGTGAACGGGACAGTGAGGAAGATGTCCTCTGTGCCGAGTACCTGAAATCCCTGCTGGAAGGACAGCCGATCCCGGATATCCGCCGGCAGGCCCTTGACCTGCGCTACACGGAAGGGAAGAAGTTCTTTGACCCGGCCCAGCAGGCAGTCTTCCCGCGGGCCGACTTCGATTCCTGCGTCGCCGTGGACCGGTGTCCGTTTGCCATTACCGTGGCGATGGAAAACGGCCGGCTGACAGCCCGGAAGCAGGTGATGGAATGAGAAAGAAATACTTCTTCTTTGATATTGACGGCACCCTGACGGACCGCTCACGCAACATAACTCCTTCCGCGAAGGATACTGTACTCAAACTGCAGCAGAACGGTCATTTTGTCGCGGTTGCCACCGGCCGGGCCCATTACCGCACGGTGGACCTGACCGCCGGCGTGGGGATCCGCAACATGGTCTGCAACGGCGGCGCCTGCATTGCGATTGATGACGAGATCGTGCTGAACACACCGCTGGACCGGGACCGGTGCATCGATATCATTGCCCATGCGGAAGCGGAGGGGATCGGCTGGCTGGTCACCCTCGATGACACGGATTCCTGCTATCTGCCGGATTACCGGTTTCTCGAACAGGGCGGACGGCGCAATGAAGCCTCCACCTACAAAGTCATCCCGGGTCTGGACTACCGGAACCTGACGGATATCGGCAAGGTTTACCTGGCTGTACACGCGGATAAGGAACAACTGTATCCGTGGATCAACCAGCTGCCGTACCTGCGTTTCAACCCGCGCCAGATCGTCTTTGAACAGGATCAGAAAAAGGACGGCATCCTGCATATGATGAACCTGCTCAATGCCCCGGTTGAGGATATTGTTGTATTCGGTGACGGCAAAAATGATGTGACGATGTTCGATGACCGCTGGATGACGATTGCCATGGGAAACGGAAGTGAAGAGCTCAAAGCCAGGGCCAAATATGTGACCACGGCCAACACTGATGACGGGATCCGCAATGCCTGTCTGCACTTCGGCTGGATCACGGAATAGACACCTGGATTTTAATGCAATTTATTATCTGATAAGATTGTGAAAACTGTTGATTTTCAGCAGGGTCATTGATATTATTTTTTCAGGTAAGCGTTTTCAATTTCAGGGGGTTTCTGCTTATATGAATGTCTCCTGAAACAGAAAGTGCAGTCACATACAGGTGACATCGAAGAAGGGAGAATGATTGCTATGAAATTCGATTTTACCCAGTTCATTGACCGTGCGGGCAAGGATGCTCGTGCTGTCGACACTCCGCCGAATGGTGCACTGACAAAGCCGGAATGGAAGGACAAGCAGATCCCGATGTGGGTTGCTGACCAGAACTTCCCGACTTTCCCGCCGATCAAGGAAAA
>JAFOIT010000217.1 GCA_017420585.1 Solobacterium sp.
GATCCGGCTGATTGCCCTGCCGGAAAACGGCGGCTCGGCAAATGCCAGAAATACCGGCGTCAAGGCCGCAAACGGACGGTACATTGCTTTCCTGGATGCGGATGATATGTGGCAGCCTGACAAGCTGGCAGAGCAGCTGCGGTTCATGCAGGAAAAGAACGCTGCGTTCAGCTATCATTCCTATGAATTCGGGCGGGAAGACGGTACCCCGACCGGCCGGGTTGTCAGGGCGGTGGAAGAACTGACCTATGATATGGCCCTGACCAGGACGATCATTTTCACATCGACGGTCATGTTTGATATGGAAAAGATGGGCAGGGAAGAGATCATGATGCCGCACTGCCCGAGTGAGGATACAGCCCTGTGGTGGCAGCTGCTGCGGAACGGTTATACCGCTTATGGCCTGGATAAAAACCTCGCTGTGTACAGAAGACCGGCAAAATCGTTGTCTTCCAATAAATTCGTGGCCCTGGAACGGATCTGGTATCTGTACCGTGAGCGGGAACATCTTTCCCTGATCCGGTCAGTATTCTGCTTTATCGGCTGGGCTTACCGGGCAACGGCACGCCGGCTGTAGCAGTTCAAACCGCGTTATTTGCGTGGGAAAAGCATTGGCAATCTGCTAAAATACTGTTCAGAGATTCCTGTATGAAGAAGAAAAGTATATTTGCTTCAACACTGCTGATTACTCTGGCTGTATTCGTCACCAAGATTCTCGGTGTGTTGAAGAAGTCCCTGATTGCGGCCATCTGCGGCGCCAGTCTGGAGACTGATACATATTTCATTGCTACGAGTATCATGATGCTTCTGGGCTCGGTCTTTTTTTCGTCTGTGTCCATTTCGCTGCTTTCCATGTACACGCTGCGGCTGGTCAGTGAAGGGCGGGAATCCGCAAATAATCTGATGAATGCGGCCCTGCGGTTTTTCCTGCCGGCCTCCATGCTGATTGCGCTGGTGTTCGTGGCCGGGGCCCCGGTGGTTGCCCGGATCCTGGCCCCGTTCTACAGCGGTGATTCACTGCAGCTGCTGGCATCATACATCCGGCTGCTGACTGTCATGTTTGTGTTCATCTGCTACTTCCTGCTGATGAATGTTGTGCTGGAGACTGACAAGCGGTTCCTCCCTGGGAAGGGATACGGCTTCTTCCAGAATGTGCTGACCTGCATTGCCGTGGTAAGTCTTTACCCGAAGTTCGGAATTGTTTCCCTGATTTATGCCTTCCTGCTGGCTGGTTTCCTGCAATGCGTGCAGATTACCTGGAGTGCCCGTCACCAGTTCCGCTTCCTGCTGTCTGTCAAACCAGAGCATGGTGCGATCCGGCAGCTGCTGCTGCTTTCCCTGCCGCTGTTCATCGGCAATGCCATCTATGAAATCAATGATATTGTCGACAAACAGATTGCCACCGGCCTCGGCGGCGGGGGTGTATCTTTCTTATCTTACGGGGCATCAATCAATGAGATGGTGACCACACTCATCATTTCATCTGTCTCCACGGTCATGTTTTCCTACTATGCAACCTGGATCTCGAACAATGAGATACAGAAAGTAAAGAATAATTTTCTGAAATCAATTAATTACCTTGTGATCCTGATCCTCCCGTTCATGATCATGTGCTTTACCTGCGGTGACTGCATCGTTGACATCCTTTACGGCCGCGGCAACTTTGACAGCGCTGCCGGGATTGCCACAACCGGGGTAGTTTACGGCTATGCGGCCGGCTTCCTGTTCCAGGCAACGCGGGCAACCATCATCCGGGTGTATTATGCATTCCAGGATACCAGGATGCCGATGTACAACGGCATGGCTGCCGTCTGCATCAACATTGTTCTGAGCCTGCTGCTTTCCCGGCGGTTCGGGGTTTCCGGCATTGCGATAGCCACAAGCATATCCATGTTCATCGTCTCCTTACTGCTGCTGCCGGGGCTGAAAAAACACATCCCTGATCTGTCGCTGAAACCGATTGTTCCGGACTGCCTGAAGGGTATGGCAATCGCCGCGGCAACCGGGCTGGCCGGCTATGCAGTGAGGAGCGCTCTCTCATTTGGCTCTGTCGGTATCTTCCTGATCCTGGGCTGCCTGGTTGTGATCATGTATACAGGGCTTGGCCTGCTGTTCAACATATCTGCCGTTACCGAGCTGAAGAACATGCTGCTGAAGAGGCTGGGTGCAGGCGGCGGGGCGGAATAGGCGCTGTTGCCTGATAGTGTTCTATACTATAATGATCCCTGTACGGCATCCGCTTGTCCTGCCGCCGGTCTTTCCGGAAGAATGGGCAAATCCAAATAATCCAGCTAAACAGCGTATTCCAGGACAGAAACAGCAGAATACGGATCAGTGATTATGCAGTTAATTCGAAATCTGACGGAAAACATGAGAAGAAACGGGGCTGTCTGTGCCGGA
Source organism: Solobacterium sp. (assembly GCA_017420585.1). Classification (GTDB taxonomy): domain Bacteria; phylum Bacillota_I; class Bacilli_A; order Erysipelotrichales; family Erysipelotrichaceae; genus Bulleidia. Next base: position 2,401 of record JAFOIT010000217.1, read on the forward strand.
CTGCTTGCCTTTTCGTTTTTCCTGCATCTTTCCGGCATGCCGTCCCTGCTGCTGCAGCGGATCATCTGGGCCCTGCTGCTCAGTATTGTGTTCTGCAGTCTTTGCCGGAAAACAGATATGCCTTCATTTACCATACTGACCGGGGC
>JAFOIT010000218.1 GCA_017420585.1 Solobacterium sp.
ACACTGTTTCATATTCTTCAAATGGTACCGATTTAAGAGTTTGTAACCGTTGCTTTGCATCTAGATGAACCGGATCGTTTTCCGGATATCTTGCCATCAGGGCTTTTAGTCTCTGTTGTTCAGAATGTTTCTGCTTGGATTTGAACCCTATATCAAGATCCGCAATCATATCGCTCGCCGATTAGGTCATAGTAATGTTGCAATCACCCTGAACCGATATGGGCATGCTCTGCCCTCCCAGGAAGAAAAAGCAGTCCATGCTTTGCAGACGATGCTCAGCATTCAACCTGAAAAAGCAGATTCCACACAGATAAAGAACATGGCATAAGCCATGTTTTTCTTGTGCAACATTTGTGCAACAAATATCGGAAAAAGATCGAGGGATATTTAAGACGATAGGAAACAATCGCTGACATGAATTCGCTTTATTAGGCATAAATATACGGTTTTCTTGATAACAATCCGACATAATCCGAAATGATATATGAAATGATCTGTCGGTTTCGTAATGAGTAGGTCGCTGGTTCGAATCCGGTTGCCGGCACCAGCAAACAAAAACAGGACTTCATGAGGAAGTCCTGTTTTCTATTTATACAGATGATGTCCTGTGCGGCTGTGCATCAGGCATTCATATCCCGTTGTCAGGGCTTTCTCACCCCTCCTGGCCGGCGCGTATCTTTTCGGCCCTGCTGATCAGGCGCTGAAGATCATCTTCGTCAACGGTATAGTCGGCATACATGCCAAACCGCCGGTCCTGCGCAACCTTCCTGCCTGTCATCTGCAGATAGTTCACGCCGCATCCTTCACAGATATCGGCGTTTATATCCTTGTGCCAGCGATCGCTGAAGATCTCCGCGAACACAGTACCTTCCCGCATATACAGGAAATTCGTGGAATTGGCGCCGTGCGGGCACAGCACGATCTCAGCGTTGTAAAAGTATTCCATCTGCTCCCGCAGGGAGTGCTCTTCCGGGATCATGACGGTAAACCCGTTCCGGACCGCAACCTCTTCCCCGTTGAGCAATTTCCGGAAACCGATCCGGCTGACATACAGTTTTTTCGGATAACGGTCATCGCGCTGCAGCTGGGCCCGGATCACCGCAGCCATCTCCGGCACTGCTTCCGCCGAGAACTCCAACGCCTTGAGGCCTTCATGATTGATGTCGTACAGTTTTTCGAAAACATAGGTTTTGTGCATCTCCAGTTCATCAGTGGAGACAATCCTGCTGCGCTCGACACCCAGCAGCTGCAGCATCTCTTCGGCAAACGGCGTAAGGTTGCAGATATACTTTCCCCGGTATCCGGCCTTTTCCATGAGGTACACACAGTCTGCTGTTTCGAAAGTGAAATGCCAGTAATTATTCGATAAGAATTTGACGATGGGACACCACTCGCCTTCCATAAAGATCTTTTCAGGGAGCGGATCTTTGAAGCGGAAGGGATAAGAGCGCAGATACACACCGAAGGCATCCAAATCCAGGTACTTCCGGTAACTGTCAATATTCACCCGCCCTGCTTCGCTGAACAGGAACAGGAACTGCCTTCTGCCATAATCGGCCACGGCCCCGCACATATTCCGATAGACATGGAAACGATAATGATTCCGGCTGACGGAGATGTCCGGGTACGGATCCTGCTCGAAGCAGGAGGGATCACCGAAGTCTTCCTTCCGGCCAGGCAGGAACACCGGGATCCCCAGGTTTTTCAGCCACGCTGCCACCTCCCGGTACATGTCCCAGTGATAGATGCAGATCATCACGGCGTCAAACGTTCCCCGCACAAAAGCCGGTTCAAGCTCTTCCGGAAGCAGCACCGGCAGCTTCCAGCAGGGATCTGTCCTGCCGGCGGGCTGACGGTCGAAGATGGCCGTCACTTCATAAGCGTCTCCCCAATAGAGGCGGAAACTCTCGCAGGTCCGTTTTCCATAGGTTCCGTAACCGTATACGGCGATCCTTCTGACTGGGTTCATATTCTTCTCCTCTCAGTCCATATCGATGATCCGGTAATCAGGCAGACGGAAACAGGTGGAAACACTAATGTGCTCGACACCTGGCCGGACGCCCGAAAACAATGTGGTGTCCACAGGAACACACTCCCAGGAAAAGTTCGGATACTGCCGGGACAGTGGTTCAACGACACCCGGGTCCGCTGCGGCCGTCTCCGCGGACGTGAATAATAAAAACGATGCCGGTCCGGAAGACCCTTTGCGTCATTATATCAATCAGTACTGTGACGATCAATTCTGCCGCCGGTTCGCATCCGGTTGCCGGCACCGGCAAATAAAAAACAGGATTTCGCAAGAAAGTCCTGTTTTTCATACATTTGTAAATGCCGACGCAATGATATTCTTTATATCCCGATAGCCCGCAGTACAAAGAAATACCCGAATGTGAAGAATGTTGCGACAACGACCATCGGGGCGACCTTCGGAATCAGATCAGCCAGGGTGATCTTATAATCCTCAGCACACAACGTAAGGCAGATGTGGGTCGGTGCGAGCTGCATGATGATATAGGACATGCTCATGCAGAGAACAAAGATCGAAAGAATAGATCCGTCCGGCCAGGTTTCCATGATCATCGGGATGCACAGAACATAGATTGCCTGGCTGCCGCCAATCAGCGGTCCGATGAAGAACAGCAACGCGAAGACCAGCCACATCGGAATCGGCAGCATACCGAAATACTTCGGCAGCAGCTGGACAACACCGGTCGCGGCCAGCAGCTTGGAGAAAGTCATGACGGCCAGTGTATTCATGATCAGCTTCGGTTCAAAGGCTGTGATGAAGAACGGCTTGATTTCCTCAGGCGTAAACTTACTGATGAAGAAGTTGCCGACCACAACAACCAGAACAGCCATCCAGACCGGCGGATTGAAGATCAGAACAATGGCGATTGCCACAACAATCGGCCAGATGCTCTTGACCAGCAGTTTCAGATAGAAACTTTTCGACTGGTCCGGAATCATTCCCGTGTCCTTCGGAATCCGGCGCAGATAAACGATCCAGCCGGCAAGGAACAGAACCGCCACCATCGGCAGCATCGCCGTCACGAAACTTGCGGCAGTTACCCGGCCTTCCGTCAGGGTAATGGCAATGAAAATTCCCGAATATGTCGGCAGGAATGCTTCGGAGATATGCCGGAAGAAGGTTGTGCAGGCTGCTTTCTCATTCGTCGTCAGGTAATCCCCGACAGCTTCACGAACGATCGGTCCGCACAGGATAACGGTAGAAGCGGCCGGCAGGCAGCCAAGCAGGAACGGCACAACCGAAGCGTTGATCCGCCGGTTGTTGAACAAGCCGCTCATGGCCAGCTGGCAGCCGGACAATTGCTTCCGTTTTTCCATCATCCGCTGCAGGAAAGTGATCAGATACAGGACAAGCACAGCCCGGATCGTATTGGTACCCAGCAGGCCTTCCTTGACCGCAGGCAGAACCTTTTCCATCGGCAGCATGTAGACAATGATGACAATAACGCAGGCAATTGCCATGGTAATGTTCAGCGGCTTGCGCAGGACCAGCAGCATCACGATCAGAAACACGAAGAGGCCGGCCATTTTAAGCAGTGACAAAACTTCAGGATTCATGGATATCCCTCCTCACATGCATTAAAGCAAACTGAAAAGAAGTCCTTTAAATTATAACCGATTATTTATGAACTTAACAGATTATGCACTTTATTATGTAATATATATAAGTATTAAATATCAGGCAGATGCATCAGCAGTTCTGCCGTCCCGGCATGATCAGGAGGAAGAAGTATGGACCTACACACTCTCTCTGCGGAAATTACCATCGAACACCGCGTTCCCGATGGCGCCGCCGAAACCCAGTACCGTGCAGTCTGCAGAAAAAACAATGATGATACAGTCGTCCTGACCGCCTGGAATACCAGCCGATCCTATGTTCAGAATCTGGCCCGCCGTATCCTGAGTGATTATGCGCAGGGGATCATCTCTGATCTCAGTGAAGTAAAGACAGAGGCTCCGGCCGCAGCAGGCAGCACGGGCACTTTTGCCGGTATCCGACTGGCAGATGTTTCCTGTCAGAAGGACGGCTGTTTATGGCTGACCGGCAGGCCGGATCATATCAGTGCAGCCCTGGCCGGATACTTTGATGATTTCGCCGAAGCAGATCAGACCCCTGCAAATGAACGGGCAACCACAAATGACTGGGTATACAGGGCTGATAAGGGAAAATCCATCCTCTGCCGCAGGACACTTGAACATGCCGTCAATGCCCTTTCGGGACCGGATGAAACATCCTTCCGGCTGGCGGATCTGTACCGGCTTCTGACGGATCGGAAAACGGCTGAAGCACAGTTTGCCGGAAACGGTGAAGACAGCCCTGCCGGCCGGTTCTTTCTCCATGAATACTTCACTGATGACTCCCCGGTCCATCAGGCGGCTTCATATCTCAGAGAGGATCTCCGGCAGCTGCTCGAAAAGACGCAGACAGAACAGCCGGTTTGAATGATTGACTGTCTGACAGCGGCATTTGTGAGTATAATTGTTTTTTGACGGAGAAAAGAATATGTTTAAAAACTATACAAAGGATCAGCTGCTGGTCCTGATCGGCACCTGTCTCTACTACATGGGCCTGGGCGGGTTCCTCTTCAACAGCCAGACAGCCGTGCTGGCCTCGGTCCGTTCCATCTATCAGTTCCCGATGACCCGGATCTCCATGTATACAAGCTTCGGCTACGTAGCCAGCATTCTCGGGGCAGCACTGCTGGGACCGCTGATCTTCCGGCTCAGCCAGAGAATGAAGAAATACTATTTCATCGGCATGTATATCTGCGGTGTGCTGGGCTTCCTGTTCCTGGGCTTCTTTGCGACCACCCCGCTGTTCTACATTGCCCGGTTCCTGATCAGCCTGTCTGTCTCGACAATCTCGATCATCGTATCGTATGTGCTGAACCAGTGGATCCATACCAACGTCGGTACGGCGATCGGCCTGGCTTCGGCGTTCTCCGGGGTGGGCGGGATGATTTCCGATCCCCTTTCCGCATTCC
>JAFOIT010000219.1 GCA_017420585.1 Solobacterium sp.
CCCAGCATCACCGCTGTCAGGATAACAGTAATCAGTTTCTTCATAACTTCCTCCTCGCCTTACAAGGCAGCGCCAAATACTTCATATGTTTCCATCGGATTTCCTTCCGTATCTGTCACTTCCAGAACCCAGGAAACCGGATGGTCATTATAATACTTACCAACCCTGAAGCGAATGGTCCAGCCGTCTTCAAGGACTACATCATCAGCACTGAAATACATCTTCCCGGCGGAAATCATCCGGATGAGATACAGCCCGTTTTCAGCCGGCTCGCACAGCTGTGCTTCTGTTTCGGTATTCACTTTTAATCCCCTGACGGCCGGGGTGCCCCAGACCGTGGTTTTTCTGTTTTCCTCTGTATCGGCCAGAATCCATACATCGGTGTCCGTCACTTCGTTGACGAATATAACCGTACCGGCCGCCGGCGCTTCCGGAGCAGGTTCCTCCGCACGGGTGCATCCGGCCGCAAACAGCGCCAGCATACACACGGCCAGCAGCTTTATCGTTTTCATTGGTCTTCCGGCATCGGGGCAAGCCTGCCGTCCTCCGTTTTTTCGAAAATGACCCCGCCGCCCTGGGTCGGGTGGTCAATATAGACAACCTCGGAAGAATCACTGTGATACTTCAATATATTTCTGACAATCATGATGTCCCCGGCAGCTCCGTCTGTCATCAGGATGCCCATGCAGAGGATCGGCAGGCTCCCCTGCAGGATCCCGTAAATCATGGGCAGGATGCCCAGCACCAGCAGCGGCATCAGGGCCCCGGTTATGTACGGACCCCGGGCCAGCGGTACCTTGCAGGAACAGTACGGCGTCACATACTGCACCATAAAACCGAAAGCGATATCCTTCATGTGGTGTTCCGCGAATGCCGCCCAGGTCAGGCCGTGAATCAACTCATGCACGGCAATCAGCACAAGATACAGCGGGAAAAACCACCACGGGAAGCCGAAGGAAATCCCGGTTCCCCGGTTTTTCAATATGAACAGCCCGAAGCCGATCACCGCTGCCGGGATCAGCAGCCCGATGGCAAAAATATTGGCCTTGACGATACTGATGGTCAGATCCGTCCGGCGATAGCCCTTTTCGCGCATATTTTCCGCCAGTGTTTCAAACTGTTCCAGCCGCTTCTGCTCGTCTTTTGACAGTTTTCTGGCTTTTTCCTTTTCGTCCGTATTCCCGGATACGTTCTCTTTCCTGCTCATGGTTTTATTATCTCACAAATACCTGCGGTCTGCGGCCCTCGTGTATCCTGTTCGAAAGAGCGCGTCAAAGCATGATATTCTGCAGGGTATCTGCATATGAAACTTTCGCGGATCTTTATGCCGCATTATAATAATTCTGAACAGATGGAGGTAAGCTGACAATGATCGAGACAAACAAAACCCGGCAGGAACTGCTGTATGAGTATATGCATCTTCGTTATCCGGCAGTGGCTGTCAAACTGATTGAAAATGATGAATCCATCGTCCCCGCGGATGCCCTGCGGCCGAAGGAGCACGGCAATTATCATCTTGGCCTGTGCCAGGCATTTGCCATTACCCGCCGGGAAAACAAGGCTGTATACATGCGCAGAGAGGATCACTGGTGCTGGAGCCCGCTGATCTGCTTCGGCATGGTCCCGTGGGAGCGGGACACACCGGGCTTCAACTCCGTGGCTGACCGGATTGAAATCGCCGATCCGGAAAAGGGCAAGGCATTTCTGGAAAACCTGCCCCGGGTGCCGATGAACAAGTACAAAGGCATCCTGAGTGTGCCGCTTGACAAAGCGGATTTTGAACCTGATGTAACGCTTGTTTACTGCAAGAATCACCAGCTGCTGAAAGCCCTGCTGGCCATCAAGTCACAGACCGGTGTACCGACAGAAAACATGTTCACCCCGCTGGACTCCTGCATCTTCTCGATTATCCCCCCGATGCAGGACGGCAATTACCGGGTGACCGTACCTGATCCGGGTGAACTGGCCCGGGCACTGACACCGGAGGATGACATCATTCTGACAATTCCGGCTCAGCGTGACGAGGAGTTCTACAAGGGCGTCCAGTTCTGGCTCGATCTCGGGGCCCGCGGCAACTTCAACCCCATCGTCAAGGAAGATTTCCAGCGGCCTGCTTTCTACAACTTCCTCTTCCAGGAATGGGGCCTTGATACCGACAAGGAATAATTACAAAAAAATACCGGCCGGAGCCGTATGGTTCCGACCGGTTTTTCCTGTTTCAGGATGCCTGTGAATCACTGTGATGCCGGGGGAGAGGTACCTTACTCCTCACCCAGGCCAATCCATTCGAAGATCATGTCTTCCCCGGTTTCCGACTTGTCATCGTGCCAGGTAAATGATCCGTCATCGTTGAAGGTGACTGTGCCGGTGCCGTCATTGTAGACATCCTCCTGCGCTGTGACTTCACCTTCCTTGTCATACGTCAGGATTGTCTTTGCGCAGCCTTCATATTTGATTGTGCGGGTTTCCGTATCAAGCCTGCCGATAATCGTCCACTGGGCGGTCTCCCAGGCACTGCTGCCCCAGCGGATCGTGATGAGGGCCTCTTCTTTCCCGAGGCATTCGACAACCGCGCCGGCCCGGTCGCACTGATATTCCCCGACGAAATTCATGACCGGGTTCTGCCAGGCCGGATCTTCTTCAAATACCGCTACATAGTCCGCGCTTTCGTCCAGTTCCACGGTAATGACCGGCTCGGTGGAATAGTCTTCCCCGTTCTTCGTCCACTTGACAAAGAGGCTGCCGGCCTCCGGTGCCGCTGCCAGCGTGTATGTCTGCGCTTCCGCCAGGTTGATGATGGCTGACTGGAACGGCCACTCAGAATCGAGTTCCGGTACTGTTTCACCCTTCTCATAACCGATCATGCCCTCGCCTTCAACATTGATGGTCGTAAAGATTGTGGCCTCCGGCACTGCCAGCTCACTCAGGTGATAGGTTTCCCCGCCTTCCACGGCCAGGGTCATGCCGTCTTCGCCCTCTTCGGTAACCGTAACAACAATATCTTCCCGGCTGCCGGAAGAGGCCAGCGTACCATGCAGGGAACTGCCCTCCTGCGGCACGATGCCGCCCCAGGAATCCTCAATCGGGTCTTCGCCCAGCATGACGCCGACGTACCAGCCCGGTTCCTCGACATCGTCCATGTACGTCAGTGACAGGAAATTCCCGCCTTCATCCTGGAAATAACCGCTGCGGTTCCATTCCGCGGCCGGTTCTTCTTTTGCGCCGCAGGCCCCCAGCAGGGACACCAGCGCGGCACACATCGTTAATTTGAGCAGTTTGTTCATTTTCCTGTTTTCTGTCCTTCCTGTCCGGGCTTCTTTTTGATCCGCAGGATATTATGCCCGTCCTTGTATTCGTAGCTGATGCCGTCCATGGATTTTTTCACAAGGAAAATACCCAGGCCGCCGATCTTTCTTTCCTCCGCGTCAAGCGTCAGGTCCGGTTCTCCTGCCGCCAGCGGGTCAAACGGCTCCCCGTTGTCAATAAACGTAATGACAGCAGCTTCCGGTTCTGCTTCTGTTTCCACCCGGACAGTTGCCTCACCACCTTTGCCGTCGTAGGCATACTTGGCGATATTGCTGAAGATTTCATCAATGGCCACAGCCAGTTGGATCATCGCTTTCCGGCTGAAATGCAGCGGTGCCAGCTGTTCTTCCACAAAGTCCGTCACCGCCGGAATATTTTCAATCAGTGCTTGAATCGTCAATTCTTTCATAAGCATCACCGTAGGGTCAGGATCTTGTCAAAGCCGCTTGCCGCAAACACTTCCAGCACCTGTCCACCCGCTCCTTCAACATACATTTTTCCCTGTTTGTTCATCTGTTTCTGCGCCACCAGCAGCTGCCGCAGACCGGCTGAGGAAATATATTCCAGACCGGAAAGATCAAATACCAGTTCTGTGAGATCTGCCGGGATTGCCTGCAGGATCTCCCCGAGTTCCGGCGAAGTTACCGCATCCAGACGGCCGCCGGCCCGGATTGTCATCTTGTTTTCTTCTGTGTATTTTTCAATTGCCATGCCGGTCTCCTCTCAGTCTTCCGGTGACCAGGACGGCTGCAGCGGCTCAATGATCAGGTCTTCCACCCTGCAGCACACCTGGTATTTGTCTTCGTAGACAATTTCACCGGGATGGTTTGTATAGACGACATAATACGGATGATTGTACTTTTCCAGCAGCCACATGACCGGGTTGATCATCCGCATCATCTCGTCACTGTTTTCTGTTTTGAAAAAGCACACGACTTTCTCCTGCCGCTTGCAGGGCTCAGGCCATGGCAGCTCTTCCGCAAACCAGGAATCGATTTCCAGATAGAGTTCCTTGTCTTCCGTATCCATGACATCGTTCTGGATCATCTGCATGCACATGCTGAAGACACCCTTCGCGTACATGGTATTCTCGGCCAGTTCCCGGCCCTGTATCCGTACATATTTGAAGTCCATATCATATCCTCTTCAGTTCTGCCAGCGCAGGGAAGCCAGAAGTTCTTCCCATACCGGCAGGCATTCATCCAGGGTTTCCGTCCTGCTGTAGAAATGAAGCTCATAGAGGTCCCGGCCGGTTTTGACAATACAGGTTTCCGCCGTCATCGCGGTGCCCTGGACCGTGTAGGTATACCGGAACCCTTCTGCCTTCGGTGCCCTGACCTGATATGCTTTGAACCCTTCAGATTCATATCCGGATGCGGCCAGCGCCCGGCGGATATTCTTTTCGGTCTCCTTTGCGATATCATGCACATTCAGCACCGTTCCCGCAAAGCCGCCGAGGTGTTTCCAGCCGGCTGTCACAATCATGTGTATTTCCGGTGCGGAGAGACCAATCCACTCCGCATCACCGGCCACCGGCAGGGTCCTGCGTTCTTCTTCATCCATTAAATGCAACGGGAGCGGCACATCACCGGTCATCTGATTCAGTCTGAATTCATTCATGTTCCGTCTTTGCGCTTCGGTCGATCCGTTTTCTTCCCGGGGTAATGGCCCGCTGCGGGCAGACCAGCACGCACAGGTGACAGCCGACACACTTCTTCCCGTCCAGCACCGGCTGCCGGCTGCTGTTCAGGTGAATGGCCTGATGGCCGCCGTCCGCACAGGAAATCTCACACCGGCCGCAGCCGATGCACTTTTCCCGGTGGAACTGCGGGAAGATAACCGTATCCCGTTCCAGCACATCCGTCGTTTCACTGACTGAAGCCAGGCCCTCTCCCCGCACTTCCTTCACGCTGCTGAGGCCCTTTTCCGCCAGATACAGGTTCAGGCCGGCCTTCAGATCATCAATGATCCGGTAACCGTACTGCATGACAGCGGTTGTCACCTGCACACTGCCGGCGCCCAGCAGGATATACTCCAGGGCATCCTGCCAGTTTTCAATACCGCCCATGGCACTGATATGCATGCCGGCAAGCTGCGGGTTGTTTCCCATCTCCGCGATGAAGCGCAGGGCAACCGGACGTACCGCGTTGCCGCTGTAACCGCCTACCGCAGACATGCCGTGCACTGCCGGGGCTGATATATAGGTATGGGGATCCACCCCGATAATACTCTTGATCGTGTTGATGGCGGCAACCCCGTCAGCCCCGCCGCGCAGGGCAGCCTCAGCCGCCGGACTCATCCTGTCCACATTCGGGGTCAGCTTGGCCAGAATCGGGATTTTCGTACCGCGCCTGGCCGCAGCCGTAAACCGCTCCACCAGTTCCGGCACCTGACCGATATCCGAGCCCAGACCGCCGTCCGCCATGTTCGGGCAGGAGAAATTCAGTTCCACGGCATCCGCGCCGTTTTCTTCGCAGAGCCGGGCCAGATCCTCCCATTCCTGATCATTCTGGCCCATGATGGATGCAAGGATGAACTTGTCCGGATAGTTCTTTTTCAGTTCCCGGAATACAGCCATGTTCTCCGCCACACTGTGATCCGAGAGCTGTTCGATATTCTTAAACCCGATGATACTGCCGTTGTCGCCGGTAATGGCCGAGAACCGCGGAGAAGCCTCATGGATTTCAAAGGAGCAGATGGTCTTGAACGCCGCGCCGGCCCAGCCTGCTTCAAAAGCCCGGGCACACATGTCATATGTGCTGGCCACCACCGAAGACGACAGCAGGAACGGGTTTTCAAGCGGAATCCCGCACAGGTCCGTGCGCAGCCGGTTTTCATCTTCCGGCGGGGTGATTTCCAGTTCCGGTTTCACTTCATCATGCAGGCGCAGAAGCACTTCGCGGATGGCAACCCTGCCGCTGCGGACACAGGCTGTTTCACACGGGGCACTGCATTTCAGGCAGGGATTGCTGTCCGGGTACCGGGCAGCCGCGGTCTTTTCGTTGTTGAACCAGATACTCCGCAGCAGGGCTGCCGGATCCATTTCCGGACAGGCCGCGGAGCAGGGAGCGTTGTGACACAGGGCACACTGGATCATGTCCCTGCGGTACAGTTTTCGTTCGAACATAGTCATCCTCCCGCTATTCATTTTTGTCTGCCGCCGCGGCTGCAGTTACCGGGGCAGATGCTGTATTTGGTCCTTTATATTCCAGGCAAAGCATGGTCAGATCATCAAACTGTTCGGCATCCTGCACAAAGAAATCCACCGCTGCCCGCATGTGTTCCAGCACGTGGTTCGCGTCTGCGTCAGGCACTTCATTCAGGACATTGAGAATCCGGTCTGTGCCGAACATTTCCTGTTTCTTGTCGGTGGCTTCCGGCAGGCCGTCGGTATAGACAAAGATCCTGCTGCCCGGTTCAAGCTGCAGTTCATATTCCTGATACTGTGCATCCGCCATCCCGCCGATGACAAAGCCATGCTTGTCCTTATAGAGTTCATAGGCTCCGCTCGGCTGTTTGAATACCGGATATTCATGACCGGCATTGGCTGCCGTCAGACGGCCTGTGGACAGTTCAAGGATGCCCAGCCAGACCGTCACGAACATCTCGGCTGTATTGTTGGAGCAGACCGCCTCATTGGTCTTGGCCAGAATCTGTGCCGGGGAATGGCCCATCATGGCAACACTCTGCAGGATGATTTTTGATGCCATCATGAACAGTGCCGCCGGAACCCCCTTGCCGGAAACATCGGCAATCATGATGCACAGGTGATCATCATCGATCAGGAAGAAGTCATAGAAATCACCGCCGACTTCCTTGGCCGGGTCCATATTGGCGTAAATATCAAAGTCATGGCGGTCCGGGAAAGCCGGGAAGGCATGCGGAAGCATGGATTCCTGTATATCCTTGGCCAGCGACATTTCCACGCCGATCCGCTCTTTTTCGGCCGCTGCCTGACGGATGGTTTCCATATATTCGACAGTCTTATGGGAAAGATCGGCAATGCTTTTCGCCAGTTCCTCGACTTCGTCGCCGGTCCGGAAGGCATCATCCATCTTGAACTCAAGATTCTTCGCGCTCAGGTGGGTCAGCCGTGTGGTCATTGTTTTGACCGGCTCAACAATCCGCTTCGCGATGGACAGGGACAGACCGACCATGGCCGCTGCAATCGCCAGCATCAGCAGGGTGGCGGTAAACTGTGACTGCCCGTTCATGTCCCGGTATTCCTGGGCGGTGCCGTTCTGGATTTCGTTGAGGCTTTCCGTCATCAGGGCTGCCGGCCTGGTGACCGTCTCCTGACTGCGCGCGGAAACCAGGGTCCAGCCGACCGTCCGCATCGGCGACCCGACCATGAAATAGGAACCTTTTTCCAGGTTGATCAGCTTGACGCTTGTCTGGACCCGCATGGCATCCATGATAAAGCCGGCCAGCTGTGTATTGGACGACCGGCGCAGGTCTTCTGCCTCATCCGCCGCCCTTACCCGGAAAATACCTTCTTCGTCCGAAGAGAATACAACATGGCCTTTCCGGTTGATGATGAACGCAAAACTGCCGTTTTCCCCGGACCTGCTGACCTGTTCCTGCATGGATGTCAAAAACAGATCCGAGCCGATTACGGCTGCCAGCTGCCCGTTGACATAGACCGGCGTGGCACACACGATTCCGATGTCACCGGTAAAGGCATCGATTTCCACATCCGAGAAGATGGTATGCCCGGATTCCACTGCCTGCTGGTACCATTCCCGGGTCGTGGGGTCATATGAAACAGCGCTGCCGTCCTCGTTGAATTTCGAGGCTGAGCGGTCATCAACAACCAGCAAAACCCCTTCAGGCAATGCCACAAAGCACGAATTGGTATCATCCGAAACCCCGTACAGGGAGGCCATCATATCGATCAGGTTGCCCGCCAGGCCGATCCTGTCGTTCAGCCGGACATCATCCCGGTTCACACCGTCCGCAAGGATCAGCTGCGCGGTTACTTCCCCGTCCTTTTCCGGATCCGGCAGTTCCGAGGCAATCCGCTGCATCCTGGCCGGATTCTCAAATACGATGCCGGCATATTCCGCGATCATCTCCACCCTGGTCTTCAGGTCAAGGAACATGTGGTCGACAATGAGCGCTTCCATCTGCGTTGTCTGGCTGAGCGAACGGTCAATCACCCCCGTCATGACATTATTGCTGATGCCGCTGATGGATTCCTTCTGCCGTTCACTGGATGCCGATGCCAGCTTTGCCAGCATGTTGGCGCGGTAAGCAGATACTGCCGAAAAAGCAACCGTCATCAGTATGACCGTCGCCAGAATCAGATTGAATATCTTGTTCTGGATACCTCCGCTGACCAGTTTCTTAAGTCGCTTCATATCTCCTTACCCCGGCTTTCTTTCATTATATTTCCGGCAGACAGCCAGGAATTCTGTCAGTCCTTCCGGGAATTCATCTGCCTCATCCAGGCCTGTATCCCCCAACTGCACCAGTTTGTTGGTGCCGTGGTAATCACTGCCGGCGGTCACATACAGATGGTATTGTCCGGCAAAAGCGAGCAGCTCCTGCCTGATCTTGCCGGTAAAGCCGGAATAGAAGACTTCCACACCCTGCAGGCCGAAGTCTTTCAGCCGGGCCAGGCGGTGATCCATTTCTTCTCCCAGGACCAGCTGGTCCCCGCTGCCATAGGAAGGATGCGCCAGAACCGGGATGCCGTCCGAAGCCAGGATGGCGTGTATCGCCTGCTGCGGATGAACCCAGTCAGCAGGAAATTTCAGCTCGTCGATAACACCGTTGATCGCTTCTTCCTTCGTTGCGGCAAATCCGTATTTCACCATCAGGTTGGCGATATGCGGTTTGCCGGGATTCGGCAGGGACAGCAGGTGTTTCACCTCTTCTTCCGGAAAGTGAATATTATGCTTCGAAGCCAGATATTTCAGTCTTGCCCGCACCTTCTTCATGCGGCGCGCATGGGTCATTTCCGTCAGCCCGCGGATCGCTTCCCCCGCCGGATCATAGCCGTATCCGAGAATGTGATATTGTCCTTCTTCATCCCGGCAGGAGATTTCCACACCGGGAATAAACACCGGGTCATCTTCTTTCAGCAGGCCGGGAATGATCAGGCTGCCTGCAAGTGCGTCATGGTCTGTCACGGAAAAAAGTTGTATGCCTGCTTTTTTGACATTGAAAAGGATCTGCTCCGGTGTATCGGTACCGTCGGAGATCGTTGAATGCATATGCAGGTCAATCATTCCGTTCATAGACAGAAAATTATTCGATGGCCAGGATGTCGGTGAAACCGGTCACTTCAAAGATTTCCATAATGACGTCATTGACGTGGATGACTTTCATTGTGCCCTGGCCGCTCATGATCTTCTGCGCCGCCAGCAGCACCCGCAGACCGGCTGAGGAAATGTATTCCAGTCCGGCAAAATCCATCGTCAGACCGGTAACCCCGTCCAGTGATTCCTTCAGAACCGCCTCCAGTTCCGGCGATGTGGTCGTATCGAGCCGTCCCTCCGGGGCAAGCGTCAGTTCGGTTCCGTTGAGGATCTTGTTAATGGTCATATTTTATTTCTCCTCCCTGTATATGGTGAGCTGCAGATACCTTACAGATACTATTGTAATGGCAAAACAGCATGTTTATCTTGTAATTTCCCCGGGCTGCTTACAGAGGGAAAAGGAATCCGCCCGGCGGCCGGTTTTTTTCTGTTCCGGGAAAATGAAAAGAGATTTGATATTAATTATAAGGGAAAATGCCCCCGCAATGCTTATCAAATCTCAGAAAACCAGCTTCTTAATATCTGCTTATTCGGCAATAATATGAATTGTCCCGGTCGCCTTTTCCGTGACAGTAATCCGGATCATATATGAACCGGCTGCGGCCTCTGCCGTCTGTTCCTCTGTCCCGGACAGTTCGAATGTGAACGCCGCCTCCCCGTCGGTATCCGGCAGTTCATCGATACTCTGCTCTTCCGGTGAGGCAATCAGTTCAATTGTGATGGCACCCTTGTCCAGTGCCGGTTTGACCGTGACGGTTTCCCCTTCCGCCACTTCCAGCGAACCGGTCACGACAAAAGCATCCTTGGCAGCCCGGGTTGCGGTGATCACAACGTCCTTCCCGTTGGCCGCGTCACAGACCAGTTCTGATTTTGCGCAGCCGGCCAGGGTCACTGCCGCCAGCATTGCCGCAGCCATGATTTTCATAAACTTCTTCATATTTCAATCCTCCACATCTTTGGAATATCCGGCATGATCCGCTGTTCATTATACATCATGCCCCGGATCAAAACCTTAAAATGCAGATTCCCCGGGTGTGAGGCCTGACAGCACCTCATCCACATGCATTTCCATGTAGCGGCCGGGCTTCCGGGTCAGCTGCCGCTGCCGCAGCAGGATATCAAGTTCTGATCCGATCTCTTCGGCCAGTGACACAATCCTGTCCTTGTAGTTCGGCCGGTTCGGGTGATAGGGCGTCGACTGCCACGCCTCCGCACTGATCCTGCACTCAGCCAGTTCTCTGATCCGGGCAGTAAACACGCCTTCCGTATCCAGGTCAGACA
>JAFOIT010000220.1 GCA_017420585.1 Solobacterium sp.
TGCAGGGCCAGGGAAGCGTTGGTTTTCTGGTATTCCGCCATGGTCGCAAGGGTATATTCTGTCCCCCGCCAGGCAAACCTGCCCGGCCCCAGGTCCGTATACGGCTCATACAGCACATGGCGCGCCTTGACAGCCGCTGCGTTGGCCGCTACCACCGCCAGCGGCCCGGCCGCCAGATTGCCGGTCAGGATCGTTGAACCCGGCATGATGATGCCGGACTTTTCATCGGCGATCGCCTCCAGGGTATTGCCCAGCCGTTCCATATGGTCATAACCCACCGTGGTGATGATTTCCAGGGCCGGATGCGGCAGGATGTTGGTCGGACTGCCCCGGCCGCCGAGCCCGGCCTCGATGACCGCGGTATCCACCTGTTCCTGCCGGAACCAGGCACAGGCCAGCAGCACGTCGATTTCAAACATGCCCAGGTCATACTGCTCAACCAGCTCCAGGTGCCGGTTCAGCAGTTCCATGAACATTTCCGGGGTAATGCAGGCATCATTGATCCGCATCCGGTCATAGTGGGTCACCAGATGCGGCGAAGTAAACAGTCCGGTCTTCCGGCCGGCTGCCTGCAGGATATGATTCAGATAATAACAGGTGCTCCCCTTGCCGTTTGTGCCGGTCACATGCACGGCTTCAAAAGCCTCCTGCGGACTGCCGGCAGCGGCCATGGCTTCCGCAAAATAAGCCACGGTATGATTTCTGCTGCGGCGGTCCATGACCCATTTCAGGGCCTCAGCGGCGTCGGTAAACATCCTGGTCCGGCAGCTGCCAGTCAACTGCCCCGCGGCCGTGTTCCGTCAGGAACCGGTTTGCCTTTGAAAAATGCCGGCAGCCGAAGAACCCGTTGTAGGCCGACAGCGGGGACGGGTGCGCCGCCGTCAGCACCAGGTGCTTCGCGGTATTGATCAGTCCCTGTTTCTGCCTGGCATTGCGGCCCCAGAGCAGAAAGACAACCGGCTTGTCCATGTCGCTGATATGGCTGATCGCATGGTCGGTAAAGGTTTCCCAGCCCCGGTTCGCATGTGAAAGCGGCTGGGACTGCCGGACGGTCATGACCGTGTTGAGCAGGAATACCCCCTGCCCCGCCCACGGCATCAGGTAACCGTTGTCAGGAATGCGGAAGCCGATGTCATCGTGCAGTTCCTGAAAGATGTTGCGCAGGCTCGGCGGCACCGGCACACCCGGATTCACCGAGAAGCACATCCCGTGGGCCTGATGCGGCTGATGATACGGGTCCTGGCCCAGAATCACCACCCGGATATCCGGATAATCCACATTTTCAAAAGCACTGAATACCTGCACTTTCGGCGGATAGACAGTGCCCTTTTCATATTCTTCATGCACAAAAGCAGCGAGGTTCCGGAAGTAGGGCTGCGCGAATTCATTCTTCAGCCACGGGGTCCATTCATTCTGTTTCATGGCTTTTTCCTTTCCGGCAGAGTGCCGATGCGGATCCAGTAAGCAAGGTCATCCAGGGCATCCTCATCCAGTATCCCGTCTTCATCCCGCAGATGGTCATCCAGCTCTTCATAGGCCTGCAGGATGGTCCGGGAGCGGTTCTTCAGCTCTTTCTGCCAGTAAGCCCAGGCTTCTTTCCCGCCGGACAGTTCGCCATGCAGCAGCAGGACCGGGGCCTTGATGTATTTCATATAGCGGTTCTGGTCCTGTTCATCCCACTGTTTCCAGGCCGAAGCGGGCCAGCCGTTCCACAGATCCGGCAGTTCGTCATCTGCCAGCATCTGCTTCAGTTCTTCCAGATCTTCTTCCGGCAGGCCGGACTGCTTCGCGAAGTAGTCCACACCTGTTTCCTGCGGCAGGGCCATCAGCACCAGGCCGCCGGTGATTTCAAAATGGTTGTATACGGAGGCCGCGGCCAGCACGGCACTCTCGCCGATGCCGATCAGCGTGATGTCGGTCGGGTCCACCGGCAGTTTTTCCATCCCGTGCACGGCTGCCGCCAGGTCATTGAGCACGGCCCGGTCCAGGGACATGCCCGGATCGTTCATCAGCACCGCCGGATCCGCATGCCGGCGCATCTCCCAGCGCAGCACCGCCACTCCGCGGGCAGCCAGCTCATGGGCCAGTTCCCGCCGGAAGCGGGAATCCTGCCCGGATGAATCAATGCCTGCGTCCAGGTTTTCCGGCAGCAGCACCGCCACCGGGGCATTGGTCCTGTCAGCCGGCACCGTAAGCAGTCCGTACAGCTGGGGCTCATTGCCGATCATGACCAGCTGCTCCGTCCATTCCGCGTCCCGGTCGGGAACCGGGGCCAGAGGTACGGGTTCGGTCATGAACGCCGTAATAAAGAATTCACTGTCGTAGTGAAACACCACCCGGACCCGGCTGCCGAAATCCGCGTAGCCGGCCATCCGTTCCTCGTCATGGAACGCATGCAGGGTTACCGGGACATCCGCCAGGGACATGTCCTGCAGCTGTATCTCCAGGCCGTCCAGGGACACCCGGGCGTGCTCCTGCAGGGTCTCCCAGTCCTTGGCCTGGATCAGCTCTGCCAGCATGCCGGTTTCTATCCGGGCTTCCTCCGTACTGAAGCGGCGGATCTTCGGTGTTTCGGCCGGCTCCGGGGAAACTGTCTCCGGCACCGGCCCGGGATCCTTTTCCCGGGCACAGGAAGAAAGCAGGCTGCAGAGAACCAGCCCGGTTGCCAGTACGGTTTTTCTTCCTTTTTTCAGCATTATTATTCAACCCTCATGACAATGACGCTGACCGGCGCGGCCACCAGCCAGTCCTGTACAGGTCTTTCACAGCGGCCGTGTTCATCAAACAATACGGTGCCCCGGCCGGAAAAATGATATTCTTCGGTTTCTGTTTTCGGATTGAAAATTATCCTGATCCCGCGGATGCCGGTGATGTTGAGGCCGTTCTGCACATCTGCCCAGATGCCGCTGACATCTTCCGGCCGGTACAGCCGCAGTTCCGGCAGTTCCCGGCGCAGGGAAATCGCCGCCCTGACATAGTCAACAACGTCACTGTACTGACCGCGGCGGGCCCAGTCCATCCCGTTGACCGCGTCACCGGCCCGGTAGGAGTTTGTCATGCCGTTCTTGGTGCCGCAGAATTCCACCCCGGCATGCAGGAACGGGATTCCCTGGGCAAACAGGGCCGCACAGAGAATCTGCTTCTGCCGGGCCGCCCGGAACATTTCGTTTTCATGTCCGCAGACAATGTCCAGCTTGTCAAACAGCGTGGCGTTGTCATGGGTTTCCGGACCGTTGACACTCTGGGCCGGTGAAAGATAGCGGCTGAGGCTGAGCGCCGGATTGGCCATCCCGGCCATGGCACTCTGGAACCCGGCATAATCCGCCGGATTGCCGCTGAGGAAGCCGGCTTCACCCAGCCGGTCATCCGTCGTGCCGCCCTTGACCACATCCCGGAACAGGTCATTGAACGTCCCGATCCCCGGCATCATGCTTTCGTTGGCAATTGTCGCCTTTTCTTCCCGGGCCAGAGCCGTCGGCATATCCCAGCCTTCCCCGTAAACCAGGGCATCCGGTTTGCGGGCATGCACTTCCAGTTCCACCCGGTTCATCGTCCCGACATCCAGAATGCCCATCAGGTCAAAGCGGAAGCCGTCTACATCATAAATATCCATCATGGAACAGACCGCGTCCACGATCAGTTTCCTGACCATGAACCGGCCCGAATCCAGGTCGTTGCCGCAGAATGAGCCGTTGGACAGCGTATCCCCGGCATAACGGAAATAATAGTACGGCACGCACTGTTCCAGGGCACTGCACTCCAGGTCGTAGACGTGGTTGAACACCACATCCGCAACCACCCGGATCCCATGCTCATGCAGGGTCCGCACCAGCACGGCGAATTCCTTCATCCGCTGCACCGGGTTGTCCGGCGCGGTGGAATATGAACCTTCCAGGGTGAAGAACTGCAGCGGATCATAGCCCCAGTTGTAGCCCCGGGAAGGATGCCGTTCATCGACGGTGACAAAATCCAGCACCGGCTGGAGCTGCACATGCGTGATGCCAAGCTCCTGCAGATAGGACAGCCCGGTGGACCAGCCCTGCCATGAGGTGCCTTCCGCCATCATCGAAATGAACTTCCCATGCACTTCCGTGCCGGATGACTCCCGGCTGGTCAGGTCCCTGATGTTGCATTCATAGACCACCGCATCACAGGGTGAGGCCAGCTCCGGCAAAGCTTTCCGGCTGGGTGACAGGACGACATCATGCAGGTCAATGACCGCGCTCCAGCGGCCGTTGGCATTGCTGCTGAGGCCATACGGGTCAATCGTCTCCGTGCAGGTGCCGTTATGGCGGATAAAGTACTTGTAAAGCGTATTCTTCCAGTCGCCCGGCAGCCGCAGTTCGTGCACCCCGCGGTCAGCGCGTTCCAGCGGATACTGTTTCCGCTGCCCGTCCTGCAGGATGATCAGCTGTACTTCCAGGGCGGCCGGCGCCCACACACGGAAAATGGTCGCCTGGCGGTCATATTCCGCGCCCAGGGGACCATTATATGAATATGTTTCTTCAAACCAGGCCGTCCGCGTAATGAAACGGGTCCGGACCGGCACACTGCAGCCGTGCTCTTCCCAGAGGATGATCTCTTCCGACGGCAGCAGTTCTTTTTCTGTCCAGAGCGTATAGGAAACACTGTCAAGCAGTTCCAGCCGCTCTTCAATGACGCAGGGAACGGTGCTGCGGCCCGTTTCGATATAAAAGCGGTCGCAGCTGCCGTCATAGAACTGCCGCGATATGGTCACATGAACGGTCCGGCGGTCATCCAGCCAGGCTCTGACCTGTTCCATGCATCCTCCTAGAACCGCACCGGCTCAATGTGCCAGATATCCTTGGCATACTGGTCAATCGTGCGGTCGCTGGAAAAGTATGCCGATCTGGCGATATTGATCAGGCAGCTTCTTGCCCAGGCACTCTGATCGCGGTAACGCCGGTCGATTTCTTCCTGGGCCCTGACATAGGCATCGAAATCCGCCAGCACCAGATATTCATCATTCCGGCCGAGCAGTTCATCATAAATCATGCGGAAATCATCAACGCTCCCGCTCCAGGAGCCGTCCACCAGGCTGTTGACAGCCCGCATCAGCCGTCTGTCGCTGACGCACAGGTCCCAGGCCCGGTAATTGTCACGGAACTGCGGAATCTCCTCAACGGTCTTGCCGAAGATGACATCGTTGTCACGGCCGACCAGCTGGTCAATCTCCACATTGACGCCGTCCAGGGTGCCGATGGTGATCGCCCCGTTCATCATGAACTTCATATTGCCGGTGCCGCTGGCTTCCTTGCCGGCCATGGAAATCTGCTCACTGACATCGGTTGCCGTAACCAGCACTTCCGACATGCTGACACGGTAATCCGGCAGGAACACAACCTTCATTACATTGTTGACTTCCGGATCGTTGTTGACCACCCGGGCAACGTTGTTGATGAGTTTGATGACTTTCTTGGCGAATACATAGGCCGGGGCCGCCTTGGCCGCGAACAGGAACGCCCGCGGATAGATGCGGAAGTTCGGGTCTTCCTTCATGCGCTGATACAGGTAGATCACGTGCAGGATATTGAGCAGCTGCCGCTTGTAGGCATGCAGACGCTTGGCCTGGGTATCGAAAATGGAATACGGATTGACTTCAATACCGGTCTCCCTGCGGATATAGTCCGCCATGATTTCCTTGCGCCGGTGCTTCACGGCCAGGAAGGCCTGCTGCAGCCCGCTGTCGTCAACATGGGCTTCAAGGTCGGCAATCCGGTCAAAGTTGTTCCGGTAATCCTTCCCGATGGTCTTGTCCAGCAATGCCTCCAGTTCCGGGTTGGCATACAGGCACCATCTGCGCGGGGTAATGCCGTTGGTCTTATTGGAGAACTTCCACGGATACAGATAGTAGAAATCCTTGAACAGGTCATTTTTCAGAATCTCGGTATGGATCGCGGCGACACCATTGACACTGAAGCCGTCGTGGATGGCAATGCGGGCCATCTGAATGGCACCGTTGTCAATGATCCGGGTCCGCTGCACAAGTCCGTAATCGCCCGGGAAGCGGCCCTGGATATAAGTGACTGCCTGCCGGTCGAGTTCTTCGATAATCATGTAGATACGCGGCAGAAGTCTCTGCACGTAGGAAACCGGCCAGGCTTCCAGCGCTTCAACCATGATGGTGTGGTTTGTATAGGCCATGACATGGCGGGTAATCTCAAAGGCGTCGTGCCACCTGTATCCGTGCTCATCCATCAGAACCCGCATGAGTTCGGGAATAGCCAGCACCGGATGGGTGTCATTCAGCTGGATGGTCACCTTGTCTGCCAGGTTGTCCAGTGACGGATTGTTTTCCAGATGTTCCCTGATAATTGTCTGGATACCGGCAGCCACCAGGAAATACTGCTGCTTCAGGCGCAGAAAGCGGCCATCTTCTGTCGAATCATCCGGATAGACGTTCCGGCAGATTTCATTCACCTTGGAAAGGTAATCACGGTAGTCCATGCCGGCCGGCACTTCATCTGCCGGTTCTGCCGCCCACAGCCGCAGCGTGTTGGTCATCTTTGTGTTTGCGCCGATCATCGGCATATCATACGGCACCGCCCGGACAAGCGTCGCGTCAACATGGTCAAAATGCAGATCCCCGTTCATGTCGCCGGTGACATTGACATGGCCCCAGAAGCGGACTTCCACAGAGTTCTTGACCTTGCGGATTTCCCACGGATTGCCGATGCGCAGCCACATGTCAGGCACTTCCACCTGCTCCCCGGCCGCGTTGATTTTCTGCCGGAACATGCCGTACTGATACCGCAGGCAGTCCCCGTGAACCTGATAATTCAGCGTCGCCGCCGAATCCATGAAGCACGCTGCCAGACGCCCCAGGCCGCCGTTGCCAAGGCCTGCGTCCGACTCGATTTCCAGCACTTCATCCAGGGAAAGGCCCAGTTCTTCAAAGCCCTCCCTGACCATATCGAAGATACCGAGGTTCTTCAGATTATTCTTAAGGCTGCGGCCGAGCAGGAATTCCATTGAAAAGTAGTAAACCGTCTTGACTTTCTGGCTGCGCGCCTGGGCGTTGGCATCCCGCCAGTTGACGCTGGCGAAGTCACGCACCATGTCGCTGAGCACCAGATACCGGTCAGCCGGATGTGTTCTTTCCAATGTGGTGCCGAATGTCTGCGCTACCTTGTCCTTGTATTCATTGATGAATTGCTTTTTGCTTTGAAACATGTAGATAAACCCCCTTATTTCTCCAGCATCAGCCAGACGGCCCCGAACGGCGCAAGCCGCACCGTCAGCTGATGTTCAACTCTGTATTTTTCTTTCTTTGCCGGCTTCTTCTTTGTCCCCGTCTTTGCCTTGACGGTTTCTTCCGCCGGTTCTTCCGGCTCAGGCGGCAGCGGAATTCTGACTTCCTTCGTCTTCACCGGTTTAAAGTTGCACATGTTGCAGCCGCCGTAGATATCCTTTTCGGAATTCAGGATTTCCACATACTTTCCGGCTGCCGGTGCTTTCAGCACAAAGTCTTCGTAGGAAGCCCCGGTCAGATTCATAATGCAGACCAGGAGTTCCTTCTCATCCTCCCGGATGAAGGAATAGATGGACTGTGCGGCATTGTCAGCATCGATCCAGCGGAAGCCGCGCTCCCCGGCATAGTCATACTTCGACAGGCACGGATGATGCACGTAAATCTGGTTCAGATCGGTAAAATACCGCAGGAAAGCATCATGAACCGGATACTTGAGCAGGAACCAGTCAAGTTCCTTGGCCTCATCGAATTCCCGGAACGTGGCAATCTCATTGCCCATGAAATTCAGCTTCTTGCCGGGATGGGCAAACATATAGGCATACAGATTCCGCACCTGGGCGAATTTCTGTTCATATGTCCCCCACATCCGGTCGATGACTGTCTTCTTGCCGTGGACATTCTCATCATGGCTGAACGGCAGGATAAACCGTTCGCTGTAGAAGTACATCATCGAGAAGGTCAGCTTGTTGTGATCGTAGTATCTGTAGATCGGATCGGTTTCGTAATACTTCAGCGTATCGTTCATCCAGCCCAGATCCCACTTGTAGTCAAATCCGAGGCCGATATCAACATCAGCTGTGACATGCGGAAAGTCCGAGCTGTCCTCGGCAATCATCATGACCTCCGGATAGGCCTCGTGAATATGATAGTTCAGACGCTTGACGAATTCCAGCGACCCGTCATTAACACCCCGGTTCCGGTTGCCGCCCCAGTAAATCAGATTGGAAACCGCATCGATCCTGATACCGTCAATGTGATAGGTTTCCAGCCAGAAAGCGACAGCGCTCATCAGGAACGAACGGACTTCATCCCGGCCCAGATCGAAATTCAGGGTGCCCCACTCCGATTCGGCATCGTTTTTGTGCGGATATTCATACAGCGGTGTCCCGTCAAACTCCCGCAGGCCGAAATCATCCTTGACGAAGTGCACCGGGACTACATCCATGATCACACCGATGCCGACTTCATGGCAGGCATTGACAAAGGCCGCAAACTCATCCGGGTTGCCGTACCGGCTGGTTAAAGCGAAATAGCCGCTGGCCTGGTATCCCCAGGATCCGTCAAACGGATGCTCATTCAGCGGCATCAGTTCAATGTGCGTAAAACCATGTTCAACAACATAGGGAATCAGTTTTTCCCGCAGCTGATCATAAGTGCAGTTACCCTTGTCATCCTTCTGCCAGCCGCCGGCATAAATCTCGTATATGCTGACCGGCCGGTCAAAGTTCCGGCTTCGGTGTTTCATCCACTCCTGGTCTGTCCAGGAAATCTGATCCAGATCGGCGATCTTGGAAGCGGATGACGGCCTTGTTTCGCTGTAGACAGCGTACGGGTCTGCCTTGTCGAAGCTGCGGCCGGTCTGATCGGTAATGTGGAACTTGTAACTTTCCCACTCCCGGACCCCGGCAACTGTTGCCGACCAGATGCCGTCCCCTGCTGTTGTCAGCGGGTTCGCATTATTATCCCACTCGTTAAAGGAACCGATGACGCTGATGGCTGCCGCGCCGGGGGCATATACGGTAAATGTACAGTCATCACCATGACGGTGAGCCCCGAACACCTGATAGGCCCTGATGGTATCTCCCTGGTGAAAGCGTTCAATGATCGTTTTCGCATTCATAAGAGGCTTACCCCTTTCAGTTTTACCATAATATTTTACCATTCAATACCCAGAATTCAAAAAGGATATCTGAAATATCATCAGAATATCCTTTTACCATTTTATCAGTACCCTGTTATGTGTTGTTTTTGGTCATGGGTTTTCTGCTGTTTTCACGGCAGATCACAACCAGATGTGTATCCGCATCCCAGCGGCGGCAGGTTTCCAGGGTCAGAAGCCGGTCTTCTGCCTTGATTTTTTCCCCGCTGCCGGCCGCCCGGTGGGCTGCGGCATATGCCAGCCACCGTTTCTTCCGCCCGCCTGACAATTCCGGATCATCATAGCCGAAATCCTCCAGTTCCCGGGGCGTCACATAAACTGCCAGGCATACATCATATGTACGTTCTTCCGACTCGAACAGCAGCCGCAGCCGGCTGTTCGCCTGCAGGCCGGCATCAGTTGCCAGCACTGCAAGCGGGGAGAACCTGGCTTTGTCGTCATAGTACACGGTATGGCCGTAGAGCACCTGGTTCGGACTGTCTGAACCGGCATGGCAGTCACGGAACACTGTGCCCTGCGGCCCGGAACTGCCGTCAAAATTGCGGGTCAGATACGTTTCATTGTCTTTTCCCTGCACGACCGGCAGGGAGATCAGCCCGGAATCGAAGTCCAGCCAGGCAATGAAATCGCTGTTTTCCGCATGGAGCAGCTGCCACAGGTCGGCGGCCGCGCCGGTTCCCTCTTCCGCTTCCTTCCGGACGGTCCGGCGGGCTTCCGCTTCCTGCGGGCTCACCGGGGTTTCCAGCACCGGCCGCAGGATCGCGGCACAGGCACACAGAACCCCGGCAGACAGGACAATCAAGGTGTCATACAGTGTGCTTTCCCGCATGTTTCCGGTACTGTTTCCAGAGCAGCGGCAGAACCAGGATCCCGGCCGCCGCAGCCGGAAGGTGAGATGTCTTTGCCGGTTCTTCCGGTTCAGCCGGCACCGGGGTTTGCGAAACAGTGATTTCCGGCGCTGCCGTTTCTTCCTTCACCGTCCCCGGGATCTCCGGATTCCCTGTCTTTTCGGGCTGCCGGCTGACATAGGTTACGGTGATCTCCGCTTTCTGTGCCTGCCCCGGATCCGCATAGAGATCCGCTTCGGGAACCAGCTCGATATCGGCACTGAAGCCGGCTTCCACCGGTGTCATCACCGCGTCCCAGCCGCACTCACCGTTATTGCCGATGTGGTACTCTGCCGGCCCGTCAGCCGGTTTGATCCAGACTTCGCTGCCACGCGTGTACTGTTCCAGATCGTGATTGCGCCGCGGGCAGTCGGGGAACACATAGTGAATCGTCCGGACCCAGTCCTGTTCTTCCCCGTAGGTTACGGTTTCGCCGTTTTCATCCACATATGTCAGGGGATCCTGGGCCTGAACCGTAACAACCCCCGCAAGGATTGTCAGCACCGCCGCGGCCGGCAGGGTCTTTTTCATGATTTCACCTTCTTTCCCGACAGTTTCATCCGCTGCCGCAGCAGGATCACCAGCATGACCCCGGCGGCCAGGCCGCTTATACCGGCAAGCAGGATACCCTGCCCGGTTCCGGTATGGATCCAGCGCACCCGCCGGCGGATGTCCCGCGGACTCCGGCTGATCAGGATCGACTGCTCCGCACTGTTGATATCCGCATGGGTGCAGACAACCTGCCCGTCCGCAAGCAGTGTTTCAAATGCCACGACGGTATAGCCGTTCAGTTTTTCCGCATCAAACCGGAATGACACTTCGGTTGCCCCATCCGGTTTATCCGGAACAAATGTCCTGGACGCGCTTACCGGGCTGCCGTTGATCCGGAGTTCACCCATATCATGGCCGTCCGGATGCTTCTGATGCAGAACCCCGCGCACTTCATAAGTCTGTCCCGGCTGCAGTCCGCTGAAACGGATGATGTCGTTGATCACCACATCCTTGTCCGGGCCGACGTTGTCATAGCCGTCAGCAGCCGCGTAAGCCGTTGTGCTGATTCCGGGCCCCGGCGCCGTTCCCGGTACGGTAACGGCAACGGTCTGCGCGGCATCATTGATATCACAGTGTGACGCGGTCAGTTCACTGCCGGCGTAGAGTTCCTCAAAAGCCACCAGTTCCGTATCCGCCTGCAGGAGATCTGAATTCACCGTGAATTCCAGAGTGACGATACCGGTTCTTTCCGCCGGTATGAACTCCGTTTCTGCCTGTACAGCCGCGCCATCCTGCATCAGCACGCCGCCGTCCCCGTCCGCAGTTCTGACATGGAGTTCCCCTTTGAGCCTGTATGTACTGCCCGGGGTCAGGTCGGTATAGCGGACTTCATCAAAGACGGTCACGGTCCCGCCGCGGACAGCGGTCTTTTCACGGGCCGCACCGAGGCCGGCCAGGGTATGGATCTCCGGGTTTATGGTGACTTTCACCGTCTGGGCGGCATCGTAGATATCCGCGTGCGCAGCGATCAGCTGCCCGTCTGCCAGCAGTTCCTCAAACACAACCAGCTCCTTTCCAAGCAGCCCGGATGCGTCAATTTCAAACACCACTTCCGCTGTCCCGGAAGGCTGCGGCGGCGTCAATTCCGCCGTGACTTCATACGGCTGTCCGTCAGCTGCGGTCAAAGGACCGGAGTCTTCACCGTTTTCTCCCCTGACATGCAGGGTGCCCTTCAGAACATACGTTTTGCCGGCTTCCAGGCCGTCATATTTCACCTGGTCCGTAATCCGGGCAGTGCTCTCAGGAAAGAGTGTATGATCCCCGTCAGTGGGGTCGCAGGCCGTTGTACGCAGGACCGGTTCATGGAATTCCACGGTCTGCCGCACATCATTCAGATCCTGATGCACAGCCAGTTCCCGGCCGTCCAGCGAGCATGTTTCAAACGCGACAATTACCGGATGGTCTGTCAGCAGCTGCCGGTCCAGCGTGAATATCACATCAACCGTCCCGTTATAAACTGCCGGGGTAAACTCCACGGATACCGGTTCACATCCGGGCAGCGGTTCTCCAGCCGCCCGGTCCATCAGCGTCCCGGTCATGGTATAGGTGCGTCCCGGAAGAAGCCCGCTGTAGGTCACGGTATCCGTCAGGACCACCTTCCCGTCAGCTGCACCGGCCGGTGTTGTGTCCTTAAGCACGGTATGAATCCCCATTACCCGGATGGTCTGGTTGGTATCATCCAGGTCCATGTGCCGGGAAACCCGTTCGCCTTCCGCATTGAACAGTTCCTCAAAGAAGACCACGTCACGCCCGGCCAGAACAGCCCCGTCAAAGACCATCTCCACTTCCAGCATGCCGGACAGTTTCTTCAGCTCGACCGCGGTCTCCCGGACCAGTTCCCGGCCCTGGTCATCCGTAACGGTTTCCCCGCTGTCCGCATAGACCAGGGTTGTCTTCAGCCGGTACGTACCGTAATCGGAGACCCCGTGGTAACGGACCTGGTCAGTCAGTTTCATCTGCGGACCGGCCACGGCTGTCTGTTCCTGACTGATGCCGTCCCGGGCCACGGTGGACAGGGTAATGCCGTAATCGGTGATCGTGCCCAGATCCACAGTTTTGGCATCTTTGACAATGTTGAATTTGAACTGCTGCAGTTCCAGTCCTTCGTTCAAGTCTGTACGGACTTCATGAAGGATGTACTGTCCGTACGGCAGACTGCCGAGGCTGTCATCCACAGCCGCCATGTCCCCGTCTTCCGCCAGGCCGAACCACAGGCCGCATTCTTCGCGGATAGTTTTATCCCTGAGACCGGCAGACAGATTAACCGGTGTCTCAAAACTGTCCAGGCCCGCCAGCAGGCCGTCATTGGCGTTGACCGCCTCGGAATGCGGCAGATCATCGGAACGATATTCCCCGTTGATATCCGTGATCAGTACATGCTGTTCCCCGGTCGCCGCATTTTCCAGAACCCACAGGGTCCGGATCCGGTCCGTTGTATAGCCCACGGTTTTTACAAAGGAGAACTCCCCGCGCCTGATCCGGTCACGGAAGTGCATCAGTGTACCGGGCCGCTGTTCATGATGCGTCAGCGTATCCGCATCAACAATTTCACCGTCCCGGTCAATTTCAAAGGTCCGCGGGGTACCGTCGGTCAGCAGGTAGGCATTGTTCGTCTTCGTCTCCTGAATGGTGTAGGTGCCGTACGGCAGTGCTTTTCCTTCTGTCTCAGCCGTGTACTTTCCCAGTGTTTCATCGTACTTTGTCGCAATGACCTGAACGAATTCACCCGGCTGGTATTCCGTCAATGTGCCGGCATCCGCCAGGACGGAAAGATGCGAGACGTTCGTGACGGTAAACTCAATTTCATTGAGATGGCCGGCCCGCAGTGCCTGGTGATTCTTCCCGCCGATGGCCTGGGAGGGATTGGCGATGTCAAGCGCTGCCAGTTCGCTGTCTTCCTTTACAACCCGCACATCACCGCGGATGACCTGTTCGGCCAGCGGCTGATTTTCTGCGTCCTCTCCTGTTGACTGCGGGTCTGCCAGATCCAACGTCACGTTATCCTCGCGGATCGAGAAGACTGCCTGCCATTGTGTATTGAGCAGGTATCCCTGCGAGGGCTTTGTTTCAACCGCCACATATGTCCCGTAAGGCAGACAGCGGCTTTCCGTACCGGCCTGACCGGTTTCATCCGTTGTCAGTGTCAGCACTTTTTCCATGCCGGCATATGAACGCGGATCCTTTTCCCCGTGAAGCAGGTCAACATGCCGGCTGCCGGCAGGCGCCGACGCCCCCGGATTGATCCAGGCGCCCGCGGCCAGCACATCATTTGCGGAGATGTTGAAGATGGAAATCTCCGCCCCGGCCAGCGATGCGTCACCCTGGGCCTGCGGCAGCCCTCTTTCCGCATCTGTTTTGCGGAACCGGACACCGCCCCGGATCACTTCGTCCAACATCTGTCCGGCCGGATCGGCATTGTCCCTTCCGGCATCATAGACATGCCCGGCTTCCCGGACCTCGATGACTGCCTGCCAGACATCATTGTCCAGATATCCTTCAGGTGCTTTTGTCTCCTTGATCAGGTAGGTTCCGTACGGCAGTTCTTCCGAACCGGTTCCGGCATGCCCGTTTTCATCGGTTGTCAGTATCATGACGATATTGTTTTCCGCTGCCTCTTCATCCGCCGGTATCCATTGACTGCCGCAGTAAATATCATTGCGGGAAATGTTCCAGACCGTAAACTCCGCCCCCTGCAGGGTGGCATCACCCTGCGGCCGGCCGGCAGGTTCCATTTCCGCCCGGAAGCGGTCCGCGTCCAGTTTATTGATTTCAATGCCGCCCCGGATAACCGTTTCCGGAACATCCTTCGCCACGCAGACAAAGCCGTCTGTGCGGATATCAAATTCCTCTTCCCATTCCTGATTGAGGAAGTAACCTGCCGGGGCCGAGACTTCGCGGATTTCATAATCGCCCCACTTCAGCGCCCCGCTTTCCGCATGCCCGGTTTCATCAGTGACCATCTCCTCAACCGTGCGCCCGTTCCGGCGGTTCACCACGGCGAAGACCGCACCGCCCAGGTCTGCGTCACCCTGGGCCGGGATACTGCCGCGCTCCTGATCGATTTTCTGCAGTTCCGCATGGCCGTGCACACCCAGGCTGATTTCAATTTCCGCTTCGGCATAGGTTTCACCCGGGGTTACGTCTACCCGCCCGCAGAACAGGAGTGTCTGCGAACCGGGTGAATGCGCGATGCCGCCGCTGCAGTTGGAACGCGGGGCGACATTCGCCTTTGTGCTTTTCAGCCGGATTCTGATCTTCTCCGGCATTTCTGCAGCCTGCTCGCTGACGGTGACCTGCAGGGTATTGCCCGAGAGTGAAACCGCCACATCTTCATGATGAAGGTCATCACCGCCGGAGAGTTCCACCCCGGCCACCTGGTACTGGTACTCACCCAGTCTGCCGCCCGTGTCCGTAAACGTCAGGGTTTCCCCGGGCATATAAACAGCAGGCCCTTCCAGATGCGGTTTGTAGGATACCGCGCCGCCGGCCAGTCCGGCCGCCCAGTCATAAGCCCTGTTCAGTGTTTCTTCCCGGTTGACGCCCCACACCGCCAGCTGGGCATCCACAAACGCCCCGCCGCCATAGGCATACGCGGCCAGCAGCGCATCATCCGGATTGACATCCCACGAGTCTATGACATAGGACGCCCCGTCCAGTATCGGCACGTTTTCCTCATAACAGAGAAAACTGGCATTGGCCGCATGAAAAAACGTGATGTAATGCCCGTTATACATACCGGAACGCTCTTTGGTCACAACGCAGCCCGGGGCTGTATAGCAGTCATCATTGACATAGAGACGGAACGGATCGGAGGGATCAGCCACCGGCAGGTGCGGTACATATTCCCCTTCTTCCTGTTCATGCGTACTGAACAGTTCGGGATTGCCTGCCATGTTTCCGGCCGCCGCAAAACCGGACAGCTTCGCGGCTGCTTCAGAGGTGGACGAGGCACTGATGTAATAATCCACGCAGGATCCGTAGTTGGAGGTCTCAGTCCTTGCCCCGGCCGTCAGCACCCCGGGCACATTGGCCGGAAAGAACCCGGCGGCATCCGCTGCCGCATTGCCGGCCGCAGCTACTACGGTGATGCCCTGTGCCACGGCTTCCTGCAGCAGTTCCTTCAGGGCTGCCGTATTCTCCGAATCCGGCACCGAGGCCGAGATGTTGATGATATCGGCATGGGACGCCATGGCATATTTCACCGCCGCATAGACATTGGCCAGTGAGGCTGTGCCGTCATCATTGAAAGCCTTGATGGAAAGAATTGATGCCCGGTCCCCGGCAGCGGAAAGAATGATTTCCGCCATCCTGGTCCCGTGGCCGTGATTATCCCTGTCCGGATCATCCGTCAGATTCACCGAAACAGCCGCCAGATCATTGACGCCGGTATCAATCAGCGCCACCAGCCGGCTGCCTTCTGCCGTCTGCATGGCCAGCCCGTCCTGCGCGTCCTGCAGAACCCCGTCTGCCGGCGCAAATGTCTCTTCCTCACACACGCTCATGCGGATATCCCGTACGGCCGCACGGCCGGCTTCTTCAGCTGCGGCCAGTGTTTCTTCCACCGCTTCCGGACTGGCCAGGCAGATGATTACCGCGTCATCATACGCGACTGCCTGCCCTTCCACGCTGAGGCCTGCCGGCACTTCATCCGTGCCGTAAATGACAACTCTGGCGTCACTGCTGTCCGAGAGTACCGCCACTGCCGCGGCCATATCCGCAGCCGTATCAGCCCGGTACAGGGCAAGTCCCTGTCCCGGTTCGCCATCCGCTTCCTGTCCCTCTGCCGTGACCGGCCCGGATGTTTCCTCCGGTTCGGCCGAAGCCGCCGGGTCAGTCTCCGTGATTTCTTCCTCCGCAATGACGCTTTCCGGCGGATCATCCTCCGGATTGACCGGCGGTTCTTCTTCCGTTATTACGGTTTCCGTCATTTCCCCTTCTTCGGCATTCGCGGGCAGGTTCATGCCTGTGCAAAGCAGGAACCCGGCCAGCAGAACAGCCATGATTTTCTTTGTCTTGTCCTTCATGCTTGCAGCTCCCCTCCCCCGTTATCCATACCGCACCGCCGGCGGTAAGCCATCGCTGTCTCGAATTTTTCTGTCACGCAGTCATAGTGATACAGATGATCCGAGAGTTTTTCCTGCGGGCTGACTGCCATGGCGTTAACCCTCCTGACCAGGTCAGTGAGCCCTTCATAATCCGCCTGGCCGTCCGGCAGCGCCAGCACTTCATGAATGCTGGACGGGATCACGTAATAATCCCCCAGGGTGCGGCCCAGTGTATCCAGAACCCCCGGATAGAACAGCACGGCGGCCCCGTTGATCATCTGCCGGTTGGTAACCGTCATCAGCTCCGTCTTCCCGTTCCCGCTCTCCGGCAGGTTCCAGCGCCGCATGAAATAATCAGTTCTTTCAATCAGCGCCGGCATCCGGGATACACTGTTCTCCAGGGCCAGGTCAATCAGTTCATCTGCCTTTATCCCGTACATCCCCAGCAGGCTGTTGTTCACCATGGTGCTGCACAGCACGTCTTTCTCGCCGGGCATGCCGATTTCCACATGCGCAGTCAGGGCCAGATCCGTGATGCGGCGGTGCGGCACCTTCTGCAGCAGGTCATGGTTGATAACCGCATTGCTCAGCCTGACAAACAGATGCGGCTGTACTTCTGCCAGGTTCTCCAGCCAGCCGAGATCCTCCTGTACCGGTACCTTTGCGGCTTTTTCCGCTGTTTCATCCAAGATCTTCTCCACTGCCTTACCGCTGCGGTAATCCCCGTAAAGATCATCCAGATTGATGCTGACAGCGGCCTTCTGCCCGGGCAGCCGTATCGAGAGCCCTTTGTACGTGCTTCCGAGTTTGGCCACCGGGCCGGCTGTCACTTCGGCCCCGGCATAGGCCGGTCCCATCGCCGCCGGGATATTTTCACTCAGATATCTGACAAATTCGCTGTAGGTAAGTTTTTCCATGTCTGTCCTTTTCGGGTTCTTTCCCCGAAATCCCCTTTCATAAGTACTATTCGCAAGTGACCGTGCGATTCCCCGCCGAAAACAAAAAAACGCAGTATTTCCTTCTGCGGGCAGATCTGCTTTGACAAGAAAACGGCATTTCACCGGCTGATCAGTGCTATAGTTGAAACAGACGAAAGGGGTATATTGAATGAATATCCATGAATTAGCAGCTAAATATGAAGATTACATGATCTCCATCCGCCGTCATTTCCATATGTATCCGGAGCTTTCCCTGAAAGAGGAAAAGACTTCCCTGCGGATCCAGCAGGAACTGACTGAAATGGGCATCCCGTTTGATGTCGTCGGCCACCGCAATGTGGTCGGCCGCATTGAGTTTGCCCGGCCGGGCAAGCGCCTGGCTATCCGCGCGGATATCGATGCCCTGCCGATGCAGGAAGAAATCGACTCCGAATTCAAGTCCACCGTCCCGGGTGTCATGCACGCCTGCGGTCACGATGTCCATGCGGCAACGCTTCTGGCAGCCGCAAAGTGCCTGACCGAGATGAAGGATGAACTGTCCGGCACGGTCTATCTGTGCTTCCAGGTCGCTGAGGAAATCAGCGGCGGCGGCCCGCAGGAAATCATTGAATACCTGAACAGCAAAGGCGGCGTGGACGAAGTCATCGCCAACCACATGACACCGGCGCTGGATCCGTATGTCACTTCGGCCATCTCCGGACCGGCCAATGCCGGCAACTGCCAGTGGCGGATTACCGTCCGCGGCCGCGGCGGCCATGGTTCCCGTCCGGACCTCTCCATTGATCCGATCCGCCCGGCAACGGAAATCCTGCAGAAGATCTGCAGCATTCCTTCCAATTATCATGAACCGTTCTACCCGCTGGTGATCAGCCCGTGCATGATTCATTCCGGCACTGCCTACAACATCATTCCGGATGAATGCGTCATGGAAGGCAATATCCGTTATTTCCACAAGGGAGAACTCGAAGAAGTACTGGCTAAAATGGAGGCCATCGCCAAGGCTATCGCCGCCGCTTCCGGGGCGGAAGCCAAGGTGGAAATGATCGCCGGCTGCGTACCGGTTGAGAACACACCGGAAGTCACCGAGAAGGTTTACCGCGTCATGGAAGAAATGGGCCTGAAAGTCGTCAAGCCGGAATATCCGGGTATGGGTTCCGATGACTTCGGTTACTTCACCCAGGCATATCCGGGATGCTACTTCAACTTCGGCGCTTCCTCCGACCGTCCGGACGCAGCCCACAACCTGCATAACACCAAGCTGTTCTATGAGGAAAAGGGCTTCCTGCCGATTGTGGAATTCTTCGTCAGATACACTGCCGATTTCCTGAAATAAGCATTCGCAAGATAACGCCTGCGGGCGTTTTCTTTTTTTATTTGAAGCGTCTGTTTTTCAGACAATGCCATAACTGCCGCCGGAAAAAGCACATAAAAAAACGCAAAATACACTGTCCTCACACATCTTTCACACAAACTTTTCTTATAATTATGCCAATGAAGAGTTGGACAGCATGACCCGATTATCTGTATGATCTGCGGATGAAAACGGGTACACTGATTGAAATACAACGATGAAAACGGGAAAACGGCTTGAACAGACCGGGGCTGTCATTGCCATTTCGGCAGTAGTCGCAGGCACCCTTCTGTTAATTCTGAAAGTATACGGTCCGCACTTTGCGGATATTTTCCGTCTGCTGAGCCATGGAAATCAGGAGGAAATCAGCGAGTTCCTCAACCGCAGCGGCCAATGGGAAGGCCTGCTGATTGTCTTCATGCTTTCCATCCTGCAGGTCATCAGCATCATCATCCCGGGCATGGCCATCCAGGTCTCAGCCGGCCTGATCTATTCCTGGTGGAAGGCATTCCTGGTAACCTATCTGGGCTTCGTCTCTGGAAACATGCTGGTGTTCTTCGCTGCCCGCAAGCTCGGCGACCGGGTCTATGACCTGCTGCCGGACAAATCCCGGCAGACCTGGCTCGGCACTAAAATCAATTCTGCCAACAGCGGCTTCGTTATTGCCCTCGGCTATCTTGTGCCGGGTGTGCCCAACGGCATCGTGCCGTATATCGCCTCCACGACCGATCTGACCGTTTCCCACTTCGGCTTCTGCATCGGCGCGGCATCCTGGATCCAGATCCTCTCCAACTGCCTGGCCGGTCACTTCCTGGCCCGGGGTGAATACTTCTATACCGTCATGTCGTTTGCCGTCCAGATCTTTATCATCATTTTCGTTTCCTTCAACAAGGAACAGGTCCTGCGCATCACCACGAAAATCCGGACCTTCCTGTGGCAGCTGCAGCGCCGGTCCCTGCAGAAACGTCTCGATGCCGCCCAGAAGGAACTAAACGAACTGCGCAGCAGCCGGCATTAGTCCTGCCGGAAAAGCTATTATAAAAAAATGCGGGTTATCCCGCATTTCTTTGTTCTGCCCGCAGCCCTGCTCAGAACGTCCAGGTTTCCGGTTCGGCTGTAAAGGATGAGATCGTTGCCGTAGCCTTCTGCAGCCGGAAGACAACGTTGTTCCCGTCACCCGGCTGGTATCTGCCCCGCAGTGACGGATAATCTGCCAGCATGCTCTCCTGGGCTTCGATTCTCTCATCAGCCACCGCTTCTGCCGCAATCCGGATCCACTTCCCGTCGTGGAAGGCACAGAGCTCCACTTTCGGTGAAGCCAGCATCTGCCTGGCCACGTCCTTCTTCAGCCCGGTCTGGATGTAGAGGTTTCCCTCAAAAATGTGGGCTGTTCCGAACGGTCTCACCCGCGGCTGATCCCCTTCGGCTGTTGCCAGGAAATAAGTGCCCGCTTCCTTCAGAAATGCGCAGGCTTTCTCTGCTCCTGTCATCTGTCTGTTCCTCCTTTTCACTTCTGCTTTTTCTTGTATCGCTTCGCCCAGTAACGGCGCTTGACGTGATTTACTGCCAGCTTTTCAAACCGGAAACGCTTCATCTCCCGTTCCCGGCGGACGTAGTCAAACTCCCCGATCTGCTCAATGAACTCCGGGCCGAACGACCGCTTGTAGGCGTAGAGACCGTAGTACGGGTCTTCCTTTGAAGCTGTCCCGCTGAAGCCGCACATGTCGTAATGAAGCACCCCGTGGGCTTTCATGTCGGCCATGGCAAACGCATGCAGGCTGTCCACCGGCTTGATGAAGTTGAATTCCTTGTGATTGTACGTGTAGAGGTCCCAGGAATAATCCCCGCAGCGGATAAACAGACCGCAGGCCACCGGCACGATACTCCCGTAGGCCTGCTTCAGTTCTTCCGCCCTGGCCAGTTCCTTTTCCTTGGCCGCCCGGGCTTCCGGATCCTTCCGGTATTTCTTTCCGGCCAGTTCGTCGCTGATCCCGCTGATCATGTCGTCCAGCCGGATCTCCGTCACGTACATGACCGCATGTTCACCGAAGCAGTCCAGCAGTCCCTGAAAGAACTGCCGGGAATGCGGCGCAAAACCATCCTGTTCGGTCAGCTGCTTTTCCAGGGCCATCAGCGTGCCTATGTCCCGCGCATCACCCAGGCGGGTGGATACCCCGATCACCGCGTGCCGGTTCAATGCTGTCCGGCGGGCTTTGGCATACCGGGCATAGATTGTGTCCAGGTCGGCCGAGAGATCCGCGATCAGTGTATACCGGTTGGTCCACGAACCATTGTAGGCATAACCGTAGCCCTTATGCGTATAACCGAGTTCCTTCAGGGTTTCGGTGATGATCTCGCTGCTGAAGCCGTCATCCACCGGTTCCCCGGTGATTGTCCGGTGACAGCGGACCACGTTCGGATCCACCCGCAGGAACGCCACCTTCTTCTCATCCGCGTGTTTCTGCAGCAGCCGGTATGCTTTCCGGACCTGCTCCGCATCCCCGTAATCCATGCATACACCCCATGGGACATAGAGATACCTGTGGCCCAGCCAGCTGTTCTGCAGCACCATTGCCGTTCCGACCAGCCGGTTTTCCTCATAAAAACCGAAAAACTCGTGCCGGTCATGATCCGTTTTTTCCTTGAAACGGGCCCACATGCCTGTTTTCATATAATGCACGTTCAGGCTGCCCATGACGAAGTCATTCAGCTCTTTTTCTTCAATGCGGCGCAGTTCCATAGCAGTTCCCCGATTCTTCTGATATTACCATCTTACCCGAAACCGGTCACACGGACAATCCGGCCCGGGCATCCCCTTTGCATTCTGATTACTGCTGGCATACAATAATGCCGAGGAGATACGAAAATATGTGTGCACTCAGCGAAGACTCCCTGGCCTGGGAAATTCTCAATGAATACGATATCCATCCGGAGACCGACAGCCTCAGTGAACTGGCCGCCCGGATCGCCGGCGACAAGCTGGTTACACAAAGCGATATCATTGCCATTCTGAAACGTCATTTCGGCCCGGAAGCATGGAAAAACCAGTGAGCTCTCACTGGTTTTCTTTTGGTCTCAGTATTTCCTGTATCCTTTCAGGAACAGCCCGTACATGCAGAAGTTGTTGTCATCCTTGACGTGGACACCCCAGCGCCGGCAGCGGCCGGTAGCACCGACATACTCCATGCAGTCCTTGCAGCGGGTCACACGTTCATATCCGGTCTGCGGCTGCGCGTTGA
Organism: Solobacterium sp.; assembly: GCA_017420585.1. Classification (GTDB taxonomy): domain Bacteria; phylum Bacillota_I; class Bacilli_A; order Erysipelotrichales; family Erysipelotrichaceae; genus Bulleidia. The sequence goes on from JAFOIT010000220.1 coordinate 22,164, forward strand.
TCAGTTCTTCCATTTCCTTCAATGTAAATACTTCTTCGTCAAAAGATCCTTTTTCCTCTGCAGCCTTATGCAGTTCTTCCCTGAGGAGGTCCGCGTTGATCATTCTAGCCATGTTCCTGTCTCCTTAAGCTGAATACTTTTACATTATACTGTTATTTTTTTATTCTGTGTGAATTTTGTGATCCCGCAGGACGCCGGATACGGGCAAATTTCTTATTATTATTGACGGCTGTTGTATAATGCAATTGCAAAATTACGGAAAGAAGGTTGAAAACATGACAAAAGTGAATGTTATTTCCGGGTTCCTCGGGGCCGGGAAAACAACTTTGATTGCCAAACTGCTGAAGGATGTCTTCCAGGGTGAGCAGGTTGTCCTGGTGGAAAACGAATTCGGCGAGATCGGTATTGACGGCGGTTTTCTGAAAGAAGCCGGCATCCAGATCAACGAAATCAACAGCGGCTGCATCTGCTGCACACTGAAGGGTGACTTTGAGGCGGCCCTGTACCAGGTGGTGGAGACCTACCATCCGGACCGGATCCTGATCGAACCGTCCGGGGTCGGCAAGCTCTCTGATATCCTGCGGGCCATCCGTACGGTTGAAGGCCTGGAAATCGACAGCTACAGCACCGTTGTGGACGCTGCCCGCTGCCAGATCTACCACAAGAACTTCCGGGAATTCTTCGATGATCAGATCGCCACAGCCACCTGTGTAATCCTGTCCCGTACCCAGAATGTCGACGGGGCAAAGCTGGAAGCTGACATGACCATCATCCGGGGACTGAATCCGGATGCCCGGGTTATCACCACCCCGTGGGATGAACTTGACGGCAAGATCATCTTTGACGCCATGACCGGCGCCACCGACGGCTTCCCGGCAGACCTCGGCGAAGATGAGGATGAGGACGAAGAGGAAGAAGAGCACGAGCATCATCACCACCATCATGATGACGATGAGGAATGTGAGTGCCACCACCATCATGATGACGATGAGGAATGTGAGTGCCACCACCATCATGAGGACGGCGAAGAATGCGAGTGCCACCACCATCATGAAGATGGTGAAGAGTGTGAGTGCCACCACCATCATGAAGATGGTGAAGAATGCGAGTGCCATCATCACCATGACGATGATGAAGAGTGTGAGTGCCATCATCACCACCATGACGATGATGAGGAACATGAACACCATCACCACCATAAGCATGCCGATCCGAATGAAGGCCTGAGCGAAGGCAACCGGATCTATCTCGGCGAGGATGAGCATGAGCATCACCATCATCACCATCACCATGGTGAGCACGACGCCGATGAAGTCTTCGACTCGATCGGTATCGAAACCATCAACAAGTATTCCAAAGACGACCTGAAAGCTGCCCTGGCAGGCCTTGGCGAGAATATCGTCAGAGCCAAGGGTATTGTCCCGGACAAGGACGGCGGCTGGCTGTTCTTCGACTATGTCCCGGGTGACACCGAAATCCGCACCGGTACACCGGCCTATACAGGTCTGATCACCGTCATCGGCGAAAAGGTCGATCTTGAACTGATCAAGGATCTGTTCGGAGTGAAATAATGGCAGCTCCTGTCTATCTGTTCACCGGCTTCCTTGACAGCGGCAAGACAACGCTGATCAAGGACACGATGAATGACGAGCAGTTCATGGAAGGTGCCGGCAGAACCCTGATCCTCTGCTTTGAACAGGGCGAAACCGGGTATGACGAAAAGTTCCTGGATGAGCATAACGCCTTTATTGAATTCTTTGATGCCTCCACCCAGCTGACGGTTGAGAAGATGCGGGAACTGGATACGATCTACCACCCCGGACAGGTATTCATCGAATACAACGGCAGTGAATCGATCAGTGAAACACTGCTGCGGGGCATGCCGGATTTCTGGCCGCTGGTGGAAATCCTGACAACGGTTGACGCCACCACCTTCGGCATTTATGTCAACAACATGCGGTCGCTGATGTTCGAGCAGATCCGCTACAGTGATGTCATCATCTGCAACCGCTGCACGGAAGATACCAGCGCGATGCAGCTGCGCGGCAACATCAAGGCCATGAACAAGTTTGCCCAGATTTACTACGAGGGTGAATTCGGGGCCCCGGCCAACCTGAAAGGCGGCCTCCTGCCGTTTGACAAGAATGCCCCGGTGCTCGACATCAAGGATGATGACTACGGCCTGTGGTATATGGACGCCCTGGAAAACCCGGACAGCTACAACGGCAAGAAGATCATCCTGCGCGGCATGTACGCGGACAATATCAGGGGCTATAAGCAGTCCTTCGTCCTCGGCCGGCGGGCCATGGTCTGCTGTGAAGCGGACACCTCCCTCTGCGGCCTGACAGTTACCGGCGTCAAGATCTGGGAGATGCAGATGGGCATGTGGGTTGAAGTGGAAGGCACCCTGAAGACCATGCCGGTCGAAAACGGCGGCAAGGCACTTGTCCTCTATGCGGAAAAAATCCGCGGCTGCCAAGCCCCGGAAAACCCCTACGTTTACTTCAACTGATCCGGTCAGGTTCCCGTGCGGGAACCTGTTTTTTTTTGTCTTTACAATGAAAAGGAACCTGCCGCAAATACAGGTTCCGTTTCTTAATTTGGGGGAAAGAAATATCAAGCA
>JAFOIT010000004.1 GCA_017420585.1 Solobacterium sp.
AGCAGACGTCTGAAAAGAAATGTATCCTGGATATTTTTCGGCAATGTGACCTATGCGCTGCTGCAGTTTCTGCTGAACCTTTATGTGGCCCACAGACTGTCACTGGAAGCCAAGGGCCTGGTTGACTACGCGGCTTCCTGGATCACAATGCTGACGGCGGTGGCATCCCTGGGCTATAACGGCATGATCACCAGGGAAATGACCGAGCATGCCGACCGGCAGGGAGATTATCTCTGCTCCTGCATGGTCAGCTATGCCGTGACCGGCGTCCTGTGCATGGGTGTCCTGCAGGTAATTGTGCGGCTGATGAACCCGGGTGAACCGCTCCTGTATCTGATCACATTGTGCCAGTCCACCTCGATTGTCTTCAGTTCGCTGAATCTGTTTGTGTACTGGTACCGCTTCAGTGATCATGCGGATACGGCAGCCCTGCTGCGGCTGCTGGCCTTTGCGCTTTCGGCTTTATGGCGGATAGTTGCCCTGCAGAAGCCGGATGGCCTGATCCTCTATGTAATCGGGACCGCGGCAGAAGCACTGATCTTCGGGGCATTTCTCGGTATACTGTTTTTCTGCAGGTACAAAGGCTCGTTCCGGTATTCCATAAAGATTGCTGTCAGTGTCCTGAAAAAGTCATATCCGTTCATTTTCGCCGGCATCCTCGGAACGATTTACGGACAGGCAGACCGGATCATGCTCAAATCAATGATCGGTCCGGAATCTGTCGCGTTATATTCGGCGGCAGCCATGCTTGCCGGAGCCCTGTCTATGATCCCCAGCTCGCTGATTGAAGGTTTCCGGCCGGATATCATGGAATACAAATTCAGTGATGAGAATCTGTACCTGAAACGGTTCCGGCAGCTGTACGCCGTGATTTTCTGGGCTTCGATCGCGTATTGTGTTTTCGTGACACTGTTTGCCAGACCGATCATGATGCTGACATACGGTGAGAAATATGCCGGGGCGGTCGGTGCGCTTTCGTTGATTGTCTGGTATACGGCTTTCTCCTATTTCGGTTCTGTGAACAACATGTATATGGTCGCAGAAAGCAAAAACCGCTGGGTTCAGATCATCACATTGATCGGCGCGGCAGGAAATATTTTTCTCAATGCCGTTATGATTCCCCGCTGGGGGATTGCCGGGGCAGCTATGGCCTCACTGCTGACCCAGGTCCTGGCCAACTTCATCATGATGTGGTTGATTCCCGACCTGCGTTCCGGTTTCTACAATATGATCCGCGGCATTGCCCTGCGGGATATCCGGTAATACGAAAAGACGGCTGAGGTCAGCCGTCATTTTTCAATACTGATACAGTGAGAATGTGCTGTTTTCGTAGAACGGGTAGGTACCGCAGTTGCTGACGAAGTAATTGCCCCCCAGCCAGGTGCCGCCTTTGAAAACAGGGTCATAGAACAGGTCATTCCGGTTTACAACAACATAATCGATCTGCGCTTCTTTCAGATAGGAACAGGCATTGGCGTAATCAGCCGGCGGCAGCTTGTCATCCACCCAGTAACGGTTCGGATAAAAGATCAGATATAATTCCTTTTCGGCAGCCGACCATGGCCCGATCTCATTCTTTCTGCCGAAATAATAGGATCCCCGGTTCAGCATGCTCTGCGTCAGTTTGTTGTTTGTGATGATCTTCGGCATGAGCTGCTGCTTGTAGCGCAGTGTATTGTCCAGCTGCACGATGATGTCATATTCATCTTCCGTCATTTTGTTGATGGCAGAATAGTTTTCGGGAGGAATGAAGCTGCTGTGAAAGTAATTTGGCGTCAGCGGGTTTTCGAGCATCAGGAATCCGCAGGCGAGCACCCCGGCAATACCATATGTGATGCGCCGGTTCCCGATCCGGCTGAAGCACATATCCGCCAGGAGAACAAAGGTAAACGGGTTGATGATGATGTCGTAGGCCCGGTAATAAACACTGACGAGCCGGTTGAGAAACGGGCAGCACAGAGGATTGAAAAATGCCAGGATCAGAATCAGGTCAAGCATGATGAATTCATTGTCATGCCGGAAGACTGCCGCCCCGGCAAGCATCGCCAGCACGAGCACACAGTAAAGAATCTTGATTGCCGGTTGACCGGCAAACAGGAAATAGTTCAGGGTCATATCATAATACTGGTTGGTGCTTCCGAAGAATACCGACAAATCCATCAGTCTGCCGGTTGTCATAACCGATAGGCCGTACATGGCAATGACGGTCAGTCCCAGCATGATCCTGCGGCTGCGGTGCGTGGAGAACAGTCTGCCGAGCGGTTTATCCAGCAGGATCAGAGGCAGGCTGAAAGCAGCTGCCGTCAGGATGCCGCGGTTTATATTATTCGTGATGACGGCGAACAGATTGACCGCCGGCATGAACAGCACCAGACCGTAATGCCTGAACAGGTGATTGTCCATATCCATGAGGATAAAGAAGAGGGCATACAGAAACAGAAAGGTGATAAAAGCTGCACTGGAGGAGGCAGCACAGGCGGCCAGCAGGCTGAGGAAGAACAGCCATCGTGATTCTTTCTGCCGGTCAATGAAATATTCATACAGCCATAAGCAGGCAAACCCGACGAGGGTTGTGCGCAGTGTGTTTCCGTAAAAACCCAGGACGCTGGTAAAGTACATTTTCTGATAGAACAACAGCCACGCCGAAAGGGCAAGGACAGCTGTCTGTATCCGGTATTTCGCGGACTTTTCAACCCCCATCAGGAGCAGGCTGCAGGTCATCAGGAAAAACAGGATCTGGCATGTCCATACAAAGGCAGGCATACGGTAGAACGTTACATGCAGCAGAAGACAGATCCGCTCGGTGATATACAGCAGCACGGAAGCCAGATAATAATAAGACTGAAACCGGTACTGCAGACTGAGGTCCACACTTTCGATACCATAGTAAAAGGAGGTCGTGTTCAGCTGCCTGATGCCGGCATTGTTGCATACCATATTAATGTAGGTGAGGGAATCAAAGCCATCCAGGTCACCCAGGGTGGTCCGCCAGGAGAATGAAGCCAGATATACAACCGCAACCATCAGGATAAGCCATGCTTTCCAGTTGAATTCCCATGGGATGTTTTTCAGGTGCCTGCCGATGAACAGCAGCGTTGCCAGGAAGAACAACCCGTATATGATCAGGATGGTCCGGAAAAGACAGTTGGCGGCCGTCAGGATCCCGGTGGAAAGGTAGGCAAAAGCCAGCCAGACGATAAAGCCGGCCGGAAAGGAAAACAGTACCGGATTCTTTTTCAGGCGGTACAAGACAGCCTGTCCGAAAATCTCGAAATAAACCGTCAGGATGACAGGAATCACAAAATAAACCATGTTTTTATTATAAGCGATAAGGACGGGATTACGCGAGTTTCCGGCCGAGGTTGCGGGAATTTGCATGATGAGAGGGAAGTACTGTATGTTATGATTAACAACAGGAGGTGATCCCGTGAAAGGAATCATTCTGGCCGGCGGCAGCGGCACAAGATTATACCCTCTGACCAAGGTGACATCCAAGCAGCTCCTGCCTGTTTATGACAAACCGATGATTTATTATCCGCTGAGCACCCTGATGCTTGCCGGAATCAAAGATATTCTGATTATTTCCACACCGCATGACCTGCCTAATTTTGAGCGGCTGCTCAGGGACGGGTCCCAGTTCGGGGTGCACTTTTCCTATTGCGAACAGCCCAGCCCGGATGGCCTGGCCCAGGCGTTTATTCTCGGTGAGGAGTTTATCGGGAACGATGATGTCTGCCTGATCCTGGGTGACAATATCTTCTACGGCAACCACTTCAGCGCCATGCTGAAGCAGGCAGCCGACAATACGGCAATGAATAAGCATGCAACGGTGTTCGGCAAGTATGTCAACGATCCGGAACGGTACGGTGTGGCGGAATTCGATGAACAGGGCAGGGTTCTTTCCCTGGAAGAGAAGCCGGCGCACCCGAAATCCAACTATGCTGTCACCGGTCTTTATTTCTATGACAACCGGGTGGTCGGATATGCCAAACAGCTTGTCCCGTCAGCCCGCGGGGAACTGGAAATCACTGATCTGAACAAAATCTATCTGGCCAACGGGGAACTGGATATGCAGGTGCTCGGCCGGGGCTTTGCCTATATGGATACCGGGACAATCGAGTCGCTGGCCCAGACCAACGACTATGTCCGCCTCGTTGATCAAGTACAGGGGGTCAAGATCTCAGTTCCGGAGGAAATTGCCTATTACAACGGCTGGATCACAACGGAGCAGCTGGCGGCAGCCGCCGAAGAATACGGCAAGAGTCCGTACGGTGAGCATCTGCGCAAGATTGCCCTGGGCCGCGTGCAGACAACCTACCAGAGAAAGGATTCCTGACCGTGAGAGTGATATTTCTCGGATGCGGATATCTCGGTTATAACCTGAGCCGGCTTCTGTCGGCTGATTTTGCGGTAGAGATGTGGGGCATTGATTCACCCTATGTATCCCGGCAGAGTGATTTTCATTATGTCGATGTCTTCGATCAGGCTGCGATGGCGGCCATGGACATGCGGGATGCCGTTGTGGTTGATACGGTTGCCCTGGTTGCCAACAATGCCAGGGACAACGATGAAACAGCGGCCTTGTCACGCCTGAAGGAACAGTATGACAACCTGCTGTCTTCCCTGAAAGCCGGGGGCACCGGGCTGTTTGTCTTTTTCTCCAGCGGCGGCACCGTCTATGGTGAGATCGGGCATCCGGCTGAGGAAACAGACCCGCTGTCACCCCAGACACTTTATGCCCGTTCCAAGGTACTGGAAGAGGAAATGATCCGTGCTTCCGGGATTCCGTACCTGATCCTGCGGGTGGCCAATCCATACGGCGGGTATCAGATTGCCGGCAAGCGGCAGGGAGTCATCCCGGTGCTGATCCGCAAGGCTCTTACCGGGGAAACGTTTGAACTGTGGAACAGTGAGGACAGCCGGCGGGATTATATCTACATCGATGACCTGGCCAAGGCCATCCGGCTGCTGCTGAAAAAAGATGTCAGGAATGAAACGGTCAATGTCTCGGCCGGCAGCGGCACATCCCTGCAGCAGCTGATGACTGCCGTTGAACAGGAGACGGGCTGCCGGCTTGAAATCATGCACATGACCAGCGATGTGCCGGTGGTACAGGACAATGTGCTTAATATCACGAAACTGAAACGGATGACCGGCTTTGTAGCCCAGGTCTCGATTACGGAAGGCATCCGACGGGAAACCGGACGGATCAGGGAGGAACTGAAATGAAAATACTTGTGACCGGAGGCGCGGGCTTCATCGGCGGGAATTATGCCCTGACCATGGTGAAAAAGCACCCGGAAGATGAATATGTGGTACTGGATGCACTGACTTATGCCGGCAATCTGGAAACCCTGAAAGATGTGGCCGGGGACCCGAACTTCCGCTTTGTCAAGGGGGATATCCGTGACCGTGAATTGATCGACAGACTGTTCGCGGAAGAACAGTTTGATGTGGTAATCAACTTTGCGGCTGAGACGCATGTCGACCGCTCGGTTGAAGATCCCGGGATCTTTGTGGAAACGAATATCATCGGTGTGCAGAACCTGATGGATGCCTGCCGGAAGTACAATGTCAGACGCTTCCACCAGGTGTCAACCGACGAAGTGTACGGTGACCTGCCGCTGGACCGTCCGGACCTGCTGTTCCGGGAAGACACACCGATTCATGCATCTTCCCCGTATTCCGCTTCCAAAGCGGGCGCCGACCTGCTGGTCCTTGCCTATCACAGGACATTTGGCCTGCCGGTGACTATCAGCCGCTGTTCCAATAATTATGGGCCGTATCATTTCCCGGAAAAGCTGATTCCGCTGATGATCTCGAGAGCCCTGGCAGATGAATCCCTTCCGGTATACGGCAACGGCGCAAATGTCCGTGACTGGCTGTATGTGACTGACCACTGCAGCGCGATTGACCTGATTATCCGTAAGGGCAGGGTCGGCGAAGTTTACAATATCGGCGGCCACAATGAAAAATCAAACCTGGAAGTTGTAAAGACAATCCTGAAGGCACTGGACAAGCCGGAATCATTGATCCACTTTGTCAAGGACCGTCCGGGTCATGACCTGCGTTACGCGATGGATCCGACTAAAATTGAGACTGAGCTTGGCTGGAAACCGGAATACACATTTGATACAGGCATTCAGAAAACAATTGAATGGTATCTGAACAACCGTGAGTGGTGGGAGAACATCATCAGCGGTGACTATCAAAACTACTATGAAAGGATGTACAGGGACAGACAATGAGCTATGACGTGATTATTGCCGGGGCAGGTTTTGCCGGCAGTACAGCCGCCCGGGTGCTGGCTGACGCAGGAAAAAAAGTGCTGATTCTTGAAAAACGGAATCACATCGGCGGCAACGCGTATGACTGGATGGATGAGAACGATGTCCTCCGGCATGAATACGGACCGCATATTTTCCATACGAATTCTGAAAAAGCGATTGAATTCCTGTCCCGGTTTACAGACTGGTATACCTATGAACACCGGGTTCTCGGGTATATCAAAGGCAAGCTGGTGCCGATTCCCTTCAATCTGACATCCATTGAAAAACTGTTTGATGAAGACAAGGCCGAGCACCTCAAGCAGGTGCTGATTGCCAGCTACGGGGCAGATCATAAAATACCGATTCTGGAACTGCGCCAGAACTGGGATCCGGAAATCCGGGAACTGGCTGATTTCATCTATGAGAATGTTTTCCAGTACTATACGATGAAGCAGTGGGGCCTGCAGGTTGAGGAGATCGACCCGGCTGTCACCGGCCGTGTGCCGGTCCTGATTTCCTATGATGACAGGTATTTCCAGGACAGTTTCCAGCAGATGCCGTCGGACGGCTATACAAAACTGTTTGAGCGCATGCTGGATCACGAAAATATTGAAGTGCAGCTGAACGTTGACATCATGGACCGGATGACGGTCAATCCGGAAGAAGGAACCGTATATTTTGACAATGAACCGTTTGCCGGCACCGTAATCTATACGGGCCTGCTCGATCATCTGCTGGGCTATCAGCTCGGTGATCTGCCGTACCGCAGTCTGGATTTCGATGTTGAGACAAAAGAGGGGAATTTCCAGCCGGTCGCCACGGTTAACTATCCGACACCGGCAGAAACCCATCCGTATACAAGGATTACGGAATACAAGAAGTTCATGAAAAACCCGCCGATTATGAAGACCACGATTGCCGTTGAGTATCCGATGGCCTACGACCGGCAGGGTGAAAAAGGCAATGTTCCGTATTATCCGATCTTCAACGAGGCCAGTCAGAAACAGTATGATGCCTATGCGGATCTCGTAAGGAAAATACCGAATATCGTACCGCTTGGCCGTCTGGCTGAATATAAATACTTCAACATGGATGCCATTGTCGAGCATGCCATTGATGTTGCCGAAGGCCTTCTGGGCAAGTGAGGTTCTGCCTGTTTTCCTGTATAATCATTAAGTATGGATAAAAAACTGGTCCGCAACTATATTTACAATATCCTGTACCAGCTGGTGAAGATCATCCTGCCGCTGGTCATCATACCGTACACCTACGCCCACCTGACCCCTGCGGTCGTGGGCATTTCCGATTATGCCGGCAGTGTCATGCAGTGGTTTATCCTGTTCGGCATCCTCGGGGTGAACACCTACGGCAACCGTGAAATAGCCAAAGTCCGGAATGACCGGGACAAGCTGAACCGGACCTTCTTCGAAATCCTGTACATGCAGATGGCCGATATGGTCATTGCGGCAGCCGCGTATTATATCTTTATTTCATTTGCCATTACGGAGAACCTCACGATCTTCCGGCTGACCGGCTTTACGATGCTGGCCAGCATGCTGGACATCAGCTGGTTCTTCTACGGGGTGGAAGACTTCAAGAAGGCAAGCATCCGCAACATTGTGGTCAAGTGCCTGGGCACCGGCCTGATTTTCCTGTTATGCAAGACACCTGCTGATCTCTGGAAATTTGTGCTGATCAATGCCGGCAGTGAACTGTTCGGTCAGTTCATCATGTTCTTCCAGCTCAAACAGTACATCACGTTTGAGAAGGTATCCCTCGCCGACGCGTACCGGCACCACTTCAAGCCGACTTTCCAGCTGTTTATCCCGACTATTGCGATCAGTGTCTACACAATGTTGGACCGGACCATGGTCGGCGCCCTGTACAATGAAGAACACCTGTCGTACTACAAGACTTCAATCGGCTTTGTGCAGATGTTCCTGTATTTCATCACGTCCATTGGCGCGGTTGTCCTGCCGCGCATCACGAATGTGTTCTACAACGAAGAGGGCGGGGAAGAGAAAGCCAAGAACCTGATCAGGACAACCATGAAGATCGCGCTGATGCTTTCGGTGCCGATGTGCCTGGGGATGGTGGCCATTGCCCGCAGTTTCATCAGCTGGTA
>JAFOIT010000024.1 GCA_017420585.1 Solobacterium sp.
ACCAGCTCCCTGGTGTTGAAAGCATTGTTGACGGTATTGATCAGATTGTCGCTCAGGCCGTCCTTGCCGATCTGGAACAAGGCCGGCTGCGTTTCCGCCAGGGAGCGGAGATATCGTTTCTGTTTTCCTGTCAGCATATCAAAGCATCGCCTTTCTGAATGTGATATTGACGCCCTTCGGGGCCTTGACCGTAATCGTTGAGATCTGGCCGGAAACACTTGCCCAGCCCAGGCCTTCGATGACGATGTCCATTTTATCCATGTTCTTGCGGATGGTTGTGGTATGGAATTCGTTCTGCAGCGGCACCGGGGTGAACAGTTCCCCGTAGTGCTTCTCCCAGAGGGCATCCGCGCCCTGCAGCTTGCTGCGGTGAATCGACAGTTTGTCACTCAGATAGAATACACAGCTGGCATGATCGCACTCGGTCAGATCGATCCGGGCCAGGCCGCCGATTGCGAAACTCTGGTCTTTATTCACCTGATAGACCTGCGGCTTGATCATGCGGGCCGGCAGGATGGTCTTCAGATCCTCCTCACGCACTTCCATCAGCAGGCTGTCACCGATCTCGATACCCGGGGTATCAATATAGTCGATGCCGTCAATTTCCATATGGTTGAATTCCAGGGTTGTGCCCGGATAGCGGCTGCTGGTCAGCACTTCCTCCCCAAGCAGGTGATTGAGCAGTGTGCTCTTGCCGGAATTGGCCCGGCCCATAACCACTACCGGCCGGCCGGCATAGCTCATCCGGACCGCGTTGCGCACTTCCTCGATGCCTTCACTCTGCAGTTTGGAGGTCAGCACCAGGCCTTTGACCTGGATGCCCATCTCCCGCAGACGGCCAAAGACAAAGCGGGCAATCTTCTCGTGGTTCAGGGTATCCGGCAGGATATCCCGCTTGGCACAGACAAGGATGATATCCTTGTTGTCCAGGCGCCGGGAAAGTCCCGGGATCATGCCGGCTTCAAAATCGAACAGATCCACCACCCACAGCACCAGGGCATCCAGACGGCGGATTTCCTCCAGGACCAGATCGGGATCAATCCAGATCCGCATGGAGACCGTCAGATCATCATAGTGAATCAGGCGGAAGCAGCGCTGGCAGTAGTCATTTTCTGCCTTCGGGGTATAGCCCGGCAGGGTCCTGTCTTCTGTCTGCAGCACGGCTCCGCAGCCACGGCAACGTTTCATTCCTTTTCACCTTCTTCATCAAAGAGACTCAGCCGTTCCACATCCGGGTGGCTTTCTTCTTTTTTCGCGGCCAGCGCTTCCGGCGGGATTTCCACCATGCGGCAGTCCTCAATGCCCCGGCGCAGATACCATCCGGCCTTCAGGTTCAGCGGCGTGCTGAACGTGGTGTCGGTGGTCTTCAGCGGGATTTCGGAGGCTTTCAGCAGATGTTCTTCCGGATCATAGAACGCCAGTATATCACCCGGTGCAACCGGTTTTGCCAGCAGCAGTTCATTCGGGTTGGATTTGACTTTCTTGGCGATCAGGCTGCCCTTCACCGGCCGGTTTCCCTGCTGGATATCATCCAGCCGGACCCGTTTCATGGCCCCGTTGCGGCAGACATACAGGACGCCCTGCACGCCCCGGCGCAGCGGGCAGACAAAGGCCAGCCGGTCATCGGCGCTGAGATTGACTGCTTTGACGCCCTTGGCCCTGATCCCGGTCTCCGGCACCTGGTCCAGACTGTAGCGGCTGGCGAAACCATCCCTGGTAACCAGCGTGACCGCATCATCCGGATAGGCCGCAAAGGCGGTCAGCAGTTCAGCCTGCGGCCCCAGGTTCATGGCCGGCATGACCCGGCTGTTGCGCTGGACCTGCCAGGCGGACGCCGGTGTTTTCTTGATAAAACCGTCCGAGGATGCCGTCACGATCCAGGCATAGGTGTCAAAACCGTGCATCACGATGACATTGCGGATCTTGTCGTCACCTTCAATCCGCACCACCTTGTTCAGGTGCATGCCGAGGTCCTTCCATTTGCCCTCATCGATCTGCCAGACCGGCAGGCAGGCATAATTGCCCTTCGAGGTGAACAGCAGCAGCGTATCGAGCGTATCACACTCGATATGGCCGATCAGTTCATCCCCTTCCTTCAGCCCGGTCGGAGTGCCCTCGCTGGCCCCGTAGGAACGCAGGGAAACCCGCTTGATATAACCGTCGCGGCTCACGGTTGCGACTACCCGCTCGCTGGCAACCATGCTGGAGCGGTTGATGACCAGTTCGCTGATTTCGTCCTCGATCTTTGTCCGGCGCTCCTGTCCGTATTCCCTGCGGACAGCCTTGAGTTCCTGTACGATGACATGGGTCAGGATACTCGGGTTTTCGAGTATGGACCTGGTCTCCTCAATCTGGTTGACCAGTTCGGCAAACTCCTCCCGCAGTTCAAAGATATCCGTGTTGGACAGCCGGTACAGCCGCAGGGTGACGATCGCTTCGGCCTGGGGTTCATCAAAGCCGAACTCCGCCATCAGGTTCCGCTTGGCGTCCGCCTTGTCCTGTGAATGCCGGATGATATCGATGATCTGGTCAAGAATCGATACGGCTTTCATCAGGCCTTCAATGACATGGCACCGTTTCTCCATGCGGTCCAGTTCAAACCGGGAACGGCGGATAACCACTTCCTTGCGGAAGGCAATAAATGCGTCCAGCAGCCCGAGCAGGCCCACCTGCACCGGCCGCTTGTCGATAATCGCCACATTGTTGTAGCTGTAATAGATCTGCAGGTCGGTATTCTTATAGAAATAATTCAGGATCATGTTCGCGTCGGCGTCCTTGCGCACATCAACAACGATCCTGAGACCAGTCCGGTCAGTTTCATCACGGACATCAAGAATCCCGTCAATATCGCGGGACAGCCGGATCTCGTCCATCTTCTTGACCAGGTCACTCTTGATGACTTCATACGGGATTTCCGTAATGACAATCTGCCGGCAGGTCTTGGCCTGGACAATTTCCGCCCTGGCCCGCACGACCACCCGGCCATGGCCGGTTTCAAACGCTTCGCGGATGCCCTGCGCCCCCTGCACGATCCCGCCGGTCGGGAAATCCGGGCCGGGGATCAGCTCAATGATCTCAGAGAGCTCGCAGGTGGGATTCTGCAGACGGTAAATCGCCGCATCCACGACTTCGCTCAGATTGTGCGGCGGCATGTTGGTCGCATAACCGGCCGCGATGCCGGTCGCCCCGTTGACCAGCATGACCGGAAACGGCACCGGCAAAACCGTCGGTTCGTTTTCCGTATCGTCAAAGTTCGGGGCCATCTCCACGGTATCCTTGTCCAGGTCATCTTCCATGATCTGCGTGACCTTGGCCAGGCGCACTTCGGTATAACGCATCGCCGCAGCCGGGTCATCATCAATGGACCCGTTGTTGCCGTGCATATCGATCAGCGGCAGCCGTACTTTCCAGTCCTGGGACATGCGGACCATCGCGTCATAGACCGAGGTATCCCCGTGCGGGTGGTAGTTGCCGATGACCAGACCGACAGTCTTGGCCGACTTGCGGTACGGGTGGTCCCAGGTATTGCCGTCATGATACATGGCATAAAGAATCCGGCGCTGGACCGGCTTCAGACCGTCCCGGGCATCCGGCAGGGCCCGCTCCTGAATGATATATTTGGCATAACGGCCAAACCGGTCGCCCATGACATCTTCCAGCAGCACCGGCACGTATTTTGTATTGTCTTCAAATTCGTTCTTTCTTGCCATTATGCGTCCACCTTGAAATCATCCTCCAGTGTGAAGGAGATATTGTCTTCGATCCACTTGCGGCGCCGGTCGGCCTTGTCGCCCATCAGCACCGATACCCGCTTGTCAGCCAGCATTTCATCCTGGATGCCGACCCGGATCAGGGTCCGGCTGGCCGGGTCCATGGTTGTCTCCCACAGCTGGGTGGCATTCATCTCACCAAGGCCCTTGTAACGCTGCACTTCGATCCGGCCCAGTTTTTTGCGGACCGCGTCGAGTTCATCATCGGTGTAGCAGTACTGCGTCTGCTTGCCCTTTGTTACCTTGTACAGCGGCGGCAGCGCAATGTAGACCATGCCCTGTTCCAGCAGCGGCCGCATGTAGCGGTAGAAGAAGGTCAGCAGCAGGATCTGGATATGCGAACCGTCATCATCCGCATCGGTCATGATGATGATCTTGCTGTAATTGGAAGCCTGATAGTCAAAGTTCGGCCCCACGCCGGCATCGATCGCATGAATCAGGGTGTTCAGTTCGAGATTCTTTTCAATCTCGCTCATCGTGCACTTTTCGGTGTTCAGCAC
>JAFOIT010000025.1 GCA_017420585.1 Solobacterium sp.
AAAAAATGACATGCAACAATTATTAACAATTGTGGAAAAGTGTTACTGCACCGCGGCGGAGAACCTGTGGAAAACAGCTGTGTTCACCAGTTGGGGACAGATGTCTTTTCCGTGAAAAAACGTGGAAAAACATATGAAACATTTTTTCCACATTTTTTGTCAAAACAGGGGTGTTTTTAAGAGTTTTACTGTCTTTCAAAAGGATAGACAAGGCGCATCTGCCGGCGGCACGCATCCATGATTTTCATGACCGCAATAGTGGCTTCCGGAGGCACAAGTACACTTGAAATCAAGCCGCCGCGTATCTCATCTGCCGCAATATCAAATTCGGTCAGATAGTCAGTAATACCGGTATATATTTCTTCCATGCCATTGTGGAAAAGCAGTTTTACCTGGCCGGCATTATGATATTGATCAATACAAATATCAGCTTCGGACCCGCGGATCTGCAGCTTTTCCCCGTATGTATCATCACACATGGATACTTCCACATGACAGCGGAAACCGTCATAAACCACGTCAATCGTGTCGCTGACGTCTACACCGTTCTTCAACACACCCTGACAGGTTACGGAAACCGGCTCGCCGAACAGCCGGTACAGGTATGTCAGCGGGTAGACCCCGATATCGAGCAGCGCGCCTCCGGCAGCCATGGGATCCGTCAGCCGGGAAGCGTCATGCATGAAGGAAGCACAGTAACTGATATTGACCGTTTGAATGTCCCCCAGGCGGCCACTGTCAATCCACGCCTTGACGGCCCGAGCCGGAGGGGCAAACCAGGTCCACATGGCCTCAGCCGCGTAGACATGTTTTTCCGCAGCCAGCCTGAACAGCTCTTCCGCTTCTTCTGCCCGGACGGTAAACGGTTTTTCACAGAAAACAGGGACACCGAGCCGGATGGCGGTTTCCGCGTATTCCGCATGCGAACTGTGCGGGGTAACAATGTAGACACCTTCCACACCCGCTGCCGTCATCGCGGCTTCCGGGGTTGTATATACTTCGGCGCCATGGCGGGCCGCAAAGGCCGCAGCTCTTTCATAAGTCCGGGAATAGACGGAAACGATCCGGTGACCGTTGGACAGGATTTCGCCGGCAACGGTTTCAGCCAGCCGGCCGGTCCCGATGAAGCACCAGCCAAAAGATCGGGTCATAGGCAATACCTCTTTTCATTTCATAATAATTATAAAAAAACATCCGGGATTTGTATTTCCGGATGTTTGATGGATTATCAGTCTTCGTCGGTATCTTCCGCTTTGGACTTCTCTTCCACATAGCAGATGCAGACGTGTCTCTGGCTGCCTTCCCCTTCACTCTGCGTCTGGATATGGTTCCAGTCGTTCAGGGCCTTGTGGATGACCTTGCGCTCATCGTTCGGCATCGGGTCCAGTTCGGCATCCACATGGGAACGCATGACCTGCTTGGCGGTCCTTCTGGCCATGGCCTCCAGCTTGCGGTAACGCTCTTCCTTGTAGTTGTTGACGTCAACCAGGACATCGATGCGCTTGCGGAATTCCGCATTCACAGCTGCCCTGACAACCGTGTTGAAGGCCGACAGGGTCTTGCCCATCTTGCCGATCAGGACAGCGTTGTTTTCAGCGTTCATGCGGACGATGAAGCCGCCGTTCTTTTCTTCGATGGAAACTTCCAGGTCCTGGTCAATACCGGTGAAGAAGTCACCGAGATAATCGAACAGGAATTCCTTGACATCATCCAGGCAGTAGACATCCGCGGATACGGAGGAGCCGATGCCCAGCAGGCCTTTCTTTTCCTCAACAACGAAGTATGTCAGGTCTTCGACAGCGCAGCCTTTTTCTTCCGCTGCGGCCGCCAGCAGTTCTTCCAGTGTTTTTCCTGTATACCGTTTCATCGTGCAGCCTCTTTTCTGTTATTGATAATAGCCTGGACGGCAAAGGTCTTGACAATCATGACCAGGGAGTTGACGGCCCAGTAAACCGCCATGGCACTCGGCCACATCAGACCAAAGACCAGGATCATGGCCATCATGTAGTACTGCATCATCTGTGTCTGGTTGGTCTTCTTTTCCGGTTCACGGCTGCTGCGGTGCTTCTTTGCGGCTTCCTTTTCCGCCTGCTGCTTGGCCAGCATCTGCGGAACCTTCATGGAACCGAACTGGCAGAGCGCCATGATCAGGAAGATTGCCAGGTAAGCCATATTGCCGGCCCTGATGCCGTCAAGCGGACGGACCGCAAGCGGGGCGCCGAAGACCGAACCGGTCTGTACGGCAACCGATCTCTGGACCGCCTGGTACATCGCGATGATGACCGGGAACTGAACGAAGGTCACCAGGATCATGGACATCGGGTTGACACCGTACGTGTTGTACAGCTTCTGCATTTCCATGGCCTGTTTCTGGCGGGACGCGTCATCGGTCTTGCCCTCGTACTTGCGCTGGATCCGGTCCATTTCCGGCTGGAGCAGCTGCATCTGCTGCTGGGCAATCGTGGATTTCATCGTCAGGGCCATCAGGATCAGGTTGACGACAATCGTAACCACGGCAATCGCGCCCAGCACGCCGATCTTCGGGGCCAGGTGGTTCATGGTTGTGGCCATCGGCCATACGAGGATGGCGTTGAACCAGTTTTCGGTCGCGAATGTTTCCTGGAATGTCGTGTCAAGCGTGATCTGTTTGATTGCTCCTGTTTCATCTGTCGGAATGCGGCAGCCGGACAGGCCGACGACGGCCACGAACAGCACGGCACACAACAGTAATTTTTTTGTAGACGGCTTGAGCTTCATAAAATCTCCTTAATAATATATAGAAACTATTTTATTGTAGCTTTATTCAGCAGTTTTTCCAACATTTTTTTATTGTCCGCATACCCGTTGTCCAGATAACCGAAACGGACAATCAGGACGATATCTTCCGGATAGGACGCGAAATCAATCAGTTCATGACACATCATCCGGACCTGCCGCTTGATATGGTTGCGCTCCACGGCATTGCCGATCTTGCGGGACAGGGAGATCCCGACCCGGGCATGTTCTTCTTTCCGCGGGGCGTGGTAGCACACAAAAGAGGGTCCGGCCAGTTTCTTCTCATGACGGATCATCTGCTGGAATTCTTCGGATTTGAGAATGTGGTATCGCTTTTTCATATCGGTAAAAAAAACCACCATGCGGTGGCTTCTGTCAGGCAGACAGTACTTTTCTGCCCTTTGCTCTGCGTCTCGCTAAGACCTTCCGTCCGCCGACCGTGCTCATGCGGGCTCTGAAGCCGTGGGTCGACTTATTTTTTTTCTTGCTCGGCTGGTATGTTCTTTTCATTTCATGCCACCTCCGTTTTTATACGTATAAGAACAAACGCTTTATAATAATAAAGGTCTGGATTTGAAAAGTCAATGTGAATATGTGACAGAAAGGCTTAAAATAAGCGTTTTCCCATTGTTTTCGGACAGGCGGGAGCCCGGCGGTGATATGTGTCCCGCACGCAGCCGCAGGTGCGATGATGCGTCCTTTTCTTTAATTCCGGAGCGGCCCTTCCTGCAAATCCTTCTTTTTCCGTTATAATATATAGGCTTAAGGAGTCTGAATTATGAATATAACAACGATTTTACTGGTTGTGGCAGCGGTGTACTGCATCTTCCGGCTCATATCCATGCAGAAGGACGCACGTATCAACAAGAAGATTCTCCGGATCCTCGGTGCTTTCGGTGACAAGCAGGCGTTCGAGGAAGCCCTGAATCAGGAATTCTCCCCGGAGAACACCCCGGAATACACAGCCCGCCTGCAGGCCCTGCGGGTCTGGGGCGGTGCCTACCACGATGATGAAGACATGTTCCGTGAAGGCCTGGCCAACATGGATGTCAGCGTCCTGCTGACCGGGGACCCCCAGCGGAGTGCCGTGGGCCTGAACGAGAGCACTTTCTTCTGGCTGCTGCTGTTCGCCCCGAACAACCTCTACAGCAAGAACCGGATGGACCAGCTCAGCGAAATCTACGAAAAGATGGAACCGTACCGGGACCAGCTTGAACATGAGATGGTATGGCAGCTGGCCCTGGCCAACAAGGCATACTACGAAAAGAGCGGTGACCTCGGCCGGGCTTTCTATGAGCGGGTCATGGAAGGGGACTACGCCGACCTGCACTATACCAAGGACCTGATCGGTATCTACAAGCACATCATCACGGCCATGCAGTGCCGGATCTGGCTCGATGAAGGCGATACGGAAAAGTATGACGAATCCGTCGGGGTTCTGGATGAATTCCGCAAGGCGCCGCTGGGCAAGCGGTGGCTGGAAGAACTCGGCATGAAAGCCGAAGAAGAGCCGGCTGACGAAGAGACTGGCGAAGCGGAAGAAGAAACCGCTGAAACAGAAGAGGAAACAGCCGAAGAGGAGCAGGGCGAATGAAACTGATTGCCGG
>JAFOIT010000026.1 GCA_017420585.1 Solobacterium sp.
CGGCAGATGATTTCGGAATTCGGCGGCTGTGTGATCAGTGTTTCCCATGACCGCATGTTCATTCAGGAAACCGCGCGGAAGGTCTATGTTCTTGACAGGGACGGAATTCAACAGATTTGAGTTGCACCGAAATGTAAAAAGCACTAATTATCGTTACTTATAGGTTTCAGGTATAATTAAGTTTGCGTAGGAACACTAAAAAGCAAGATAATAGGAGGCATTTGAATATGACTAGCGTTGGATAAAAGCTTTAAGAAAGGTTTTTCAGCGGAATCCGATGATGAGAGCGTCGGTGCAACGGCAGAGGAAATTATTGAAAGTACAAAAGATTTTATTCTTAAGGAACTGAGTCGAAACCTAAAAGGATATGATATATACCTCACTAGAGTAAGAGGAATCACAGCGGTAACATAAACATCGTGTCGTGAATTAATTGTCTGTCTTATTCATTTAAATCATTCTTCTGGTCTTTAGTATAGGAATAGATCGATTCCCGGACATCTGGTTGTTTGGATTCTTTTTTTATTATTAATAGTCAAAATCGCTAAATGTTAATCGTTTAGTATTTGTTATTTGCATAGAAACGGTACTGATTTTACCGATAAAGGTACCTATCTGCTTTTGACGGGGGTCATTTTGACATGCCGGGTAGGGGATGCCTCAGGCTGTTATTTCTACTATGCGCAGTGTATGGATCTTGTCTCCCTGTCTCGTTGTGCAAACGTTGTGCAAAAGTGGTGCAATCACAGGAACAGTGTATCGACAATGAGCAGATAATAAAAATGCTTAGAAACAGCGTATTCATACCGTTCTAAGCAATATTTGTACATCGTGGAAACACTGTGTGAAAAATAAAAAATGGTGAGGCATGAGGGACTCGAACCCCCGACCCCTTCCACGTCAAGGAAGTGCTCTCCCAACTGAGCTAATGCCTCATTGCCAGATTATATTAACACAGGAAAATGAGAAAGAAAAGAGCGAAGTTGAAAAATGATGCCGGCGGCCATGGTATATTGATGACGGAGGTAGAGCGACAATGAAAGTACTGCTTGTCAACAGCAGCCCGCATCAGCACGGCTGCACCGACGTGGCTCTGCAGGAAGTTGCCATGACCCTGCAGAAACATGATATTGAAACAGAAATACTCTGGCTGGGAACCGGGGCGGTTCACGGCTGCATAGCCTGCGGCAAATGCGGCAAAACCGGCAAGTGCGTCTTCGATGACGATGCTGTCAACCGGGTATCTGAAAAAGCTGACGAATATGACGGCCTGATCATCGGTGCGCCTGTATATTACGGCGGTCCATGTGCCCAGGCAACCGCTTTCCTGGATCGGCTGTTTTACAGCTCCTCAAAGAAGTGGGCCAAAAAGCCGGCCAGCAGTGTGGTGTCCTGCCGCCGGGGCGGGGCCAGTGCGGCTTACGAACGCCTGAACAAATACTTCGAAATGTCCAATATGCCGGTTGTTACATCTCAATACTGGAATCAGATTCACGGCAGGGTTGCTGAAGAGGCCAGACAGGATGAGGAAGGCCTGCAGACCATGCGGACGCTGGGCGAGAATATGGCCTGGCTGCTGAAATGCATCGAAGCGGGCCGCGCGGCCGGTGTGCCGGAACCGCTGTACGAACCGCACAAAGTCACCAATTTTATCAGATAAGATAACGGAGCGGGCCACCGCTCCTTTTCATAGAAACCGCCGGCAGTTACGAGGAGATAGAAGTGACATCAATACGGTAAAGAAAGAGCATTCATTCTTTTCATATGCTCTGAATGAAGTAAAATAATGCGTATGAGAAAAAACAGACTGTTCACATTTTTCGTGATCTTGTTCTTCTTTAATATGGCAGCGAGTTTTGCCCATCCGGTTACCCCGACACTGATCGTTGAAAGAAATCTTGACAGTTCCATGTTCGGCGTTGCCCTGGCAGCAATGATGACCATGAACTTCCTGTTCTCACCATTCTGGGGAAAACTGTGCAGTTATGTGTCGACCCGGCGGATCATGCTGATCTGCAGTCTCGGATATGCGGTTGGCCAGATTATTTTCGGTGCGGCCATGAGCGAAATCCAGATCGTCGGCGGGCGGATGTTTGCCGGTATCTTTACCGGCGGTGTATACACGGCCATGGCGAATTATGTCATCAATATTTCGGAGGACCGGGGCAGGGATCTGGTGTGGCTGACAACAATCCAGAATGTTGCCGGGGCAGCCGGGTTCTTTGTCGGCGGGATGCTGGGGGTGATCTCTGTCGGCACAGCGTTTACAGCCCAGGTGATTGTGCTGGCGCTCTGCGGGATTCTGTACGGTGTGCTCTGTCTGGACGATACACCTTATAAGGCAAAACCGGAACAGGCCCTGTCCGCAAAGGATGTCAATCCCTTTGCGGCGTTTGCGGCTGCCAGAACATTCATGACGCCGGCCCTGGCCATGATCTTTGTGATTACGGCGGTTTCGGCAATCGGGCAGAATTCCTATGAACAGTGCTTCAATTACTACATCAAGGACCAGTATGGCATGACCTCTGCCTACAACGGGATCTTCAAGGCAGTTATTGCGGTCCTGACCCTGGCGCTGAACGGCACTGTCAGTATCTGGCTACAGAGGAAGACGGATATCAACCGGTCGTTTATCTACGTGCTTGCCGTATGCACAGGCCTGACGGCATCCATACTCATCAATCGCAGCCAGATGCTGTTTATTGCTGTCTATATCATTTACAGCAGTGTGATGGTGCTGCGGCTGCCGCTGCTGCAGACGATGAGCGCGGACCGCTCGGATGATGCCACTTCCAACCAGGTCATGGGCTTCTACCAGTCGATGAATTCCCTGGGCGGCATCTTCGGGGCGTTGTTTGCCGGACTGATCTACGCTTCCGGACCGATGCGGCCGTTCATACTGTCCTTTGCGGCATTCCTGCTGTCTACCCTGATCGGCTTCATGTACTACGGGAAATACCGGAAAGAGCAGTAAAGATCATTTATATTGTAAAAAACCGCGGGCATGCGGTTTTTTTATACAAGTATTTGGCCGGTTTTTCAGTTGTCCGGGGCCGGTTCTTCCGCCG
Organism: Solobacterium sp.; assembly: GCA_017420585.1. GTDB lineage: Bacteria > Bacillota_I > Bacilli_A > Erysipelotrichales > Erysipelotrichaceae > Bulleidia. The sequence goes on from JAFOIT010000026.1 coordinate 3,069, forward strand.
GCAGGCAATCAGTATATACCGGATTCGTGCGGGCTTTCCTTGTAAACAGGAACATCCAGATCAGTGTGACGAGCGCCAAGGCTGCCAGTGTCACCGACAGGATCGCGGTTGCGTCACCCAGCTGCGCGAATTCATCCGACAGACCGAAATCATAGGCACCGTGAAGCAGGGCCGGGATCAGGAAACCGATAATTGCCTGGGATTTCTTTCCTGTAAGCCTGCTTTTTGCCATGAACCAGCCCATGATGAAGCCATAACCGGCATGCATGGCGGTTACACCTCTGACCAGCATCTGTCCGGGACTGGTCGTCAGGGCATAGACACCGCTCTCAAGGATTTCAAAGCCAAGCGCGACCAGAACCATACTGCTGATCATATCCAGGGCAGAGTACGGACTTTCTGTTTTCTTCAATATCTTTCTGAAAGTAATGTACTTGGCTGCTTCTTCCGCCAGGGCCAGGACGATAAATGTCCGGTAGGCAGTATATAGAAGTCCGCGGGATTCCCTGAAGAGAACCGCATTGCCCAGCAGGGACAATGATCCGGAAAACAGGATGACGAGAAACGTGGAGAGCATGCCCTTGAACAGGGAACTCCGGCAGAAAGTCTTATATTCCTGATCCTGTCTGAACATATGATTCCTGAGCCAGAAATAGATGATGGCGGCCGGAATCAGGCTGGCCAGAAAGGCAATGATCAATACAGCCATATATGCGTTCTCCTATCAATCGATAATGCAGTACTGTTATTGCTATTATCGTGTCAGGAAACACTGTTTTTCAAGGTGAACCGGTTCAGAAAAAACCGCCCCTGCTTCGGCAGATAAGGAAAATGGAGCGTTCAGCTCCATTTTCAGTCTTCGTTATAGATCCTCACAATTTCCTGCAGCAGTTCCGGATATTTGAAGTTATCACCATATACGATGTTGATCTCCCGGATCATGCTCAGGTTTTCAATCGGCAGGGCGGTCAGTTTTTTCTTTTTGAGTTCATCCTGGCAGGCACTCTTGGCCAGCACCGATACGCCGTA
>JAFOIT010000027.1 GCA_017420585.1 Solobacterium sp.
GCAGTTTCTTTGTCACATGGACCGCCGGTCTGAACGATAAGATTACATTTGAACTGAACTGATGCGGCTGCGGCCGCTTTTTTCTTCTGACGGAAGAAACCGCCAGACAGCCAGCAGGAACAGCAGTACTGCCGCGGCCGCCAGCAGGCTGGTCTGCAGGCTCCTTTCCGCCAGGATGCCCGACACCAGGTCGGCCGGCACCGCTGACAGTTCCGCCACAGCTGCCGCCGCACTCATCATGGCGGCCCTTTCCCCGTGGATGGATTCATGCTGGACAGCGCTCAGCAGCGGGATCATCAGGCTCTCCCCCAGGGCCAAGGCCAGGATGCTCAGGGCAGCCGGAACCGGCCGGCTGACAAGACCCAGAATCACGCAGCAGAATACCTCCGCGCCAAGGATGAAAGTGCCGGTCCGGCGGCGCCCCATAAACCGTGAAAGCCGCCAAGTCAGTACACCGCCCGCCCCGGCCGCAGCCACCGCAATATAAAGCATTTTGACCAGGTTGACTGACAGGCCGGCAGCCAGCAGGACCGGCTGGTTGAACACAACGGTCAAAAGCCGGATCACCTCCGCGTGCAGGCCGGCCAGCAGCGCTGCCGCCAGCAGTTTCCGGTTTCCTGCTGCCTGCCGGAAGATCTGTGCCGTCTGCCTCATGGACAGGGCTCTTCCTTCCGTCTGCGGCATTTCCTTCAGGGTGCATACCAGCAGCGCGGCCAGGCCATAGGCACCTGCGGTCAACAGCGCCATCAGCCGGTACTGTTCACCCAGCAGCAGGGAAACGCCCGACGCTGCCAGCATGCCGGCCGTGCCGCAGGCGCCCCAGATACCGAAGGCTTTTTCCGACTGTTCCTGCCCGGCAGAAAGATAGACAATGCTGCTGTCCACACCGGACAGTCCGGCCAGGGCAACCCCCAGGACAATCCGCTCCAGCAGGAACAGGCCGAAGCTCGCCGCCTGCCAGAAGATGATTTTGGACAGAAAATAAAGAAAACTGCACAGGATCATTGTCCGCCGGTAGCCGATCCGTTCCGCGGCAATGCCCCAGGGCAGTTCAAAAGCCAGCGTCACGACGAAACTGACGCTTTCAATGAGCGTGATCTGTGATAAGGTGATGCCCGCATGCAGCCGGTAAAGCGTGGCAACTGATGCGTAAAATACCATGCCCTGCAGGAAAGACACTGCCAGCATGACGTTCAGATTATGTTTCATATTGCCTCCGGAACACTGAAAAACACTTTGTTGCAGGTACTTCTTTTCAGTTTTCCGGTATCAGCATTTCTTCATGGTTACTCCGTAAAATCTATCATACATCCGGATGGAAAGACGCGGGGACTGTCACTCTTCCAGATCCGGCAGGACCGACCGGTAGCTGCTTTCGTAAGCGTGGGCTTTGCCGGAATTCTTTTTGATTTTAGCGACTTCCTGGGCCGCCTTCGGGATCAGCTGGACCGTACCGGCACCGCCGACGCAGCCGCCCGGGCAGGCCATGCCTTCCAGCAGATAACCGTTCAGTTTGCCCGCCTTGGCCCGCATCAGCATCTTCCGGCATTCATCCAGGCCTTCGGCATGTTCCACATTGACTTCCCGGCCAGGATACAGCTGGTTGATGCAGTTGACCACGGCACTGGCCACCCCGCCGCTGACGGAGAACCCCCTGCCGTCGCCGCTGGCGCTGTTGGGAACTTCCATTTCCTCAAGGGCCGCGAAGTCCACTTCCTTCGCTTCAAACATGCCCAGGACTTCCTCGAACGTCAGGACAAAGTCAACATCCGAACGCACGGAACGGCGGCTGGCTTCCAGCTTCTTGGCCGCGCATGGACCGATGAAGGCCACCTTGCATTCCGGATGCTCCTTCTTGATCAGCCGGCCGGTCAGCACCATCGGGGTCAGGGCCATGGAGATGCATTCGGCATACTGCGGAAATTCCCGCTTGGCCATGACCGACCAGGCCGGGCAGCAGGATGTGCCCATGAACGGCAGTTTTTCCGGAACTTCCTTAACGAAATCCTCAGCTTCCTGCAGGGTGCAGAGGTCAGCGCCGATGGCCACCTCAACAACATCCTCGAAGCCGAGCTGGCGGAACGCCGCCCGCATCTTGCCCGGGCCGAGGTCCTTGCCGAACTGTCCGGCCACCGCCGGGGCAATCGCGGCATAAACCGGCGTATCGCTGCGGATCGCCTGGATGCACTGGAAAATCTGGGCCTTGTCGGCAATTGCCCCGAACGGGCAGTTGGCCAGGCACATGCCGCAGCTGACACACTTTTCCTGATCGATTTCGGCCCGGCCGTATTCATCGCTGTGAATGGCTTTCATACCGCAGGCAACCGCACACGGCCGCTGCATGCGCAGGATTACGCCATACTGGCAGACCGTCATGCACTTGCCGCACTTGATGCACTTTTCCGGATCAATATGTCCCTGGCCGCGGCTGAAGGAAATCGCGTCCTTCGGGCAGACCTGTGAGCATGGCCTGGCCAGGCAGCCCTGGCACTGATCGGTAATGACTACCTGGTTGTCCGGGCAGGCATGGCAGGCAAACTTGATGATATTGATCAGCGGCGGCTGATAATACTTTTCAGGATAGACCGCCTCTTCCGCCCCGGCGGATACCGGCGCATGCTCCGCAGCTGTGCGCAGCGGCAGTCCCATGGCCAGCCGCATCCGTTCCTTGACGATCGCCCGCTCCAGGAAAACGCTCTCGCGGTAGGTTGAAACCTCACCCGGAATAATCCGGTACGGAATATTCTCCATCTCGGACAGATCACCCGGCTGGTAGTTATAAGACAGCTTTGCTACTTCGGCAAAGACCGCCCTGCGAATATCATTGATTGATGTATGTACGCCTCTCATTCCCATAATCGTCTGTCTCCTGATTCTAGTTTTCTTGTCTAATATAGTACCACGGACGCTGTTAAGATGTTGATAGATATTTCACATACATCCCGGCATGCAGTCCTCCCGAGGAAAAAGAAAACCGCATTTTCATGCGGTTTTCCGTATTATTTTTCCGGTTTTCCCAGCAGCCGGAACATGTTCTTCTTGTACACTTCCACACCCGGCTGGTTGAACGGGTTAATATCCAGCATGTAGCAGGTCATGGCTGTGGCAATGAAGAACCAGTGCGACAGGTAACCGAAACTGTAAGCGGAAAGATCCGGTACGCTGATCAGCAGGTTCGGCACACCGCCGGTCTTTTCGTGTGCTTCCAGGGTGCCCTCAAAGGCCATCCGGTTGACCCAGCTCATCGGCTTGCCGGCCAGGTAGTTCATGCCGTCCCGGTTTTCTGCGTCTTCCGGCACAATGACATCCTGCGGGACATTGTCGACTGTCAGGATGGTTTCAAACAGCATCTTGCGGCCTTCCTGCACGAACTGCCCAAGACTGTGCAGGTCGGTGGAGAAGACAGCGGAATCCGGCAGGATACCCTTGCCGTCCTTACCTTCCGATTCACCCAGGAGCTGTTTCCACCATTCCGCCAGCATGCCCAGCTGCGGTTCATAGCTGACAAACATCTCGGCGTCATAGCCCTGTTTTTCCAGAATCCGCCGGCTGACCGCGTAACGGTAAGCGTCATTGGCAGCCAGGTCATCCGTATTCAGGTCGC
>JAFOIT010000028.1 GCA_017420585.1 Solobacterium sp.
CGGGTGCCGGTTTCCAGCTTGCCGACGGTCACAACCAGCGGCTTCATGGCGGCCACTTCCCGGCTGACAATTGTCTGCAGGTTCATAATGATTGCCGCCGCGCAGACTGTCGCGTCCACACAGGCTTCCGGGGCTGCGCCGTGTCCGGCTCTGCCCTTGATCTTGAGAATCCATTCGTCACAGGCCGCTGCCGAAGCACCTGCCATCATGAAGACATGGCCGACCGGCCGCTGGGCGCCGATATGAATGCCGAACATCGCGTCAACGCCTTCAATACCCTTCTGGTCAATGACGCTCTTGGCGCCCTGGGCAACTTCTTCGCCCGGCTGGAAAACCAGTCTCACTGTGCCGTGCAGCTCACCCCGGATTTCATCCAGGATCTTCGCTGCCCCCAGCAGCATCGCCGTATGGGTATCATGGCCGCAGGCATGCATGAAGCCGTCATTGACGGATTTGAACGGTACGTCAGTCTTTTCGGTAATGGACAGGGCGTCCATATCGGCCCGCAGGCCGATGGTCTTACCCGGGAAGGCACCCTTGATTTCGGCAATGACACCTGACGGTTCCAGGACCCGGAACGGAATCCCCATCTTTTCGAGTTCAGCCGCGACAGCGCCGGTTGTACGGTATTCTTCCATGCTCTTTTCCGGATGTTTGTGGAAGTCATGCCGCAGGTCGATGACATACTGTGCATGCTTGTGGGCGAGTTCTCTGATGTTCTGCATTTCAATAATTCTCCTTTTTTTTATTTATTCAGGAAATCAACCGCAAACTGCGCATACATGGCGCTGCCGATTTCCAGTGAATCCTCATTGATCCAGAAATAGTCACTGTGAACAGGATATTCCCCGCCGCCGCCGATCAGGCAGAAGGTACCGGGGCAGTCCACCATGTAAGCCGCGAAGTCCTCGGCAGCCATAATGGCATCGTGTTCAATGACCTGATCCGGACCGTCCGTGACCTTCAGAGCCGCACCCTTGGCGATTTCGGTCATATCCGGCCTGTTGATTACCGGTTCGGTCATGAAGTTGTATTCGAATTCATACTCACATCTGTAGGCTTCGCAGGTTGCCTTGATGATCCGTTCCATCATCTCCGGAATATGGTGATGCAGCTCGACATCGAAGCACCGGCAGGTACCGGTCAGTTCCGCTTCACCGGAGCAGATGTTGAACCGGGTGCCGGAATGCAGGCTGCCGACGGTGACTACCAGCGGCTTCATCGCTGCCACTTCCCGGCTGACAATGGTCTGCAGGTTCATGACGATGGCCGAAGCACATACAGTCGCGTCAACACCGTTTTCCGGGGCACTGCCGTGGGTAGCCTTGCCGATGACCTTCAGGGTAAAGCCGTCACAGCTTGCCCAGGCACCGCCGCTGCGGTAGGCAACCGTGCCGCACGGGAACAGCGGCCAGATATGCTGTCCGTAAACACCGTCAACCCCTTCCAGAACCTTCTGATCAATAAACGCGTAGGCACCCTTGGCGATCTCCTCACCCGGCTGCCAGATCAGCCTGACATTGCCGTTCAGTTCATCTTTCATATCATTGAGAATCCGGGCCGCACCCATCAGGTTGGTCATATGGGTATCATGACCGCAGGCATGCATGATGCCTTCGTTTTCCGAACGGAACGGTACATCCGTCTTCTCAAGTATTTCCAGTGCATCAATATCCGCCCGCAGAAGCACCGTCTTGCCCGGCTTTCCGCCCTTGATCTCTGCCATGAGGCCGGTCGGCTCCATGCGCTTGTACGGTATACCGAGTTTGTCCAGTTCAGCTGCCAGCCTGTTTGTAGTTTCAAATTCTTTCCATGATGGTTCCGGATGCCGGTGGCACTCACGCCGGAGTTCCACGAGATACGGCATAATCTCATGAGCTTTTTCACGGATTGTCGTCATACAATTATCCTCCTGTTATCTGCTTTGATTTTAATTTGAATCCAGATACAAAACAATATCGAGAACCCGGCAAAATGACATTTCTTTCATAATTAAATGTTTTTCTTTCATTGCTTTCATTTTATGCGTCTTTAATAATAATTAATCAACGCTTAAAGTTCAGCGCTTCCGTGATCCGCTATAATATAGCCATGAAACGCCTGCTGCGATATTTGATTGTCCTGACTGCCGCCGTGATTTTACTTGCCGGTTCTGCCCTGGCCTTCAGCGGTTACAGATGCTACCGGGCCGCGGTTGCGGAACGCAGTATTCCGGAAGCTGTTGAAGCCTATGCGGATCTGCCGGGAAGTGTAACTTATGATGAAATCGATACTGACTTTGTCCATGCGGTTGTCGCGGTGGAGGACAAACGGTATTTTACCCGGGAAGGCATTGACTGGATCGCCATGTGCCGGGCAATTATCAACAACCTGCTGGCCGGACGGCCGGTGGAAGGCGGCAGCACCATCCCCCAGCAGATTGCCAAGAATCTGTACTTTATCGGGCAGGGAAAAACCCGCGGCCTGCCGGAGAAGACCGCGGAAATCTATATCATGCATGATCTGGAGGATCTTTACAGCAAGGAAGAACTGCTGGCCCTGTATGCCAGCATGAATTACTACGGCGACGGCTACTGGGGCCTGGCAGAGGCTTCCATGGGTTACTATGGTGTTCCCGCTAATGATCTGACCATTGCCCAGGCAGCCATGCTGGCCGGCATTACCAACGCCCCTTCAGCCTACCAGCTGTCCACCGGCTATGAACTGGCGGAATCACGCTGGAGACGGGTTCTCAGGGATATGCTGGAAAACCATTACATCTCCCAGAAAGAATACGATCTGGCCCATCTGGAAGACATGCACCCGGTACACTGACGGCACCGGGTGTGTTTTATTTATGATATTTTTCCTTCCGCAGGATCATCGGGGTTACGGGATCACCGAACAGATCGAACGGTTCCCCGGTGATCTCACCGCCCATGCGGCTGATCACATGCACACTGACATCCCGGCACTCCATGACCAGGACTTCCTCCCCGGCCGCAAACAGCTGATCATAGGCATATTTCAGCAGTTCCGTACCGATATGGTGCCCGCGCCTGTCCGGATCCAGCGCAAACCTTCCGAAGTGTGTGTCTTCCCCTTCTTTCCAGGCAGCACAGGTACCGATGACTTTACCGTCCTCTGCGGCCACGAACCAGCGCGGCTGTTTGCTGTCAGGAATATCGAGCAGTTCAGACGGAATATGCTGTTCCCCATGGAATACAATATCCTGTATTTCCAGGATTCTTCCGGTATCTTCCGGCAATGCTTCTCTGTATCGGATGCTGTTCATCACAATGTCCTTTCCGTCCTGTTTCAACAGTGCTTCTGTTTTGATTATAATAGTGTCATATGAGAAAGAGAATACTTCTGACAATTCTCGCAGTTGTCCTGTGCGGATGCAGTCAAACTGCGGCCCCGGTTCCGGCGGAAACACCGATGCCGGAAGAGGTCACACCGGAAACCTGGCTGGATCTCTGGCTGGACCCGTTTGTCAATGACGGTTATACCCTGCCGGAATTCGATCAGAACGGACAGCCGGTTGCCTGGACAGTGGCTGACGGTGACGCGGAAATCAGGGAAAACTGCCTGTATAAAACCGGGCAGGCAGACGAATATGAACCGGTTGCCCTGACCGCGCAGCTGGCTGACGGCAGTACGGTCCGCTATGACCGGATCCTCCTGCTGGATCCTTATGTCGCCTATGTCATCAGCTATTTCAGCGAAAACGGTGATGAAAAGGAAACCATGAAACTGGCCTATACTTACAACGGCAGCTACTGGTACAAGTTCAACAATGACCATACAGTCCTGCGGGCGGAAACCGGCACCGGCCGCCTGCGTGACCCGGCCATCCTGCGAAACAAGGACGGGACATTTACCGTCCTGGCCACCCAGGGATATGATACAGATTCGATTTATGTCTTTGACAGTCCTGACCTTCGTTCCTTTTCTGGCGAAAGACTGCTGAAAGTCAACACGATGAGCGGCAGGCAGGCATGGGCGCCGGAAGGTTTCTACGACCGTACACTGGATCAATATGTGATCTACTGGAGCAGCGTCAAGGATAACGGCATGTTCCGCAACCTGACCGCCGACTTTCAGAGTGTCGAAGAACCTGTACCCCTGCTCGACTGCGGGTTCCCGGTCATTGACGGAACGATCGTAAAGCAGGGCACAGACTGCCTGATCGTGCTCAAGGATGAACGGCAGCCGATGGAACAGTATTCCCGCCTCTTTCTCGGCCGGTCCCGCAATGGCTGGCAGAATTTCACGGAATTCGGCAGTCCGCTGAGCGGTCATCAGAGTGAGGGCCCCATGGTCATGAAAGACCTCTATGTGTCCGGCTACTATCTGGTATACGATGACTACACCCGTTTCCAGTTCAAATCCCTGTATACCCAGGATCTCTGGAACGGTCCCTATGAAGAAACAAAAACAGCCGACACGATGATTCCTCTGGAAGACCCGGCGCACTGCAGCGCAGTCCCGGTAACCTGGAAGGAACTCGAACGGCTGATTGAAGCGTATGAATAAATGAAGCGGAACAACTGATCTGTTCCGCTTTATATTTCCTTGTTCGGGACAGGAAGAAGCCGGAAAAGAAAGGCATTTTTGCCCTTGCCTTATCCGGCTCATCCTTCTCTGAACGTATTTTCTTCCGGGCAGCAGGAGTTCTGCTGAACAATCCGTTTACCCGTTAGCATGGCTATATAAACATCTTTGCAACAGCGCCATAGGAATGCAGACCGGACATCAGGGTATTTACACCGATGAATGTAAACAGTACTACCGGTACGGCAATGACCGCATACCAGGCCATGAACACCCCTTTTTTCTTCTGCCCCAGCCGCAGGTGCAGGCCGATTGCATACAGGATCCAGGTAATCAGGGCCCAGACTTCCTTCGGGTCCCATGTCCAGAATGAGGACCACGCTTCTTCTGCCCAGATGGCCCCGATGACAATAGTCACAGTCAGCAGGAGCAGGCCGATTGCAATC